>NZ_BMVN01000032.1:0-109747 GCF_014650735.1 Streptomyces canarius
GCGCATCATCACCGACGCCACCAAGGCCGAGATGAAGAAGGTCCTCGCCGAGATCCAGGACGGTTCCTTCGCCCGCAACTGGATGGACGAGTACCACAGCGGCCTGAAGAAGTACAACGAGTACAAGAAGCAGGACTCCGAGCACCTGCTGGAGACCACTGGCAAGCAGCTGCGCAAGCTGATGAGCTGGGTGCAGGACGGCGATGTCTGACAGGGCGGCTGTATCGGCTCGCGGCGCGGACTTCGCCGCTCTCCTTCTCGACAGCCATGTACGGCTCGTGGGCACGCCGTTGTGCCCACTGCGGTGGCGGGAGGGGGAGGCGGCCGACTGGCTGTACGGCCGGGCGCCCTTCGGGCTGCTCGCACACGACACCTCGGCGGATCCCCGCTTCATCTACGCCAACCGCACCGCACAGCGCTGCTTCGGCTACAGCGAGGCGGAGTTCGCCGGTCTGCCGTCCCGGTTGTCCGCGGCGCCCGACGCTCAGGAGGACCGGGACGCGTTCGTCGCCGCGGTGGACCGGCAGGGCTTCGCGGACGGTTACCGGGGCCGCAGGGTCCGCAAGGACGGCAGCCTCTTCTGGATAGAGAACGTCTGCATGTGGGACCTGGTGGACGCCGACGGGCACAAGCACGGCCAGGCGGCGGTCTTCCGGTCCTGGTCCGACGTCACCGGCCCAAGCTGATCATCCGAGGGTTGTCCATGAGACGGAGGACGAGATGACTGAAGAATCGGGCACCCGGGTGCCGTCCGCAGAAGCCGTCGGCGAGGTCGGGGCGACCGACGGGCACACCGAGGCCGTCGAGGTGTTCTTCGACGACCTGGACGCCTTCGGGATGCTCTACCACGGGCGGTTCGCCGCCCTGCTGGAGCGGGCCATCACCCGGTACTTCGCCGGGCTGGGCATGTCGCTGGGCCACCCCGACCTCAATGTGGTGGTCCGGGAGCTGCTGGTGGTCTTCGAACGGCCGGTCACCCGGATCGGGCCGGTGGACGTGACGTTCCGGCTAGGTCGCCTGGGCCGTACAAGCGCGGAGTTCGCCTTCCGGATCCACTCCGGCGAACACACGCACGCGCACGGACGACGCGTCATCGTCAAGATCGATCCGAGGACCGCGGTACCCGAACCGTGGACGGACAAGACGCGGGAGATCCTGGAGCGTGATCTGGTCAGCCGGCGCTGACGCCTGAGGGACCCGCTGGTCGGCGTCCGGCGCGAGGCCCTGCCGTATCCGCGCAGGGCGGTTCGGACGGACGCCGGCCGGTTTCTGCCCTCCACCTGTTCGGGAGGGGCGCGTGCGCATGGCTGACCTGCGGCGCGTGAAGGGGGCGCGCCGAGCCGCACCGGCTGCTGCCTCCCGTTCTCCGCTCGGAAACGGGCGAAGGCACGCCGCTCGCGCCCCGAGCCGGCTCGTCGCCGACCGCACTGTTCCGGGCCGCTGGGAAGGCGACCTGACGGTCGGGGCGAAGAACGGTTCGGCCATCGGCAGATGGCGCATCGCCAAGCCCTCTCCGAAGCATCCGGTGCGGCGGTGTACTCCGGTGGACGTGGCCGCCAGTGAACTGAACGCAGGAACCGGAAGACGCTCGGCTGGGAAGTCCCAGCCGAGCGCTTTGCCGAGTTGCCGAAGAACGACCCCGACACCACTGCCGTCAGGACGCTTCGCCGAACTCGCCACCCCCGGGCGGGGCCGGCCGGTCCGTGCCCGCAAGAGGACGGGGCGGGTGCCGGACGGGGGCTACGCCCGTCGGGTGACGCGGGCGTGCGCGCGGCGCGGCGTGGCCAGGCGGTGCGTGGCGTAGATGAGGAAGGACAGGCTGAGGGCCGCCACTATCACGTAGGCGGTGTCGCTGTTGAAGCTGTCCCACGCCGTGTGCAGGCCCACCGCGACGGCGTACACCAGGACGAACTTCGCGATCGCCGCCTTGCGGTTGCGCTGTGCTGCCGCCGCCGACCACAGCGCGGCGGCCGTGAGCCCGGTCCATGCCATGTGGGCTGCGGGGCTCAGCAGGCCCCGCAGCACCAGCAGATCGTCCACGGCGTGCAGGTTGCCGCCGGAGTTGATGAGTTCGACGAAGGCGTAGCCCATGGTCTCGAACACGGCGAATCCGGCGCCGGAGGCGACTCCGATGAGCAGTCCGTCACCGGGGTGCCGATCGCGGATGACCAGCAGCAGAAGAAGCGGGACGATGAGTTTCGCGGCCTCCTCGATCAGGCCCACGGCCGCCATCGGCAGGAAGTCCATCAGCAGCAGGGTCCGGTACTCCAGGAAACCCGCGGTAGTCACCCCGATCGCGCCGCCGGCCAGCGCGGTAGCCCCTACGACACCGGTGCCGACCCCGAAGTCGAGGCGCCGGCCCGCCACGAAGGTGACGAAGGCCGCGGGGACCAGAGCCGCTCCGAAGAAGATCAGGGCGGGGACCAGATTGGGGTTCTCGGTCGAGACCAGCGCCGAGTGGATGAGCCAGAACAGCAGCAGGCCGACCAACAGGACGGCGAGCCAGCCCCAGCGACGGCCGAAACTGAGCAGCCGGCTCCGCTCGGTACGAGCCGGCTCTTGTGCGAGGGACACGGACACGGATTCCTCCAGGACGCATGTTGATGACCCGAGAGTGCCCGACCATCCGCCAAGAGACATCGCACGTTCGTGTCAAGATGAGCAGACCGGTCGAGTCTCGTGCTGTCGCTACGGGCACATTCGTGGGCTGGCGCACCCTTGAGCACGTACGCCTGTCGCGGGGCCCGCCTGTCGCGGGCCGGCGAGCGCACACATCTAGGTGAAGGCGCGCTGGAAACGGCGTACCGGGAATACAGGCACCATCACGACAGCTGCCTGCCCTGCTCTTCGGGCCGTCCCTGTGCGGCCTGGAAACACCTGCGTCGGCTGTACGACAACGTGGTACGAGCCGAGCGGAACAGGCTGTGGAAGCCGTCTCGGTCAGACAAGCCTGTTGAAGAGACCGGCGGATGCGGTGAACGGAGAGCCGCACCGCTGCCCGCATCCGCCGGTCGGGTTACCGCTTGAGCTTTCTGGCCTGTGCATAGACGCCCCCTACGACAGTGCCTGACCCAAGTGGAACAGGCGGAGCCGCTCCGGACTGATCCGCAGCGGCACCACCAGGTCTCGAGGGTAGGCGCCACCGGCCGAAATGTGCAGAGACGTGATAAGTACACCCAGGCACTTGCGTGGCGGCACGGTCACCCATAGGCGCGCGTCAGGCCGCCGGTTCCAGCAGCAGCACCGGGATCAGGCGGTCGGTCTTGGTCCGGTAGTCGTCGTAGGAGGGCCAGGCCTGGACCGCCCGGTCCCACCACTCCTGCCGTTCCTCCACTGTCGTCCGTCGCGCCCGGTAGGGGCGGTGCTCCGTTCCGTCCCACACCTCGACCTCGGGGTGTGCGAGGAGGTTGTGGTACCACGCGGGATTCGTGGGCGCGCCGCCCTTGGAGGCGACGGCCGCGTACCGGCCCTCGTGCTCCACTCGGATCACCGGCGTCTTGCGGTACCGACCCGTCTTCGCGCCCCGCGTGGTCAGGATGACCATCTGGGCGCGTGTGCCGTCGTACTCAACGGCGATGCTCTCTGTCGTGCCCGACTCGGTCGCCGCCTCCACCAGGCGTGCCTGGTCGTACACCCAGACCTCGTCGGGCATGACACTGAGGTCCATGTCCGCGGTCGGCTGGTTGGCGTCGCGCTCTGTCATAGGTTCAAGGCCTTTCGAAGTGATTGACTTTCAATTATGTCAATCTCTACCAGTCCTCGACATCACTGCGGTCAGTGGGGCTGACGTACCCGACTAGACTCATGTTCCGTCACCTCACGCGCCGTCATGTGTGGACGTTTCCGGCTTGACGCGCAGCGTCACTCATTGACCCGAGAAGGTAGTGTCATGCCCCATTCACCGACCGACCGTGCCGACGTCCGCGACATGCTGGTCGTGCACGAGGCCTTCAGGCTGAACTACTCGCGTCTTCCCGGTGTGGTCAGGGCGGTCACCAGCGGCGACGCCGAGCGGGCCGCGGTCGTCGCCGATCACGCGCAGCTCATCGAAGACTTCCTGCACCTGCACCACATGGGCGAGGACGAATTGCTGTGGCCCAAACTGCTGGAGCGTGGGGGCGACCGGCTCGGTGAGACGGTGAACCTGCTGGAGAGCCAGCACGTGGAGATCGCGGCACTGCTCACCGAGTCGTCCCAGCGGCTCGCCATCTGGCGGGACCAGCCCACCAAGGAGAACGGCGAGCCGCTCGCCCGCTCCCTGGAGCGCCTGGGCGCCCTGCTCACCGAGCACCTCGGCATCGAGGAGAAGGACGTGCTGCCGATCGTCCCGGAGTATGTGACGGCCAAGGAGTGGCACGCGCTGGGGGACCACGCGATCAACGCGCTGCCCAAGAACAAGCTGCCTGTCATTTTCGGCATGCTCGCCTCGCTCGCCGACGCCGAGGTGGTCAAGCTGATGCTGTCGACGGCGCCGCTGGTGCCCCGGCTGCTGATGCCGGTGCTCGGCCCCAAGGCCTATGCCCGCTACGCCCGCAAGGTCTTCGAGCCGGTCGCCTGAGCGGAGCGGGACCGGAGAGTCCCGCCGCTCACCCGAGCCGCGTCGCGGTCGCCGTCCGGCGGTGGCGACCGCGACGCGTTCCACGTCCTGCCTGGTGGCGGCCCCACGGGCGGGACGTGCCCGTCGCCGACAGTGGGACACCCTTGAGGAGAGCACCATGACCGTGGACACCCATGGCCGTGCGGAACCCGGCGAGGCCGCGCCGCGCCGCCCTCGCCGGCTGGACGCCGCGCGCAACTACGACGCGCTCGTCGCCGCGGCCCGCGCGGAGTTCCAGGAGAACGGAAGCGACGCTTCCCTGAAGGCCGTCGCCCGGCGCGCGGGAGTGGGCATCGCCACGCTCTATCGTAACTTTCCCACCCGTACCGCCCTGTTGACGGCGGTCTACGCCGACGACGTGGCCGACACGGTCGGCGCGCTGTGCCGTACGGCGAGTACGGCACCGGCGGCGGGGAGCGGCGCCGAGCAGGCCTGGCGGACGCTGGCGGACTGGCTGGACCGGTTCACGCGGACCGTCGTGGAGGACGCCGCGCTACGCGAGGTGTTCAGTCCCGAGGCGCTGTGTCCGTCGTCCTGCCGGCAGGCCTTGTCCGAGGCGGTCACCGAGCTGCTGGCTCACGCCGGGACGGCACCGTGCGCCCACCCCGGCGCGGAGGCCGACACATTCCTCCGCGCCGCGGTGTCCCTCGCGGTGTCCCCCTTGCTCACCGGCGGTGAGCGTGAACATGCCCTGTCCCTCCTCCTGGACGGCCTGCGGTACCACGGGGAGCCGGGCCGTCACGCCGGACCCCAGGTGACGAAAGAACGGAGCGCACATGAATGACGGCGGGCGCACCTCCCGCTTCTCCGCCGGCGTCGAGCTGACCGCGCTGCTGGTCGCGGCGGCGCGGGCCATCGAGACCCGGCACCCGGACGGCATCGTCGGTGATCCGTACGCCGAGGCCTTCGTGAAGGCCGCCGAGACACCGGTGCCGCTGCCCGTCTCCATCGAGGAGGTCGCGGAAGGCGACGCCGATCCGGTGTGGGGGCGCGGGGGACAGTACTTCGCCCTGCGCACCCGGGTGTTCGACGACTTCCTGCTGGACGCGGCGCACAGGCAGGGCATCCGGCAGGTGGTACAGCTCGGCGCCGGTCTCGACACGCGGGCCCTACGGCTCGACTGGCCGGCCGGCACCGTGGTGTACGAAGTCGACCGCTGCGACCTGTTCGCCTTCAAACAGGACGTCCTCGACGCCATGGGAGCCCGGCCGGCGGTGCGGCACCATCACGTGGTCGCCGACCTGGAGAGCGACTGGACCGAGCCGCTGCGGGCCGCCGGGTTCGATCCGCTGCGGCCCACCGCGTGGGTCATCGAAGGGGTCATCCCCTACCTGTCCGCTCCCGTGGAGCGGAGCCTGATCACCACGGTGTCGGCCCTGTCGGCGCCGGGCAGCGCGATCGCCTACGAGATCCTGCAGGGCCAGGAGACAGAGGAGATCCGCGACAGCTCGCTGTACGCGGACACGGAACAGAAGATGGGCGTCCACCTCAGCGGACTCTTCAGCGAGGACGCGCGTCCGGACTCCGCACGAGCCCTTGCCGGGGAGGGCTGGGAGGTGTCCGGGGAGTCCGTCTACGGGTTCACCGAACGGTACGGCCGTGGCCCGCGTCCCGGTGCCGACGACCCGATCTCGCATGCCCGCTGGGTCCGTGGACACCGGGTACACGGACCGGACGGAGGCTGATCCGGCACAGTCGTGCGGCGGCCGGGCCCGTGTGGTCACACGCCCGGCCGCCGCGCCCCCGTCGTCACCGCCCAGGCGCGGGCGCGGGTGCCTGCCGCAGGAACAGGGTGCCGCGGAAGCTGCCGCGCAGGGTACGGAGGGCGACGACCGCCCACGCGGCCAGGAGCAGGACGTACAGGGCTCCGGCCGCCACGTCGAAGGCTTCCGAGTGCATCCGGGCCGCCAGCGCACAGGTACCGGTGACGCAGGTGCCCACCGGGAAGGTGAAGCTCCACCAGGTCAGGGCGAAGGGCAGGCGGTTGTGCGCGGTGTGCAGGGTGAGCCGGGCGGCGAGCACCAGCCACATCATGGCGAAGCCCCAGGTGGGCAGGCCGTAGACCATCCCGAAGACGGCGGCACCGGTCGCGTACGGCTGCGGCAGGGCGAGGTGGGCCACCGTGCCGAGCGCGTTGGCCGCCGTCACCGACTGGCCCAGCGGGCCGAGGACGATCCACAGCGTGGGCACCATCGCCGCCGGGCCGAGCTTGTGGTGGACCAGCCGGCCCCACACTTGGGTGATGATGATGAGGCTGGTGAACAGGCTGATGCCGAACATGGCGTAGCAGGCCAGCAACAGGGTCAGCCGCTCCTGGCCCGGCGCGAGGTGGGGGACCAGGGCCGCGCCGGTGGCGGCCGACACCATCGGCGGCACGACCGGCATCAGCCAGCCCCCGAACGCGGAGTCATCGCCGATCTCGTGCTCGGTCATGGCGAGGTAGGGGATCCACACGCAGGTGACCAGGCCGAGCAGGGTGCCGGCGGTCCACAGCACCGAGTCGACGCGTACGGCCGCCTGGACACCGATCCAGTCCTTGCCCAGGGTGAGGGTGCCCGCGCCGACCGTCATCAGGGCCATCGCCGGGGCTCCCCAGAAGTGCCCCATGACCGGGTGGTGGGCGTGACCACGGGCGATGTCCCGGTGCCGGACCCAGTGCACGGCCCAGGCGCCGGTGAGCGCCACGAGGATCGCGGAGGCGAGCGCCCACACGACCGTGGCGAACAGGCGTAGACCGTTCACGTGGAAGGGCAGGACGGCGGCCGCGTTGGCGACGATGCCGGTGCCCATCACGGAGGCGTACCAGTTGGGGCCCAGGTTGCGGAACACGTCGGCGGGGCGGTCCAGATCCCTGAGGAAGCGGCGTGGGACGCGGTGCGGTGCGTGGGCGAGAGGCGTGAGAGACGTAGTCATGAAGAAAACATCTCTGAGCGCCGGGGCAGTCGGTAGTGCGTTCCGCTGTATCAGGTCATAAGGCAGGTCTATGAGTCACTGACTCACATGCTCCGGTTGCTTATCGCCCGAACGTGTGATGTCCGGTCGGCAACCTCCGCGACAGCATGAGGTCTCGGACAGCAGTGAGGAGTCCTCGGATGTCTGGCTTCCCCCACCGCAGGGACGACATGGCGGGCCACCCGGACGCCTTCGAGATGCGCGAGCGCTACGCCCGCGTTCTCGGGGCGCACGATGTGGCGCTGGTGAACGGGCCGGTTTTCCTGGTCGGCCTGTTCTTCGCCGCATCCCCGTGGATCCTGCACTTCGCCATGGCGAACGGTGATCTCGCGGTGCACGACCTGATCGTGGGCGCCGCCATCTGTCTCCTGGCCCTCGGTTTCACCGTGGCACCGGAGCGGATGACCGGAATGAGCGGCGCCCTGGTCCTGATCGGCGTGTGGATGGGCGTGTCGCCGTGGGTGGTGGGCCGGCATCCGGGCCGCGCCGCGACCCTCGACGGGGTGATCCTCGGCGCGCTTGCTCTGGCGCTGGGGCTGATGTCCATGGCCATGGTCCGCCGTGCCAACCGAATTCTGTGATGCGGCGATCCGCTGCGCAATCCACGTGCCGCTTCCCGAGGAGAAGAAGCCCGATGACCGATCCCGTTCCGCCGCGTCATGACCCACGTCAGTCCTGGCGTACCGAAGGGATGCCGGGCGGATCGCCGCCGTCGCCGAACGGATGGCGCTCCCGGGGCGGTTGCCTCGTGCAGCTGGTGGTCCTGCTCGTCGTCTACGCCGCGTTCGGCTTCCTTTACAACAACGTGCGCGGGGACGGTACGACCTCCGTCGACTACACCGCCTTCACCGCGCAGCTGGACGCGGGCAACATCAAGAGCGTCTACTCCCAGGGCTCCGAGATCCAGGGCACGTTGAAGAAGCCCGGTGAGGTGCCCGGGGGCGCCAGGGGCGCCACGTACACGCACTTCAAGACGTACAAGCCCGCGTTCGCCGACGACGGGCAGCTGTGGGCCGAGATCACCCGGCAGAAGGTTGCGGTCGCCGCCGAGCCGCTGGCGCAGGGGCCGGGCCTCGGGGAGACCCTGCTGGTCTCGCTGCTGCCGACGGTGCTGCTGATCGCCGTCTGGGTGTTCGTCGCCCGGCGGATGGGCGGGGGGCTGGGCGGCGGACTCGGCGGGGCGGGCGGGGTACTCGGCCGCAAGCCGCCGAAGCCCGTGGGCGCGGAACCGGGCGGCAAGCGCACCACCTTCGCGGACGTAGCCGGCATCGACGAGGTGGAAGGCGAACTGAACGACGTCGTCAGCTTCCTGAAGAACCCCGACGCCTACCGGCGGCTGGGCGCCAAGATGCCGCGCGGTGTGCTGCTGGCGGGGCCGCCCGGGACCGGTAAGACGCTGCTCGCACGGGCGGTCGCGGGGGAGGCGGGCGTGCCGTTCTTCTCCGCCAGCGCCTCCGAGTTCATCGAGATGATCGTGGGTGTGGGCGCGTCCCGGGTGCGGGAGCTGTTCGCGGAGGCCCGCAAGGTGGCGCCGTCGATCGTCTTCATCGACGAGATCGACACCATCGGCCGGTCACGGGGCGGGTCGAGCGTGGGCGGGCACGACGAGCGGGAGCAGACGCTCAACCAGATCCTGACCGAGATGGACGGCTTCTCCGGCTCGGAGGGCGTCATCGTGATCGCGGCCACCAACCGGGTGGACGTCCTGGACGCGGCGCTGACCCGGCCGGGACGGTTCGACCGGGTGGTCCAGGTGTCGCCGCCGGACCGGGGCGGCCGGGAGGCGATCCTGCGCATCCACACCCGCGCGATCCCGCTCGCCGCCGACGTCGACCTGGCGCAGGTGGCCCGGACGACCCCGGGCATGACGGGGGCGGAGCTGGCGAACCTCGCCAACGAGGCGGCGCTGCTCGCGGTGAAGTACGGCCAGGACCGGGTGACGCAGAAGAACCTCTCCGAGGCCCTGGAGAAGGTCCAACTGGGTGCCGAACGGCCGCTGGTGATGCCCCAGGCGGAGCGGCGGCGGACGGCGTACCACGAGAGCGGGCACGCGCTGCTGGGCATGCTCCAGCCGGGCGCCGACCCGGTCCGCAAGATCACGATCGTGCCGAGAGGCCGGGCGCTCGGGGTGACGCTGTCGACGCCCGACGCGGACAAGTACGCGTACACCGAGGAGTACCTGCGCGGCCGCATCATCGGCGCGCTGGGCGGGATGGCGGCCGAGCAGGTGGTGTTCGGGGTCGTCACGACCGGCGCCGAGAACGACCTGGAGCAGGTCACCGGCATCGCGCGCGGAATGGTGTCGCGCTGGGGCATGAGCGGGAAGGTCGGCCGTCTCTCGGCCCTGCCGGGCGATACCCAGCAGCCGTACGGCCTGTCGGCCGCGCCGCACACCCTGGACGTGATCGACGCCGAGATGCGCCGGATCGTCGAGGAGTGCTACGAGGAGGCCTGCCGCACCCTGCGCGACCACCGTGACCGCCTGGACGCCCTGGCCGGGGCCCTCCTGGAACACGAGACGCTGGAGGAGCCGGAGGCGTACCGCGTCGCGGGGCTTCCGGCCGGGGCCGGGGAGAGCTGACGATGAGCGGCCGGAGGGCCGGGCTCCCGCGCGCCGAGGGTGCCCGGAGCCGTCGGATGCCGGGTACGGGTGCGGTGGCCCCGGACCGGCGGACGTCGGGTGCGGGTGCGGTAGCCGGTTGCCGCGGTGGCCTGGCGGCGGGGCGTCGGCCGGTCCCCGCACGGTGGTCCGGGGAGTCCTCGCCGAGCCCTTTCCGCGCCGGCCGTAGGTCTTCGGGCCGGTTGCCGGGGGCGGGCGGTCCGCGCCGGGGACGGGGATCGGCGCGGACCGGAGCGACGGACGGGCTAGGCGGCGTCGCCGGGTGCCGTGGCGGAGACAAGACGGGTCAGCCACTCCGTGAGCAGCAGGTGCTCGCCCGGGGTGAAGGAACGCTCTTCTCCGCCCTCGTCCAGCAGGGCCTTGAGGGCCACTGCGTGGCGGGCGCGGGCGGCGCGCGGGTCCTCCACGGGGGCCGCCCGCTCCGCGTCCGTGACCAGGGCGGCCAGCACGGCGTCCCGTGTGCTCTCCGACAGCCCCTCGTGCTCGGCGAGCCGTCCGGCCGCCGCGGCGCCGATCAGGGTGACCGTGACGCCGATGCCGGTGGAGTGGATCATCGCCGCCGCGGCCTCGATGCCCATGCGCAGCCGGCCGGTCTCGGCGACCCGGGTGACGAGCTGGACGAGTATGCCGTACGCCTCGTCCATCGCCGCCGCGCCCTCACCAGGACGGGGATCGGTGTAGAGGAGCCGGTACAGGGCCGGGTTGGCGAGTCCGAAGGCCACGTGCAGGTCCCAGCCGTTCCGCAGCTGCTCGACGGGGTTCCCGGCGGCGAGGTTGGCCTTCTTGTCGGCGAGGTAGGCGGCGAGACCTCGCCGCGCGACCTCGTCCAGCAGGCCCTGCATGTCACCGAACTGCCGGTAGATCGTCTGTGCCTGTACTCCTGCGGCCGCGCTGACGGAACGGGTGGAGACCGCCTCCCGTCCGCCCTCGGCTAGCAGGTCCGCTGCTGCCCGCAGGATGCGCTCGCGCGGCTGCGGGGTCGTTTCGATCGCTGTCATGCAATCAATGATAACGCTTGACTGTGATCGTTGGTGTGTTATCGTCGATGTATCAAAAGGGTGAGCGATGATCCGACCGAGAGGCCGGCACGTCGACGCCATCATCAAGGAGGAAGAAATGTCCGCTGAGACCTCGCGCACGGTTCTCGTCACCGGTGCCGGCACCGGCATGGGGGCCCTCGCGTCCGTCTCGCTCGCCCAGGCCGGCCACCGTGTCTTCGCTTCGATGCGCGACCCGCAGGGCCGTAACGCCGACAAGGCCCGGGCCCTGCTGGACCAGGCCAAGGGCGCTCCCGGGGAACTGTCGGTCGTCGAACTGGACGTGCTGTCCGAGGAGTCCGCCGCGGCCGCCGTCGAGCACGTCGTGCAGCAGGCCGGCGGCATCGACGTCGTCGTGCACAACGCGGCCCACCTGCTGGTCGGCGTGACCGAGGCGTTCAGCCCGGAGGAGGTGCTGCGCGCCTTCGACGTCAACGCCGTCGGTGCCCTCCGCGTCAACCGGGCCGTCCTTCCGGTGATGCGCCGCCAGGAGTCGGGCCTGCTGCTGTGGATCGGCTCGGGCACGACCCGCGCCATCCCGCCCTTCCTCGCGCCGTACACCGCCGCCAAGGCCGCCTTCGACGCCTTCGCCGAGTCGACCGCCTGGGAGGTATCCGCCTACGGCATCGAGACCACGATCCTCATGCCCGGCGTCTTCACCCACGGCACCGCCCACTTCGCCAACGCCGCCTTCCCCGCCGACACCGAGCGCACGGCCGCGTACGACAAGATCGCCCCCTTCCTCGCCTCGATGGGCGAGGACACCGAGCGGATGATGGTGAACGGTGTGAGCGCCGATCCGCAGATCGTCGCCGACGAGGTGGTCCGGGTCGTCGACCTGCCCGTGGGACAGCGCCCGCGCCGGACCGTCGCCGACGGCTCCGACTACGGCGCCGAGATCATCAACGGCGCCGCCGAGGAACTGCGGCTGCGCCTGGCCCGCCGGATGGGCGTCACCCGCCTGCTCGGCCGGATCTGACCCCTGGAAGAACGTCCGCACACCCCTTCGTACGAGGAGAAACACCATGTCTGTGAACCGGCGCAAGCTCGGCAGCTCCGGCCCCGAGGTCTCCACCATCGGTCTGGGTGCCATGGGAATGTCGGACCTGTACGGTCCGGCCGACGACGCCGAGAGCATCGCCACGCTGCACGCGGCGATCGACGGAGGCATCAACCTGATCGACACCGGCGACTTCTACGGTTCGGGCGCCAACGAGATGCTCATCGCCCGCGCGCTGCGCGAGCGTCGCCGCGAGGACGTCGTGCTGAGCGTCAAGTTCGGCTCGCGCCGCGCCCCCGACGGCGCCTTCCAGCCGGTGCCCTACGACGTGTCGCCGGAGGCAGTGAAGGACAGGCTGGCGTACTCGCTGCGGCGCCTGGAGACCGATTACATCGACATCTACCGTCCGGCCCGCCTCAACCCGAACATCCCGGTGGAGGAGACCGTCGGCGCGCTGGAGGAGATGCGCCAGGCCGGCTACATCCGGCACATCGGGTTGTCCGAGCTGGGCGCCGAGACGATCCGCCGCGCCGCCGCCGTGGCCCCGATCAGCGACCTCCAGATCGAGTACTCGCTGCTCTCGCGCGGCCCGGAGGAGTCGATCATCCCGACGCTGCGGGAACTGGGCATCGGCCTGACGGCGTACGGCGTCCTCTCGCGCGGTCTGCTCAGCGGCCACTGGTCGCCCTCGCGGGAGCTGAGCGGCAGTGACTTCCGCGCCCACTCGCCGCGCTTCCAGGGCGAGAACCTGGAGGCGAACCTGCGCCTGGTCGAGGCCCTCGGCCGGGTCGCGGAGCGGCTCGGCGCCACCACCAGCCAGGTGGCCATCGCCTGGGTGGCGGCCCAGGGCGAGGACATCGTGCCGCTGGTGGGCGCCCGGCGCCGGGAGCGGCTGGCGGAATCGCTCGGCGCGGCCTCCGTGACCCTCGACGCGGAGACGCTGAAGGAGATCGAGGAGGCCGTCCCGGCGGGCGCGGCGGCCGGCGAACGCTACGCCGCCCCCCTGCTGGCCACGCTGGACAGCGAGCGCTGAGAGCGCTGGGTACAGCGTCCGAGCGCGTCGCCCCAAGCCGCACGCGAGCCATGGACCCGGCTCCTTCGGGTCCATGGCTCGCATGCGCTGTGTTGCGGGTCGCGTCAGCCGCCGGGCCAGCGGACACAGTCACCCGCACGCAGGCGTGACACACACATGGCCAGGCCGAGCCGACTCGTGTTCAGGCGTCCCGGGAAGGCCATGCGTCATCAGGACGCGGCGGACCGGCGCGTGCCGATGATGTGCACCAGGGGCCAGGGAGGGCGGTCGGTCGGCAGGGTGGTCAGGGGAACCCGTTCCGTAGCAGCCAGGCGACGGTCGGCGGCCAGTGCTCCGGGGCGTCCGGAGGGCTGATCGGTCTTGTCCCCGACACGACCCGTGAGCGCCGGGCGACGATGCGGTCGGGGCCGTGGCGCACTCCGCCGGACCAGCCGGACGAGGCCGGCGTCCGAGGTGGACGGCACCGTCCGGACGTACCCGGTGCACGGCACCGGACCGGTGTGCGTCACGCACCCGGGAGGTCCCGGCATCGCCCGGGAGCACCTGCGCGTGCCGGTGACCGGGCGGCACCTCACGATGGTGTACGTCGAGCCCGTCGGCAACGGGGCTCCGGGAGACTGCCCCGGCGCCCCAACGGCTGTGTCTGCTACCAGCCGCTTCCTGGAGGTGCTGATCACCGCGAGGCCCTGATGCGGCCGACCCTGCCCGTGCCGGCCCTGGTCGACCGTCACGACGGCATCCCCTGGTCGTCGTCGAAGGCAGCGGCCACTTCGCCCACTCGGAGGAGTCCCACCGCTTCGCGGAGGCCGTCACACGGTTCGTGACCCGGTGATCCCGTGCCCGGCGGCGATGGCGTCGTGGTCCGGGAAGCGGGCGGCGATGGAGGAGCCGGTGAAGGTGCCGACCCACCCGTCCTGCCGGCGGAAGAAGCGGATCGCGGTGAACGCCGGCCGGGCGCCCATGTCGAACCAGTGCGTGGTGCCGCGCGGTACGCCCAGCAGGTCGCCCCGCTCACAGAGGACAGCGTGCACTTCGCTGCCGATGTGCAGGTAGAAGACGCCGGAGCCGGAGACGAAGAACCGGATCTCGTCGTCGTCGTGCGTGTGCTCCTGGAGGAACTTCGCGCGGGCGGCCTCGGCCTTCGCCGGGTACCCGGGGTCGTCGCCCGGATGCAGGCCGAGGACGTCGACGGTGGTGAAGCCCTCCTCGGCGGTCAGCCGGTCGATCTGTGGGCCGTACGCGGCGAAGACGGCCGCGCTGTCCGCGTCGGCCGGCAGCTCCTCGTGGACCGGCCACCGCTCGAAGCGCACGCCGAGGGCGTCGAGGGCCGCGCCGATCCGGGCGGGGTCGGACGTACGGCGGACGAGCCTCTCCGGGCCGCTGTCCGGCCATGTCATCAGCAAAGTCATGGTGCAAAGCTAACTCCCTTGGGGGTGCCTCGCATACACATGACATCAGTAACTGACGTACTGTCTCAGCAGTTGACAGTCATCAGCTGAAGAGGAGCCCGTGGACGAGAACCTGATCGCCGGGACGATCGCCACCATGATCCCGACGGCACGGAGGGAACTCACCGAGCTGGTGGCCTTCCGCTCCGTGGCGGACCTGGACGTCAGCCCGCGCGGCGAGTCGGAGAAGGCCGCACAGTGGATCGCCGACGCCCTGCGCGCCGAGGCGTTCGCGGACGTCACCGTCCTCGACATGCCGGACGGCTGGCAGTCCGTGTACGGCTTCCTGCCCGGTCCGCCGGACGCGCCGACCGTTCTGCTCTACGCGCACTTCGACGTCCAGCCCGCGCTGGACGAGACCGCCTGGACCAGTCCCCCCTTCACCCTGACCGAACGGGACGGCCGCTGGTACGGGCGGGGCACCGCCGACTGCAAGGGCGCCGTGCTCATGCATCTGCTCGCGCTGCGCGCGCTCAAGGCGCACGGTGGGGTGCCGGTGAACGTGAAGGTGATCGTGGAGGGCTCCGAGGAGCAGGGCACGGGCGGCCTCGAACAGTACGCCCGCGCCCACCCCCGACTGCTGGCGGCGGACGCCGTCCTGGTCGCGGATGCGGGCAACTTCCGGCGCGGAGTGCCGACCGTGACGACGGCCCTGCGCGGCATCACCATGCTGCGCGTCCAGGTCGATACGCTGCGCGCCGACCTGCACTCCGGCCAGTTCGGCGGCCCGGCGCCCGACGCCCTGACAGCACTGCTGAAGATCCTCGCCTCCCTGACCGGCGAGGACGGCACGGCCCGGGTGGACGGGCTGGCGGCGGACGGCCACTGGCCGGGGCTGGACTACTCCGAGGCGGACTTCCGCGCGGACGCGGGCCTGCTGGACGGAGTGCGGCTCACGGGCACGGGCAGTGTCGGCGACCGGCTGTGGGCCCGGCCGTCCGTCGGCGTGATGGGCATCGACTGCCCGCCCGTCGAGGGCGCCACCCCGACGATCCACGCGACGGCACGGGCCGCGCTCAGCCTGCGCGTCCCGCCGGGGCAGGACGCGCGGACGGCGACCTCGCTGCTGTCGGCGCACATCGAGAAGCGCACTCCCTGGGGTGCCCGCGTCTCGATCGAGCCGATGGGACAGGGAGAGCCGTTCCGGGCCGACACCTCGGGACCGGCGTACACGGCCATGGCCCAGGCCCTGGGCACGGCGTTCCCGGGACAGACCATGCGGCTCGGCGGCTTCGGCGGCGGCATCCCGCTGTGCGGCACGCTGGCCGAGCTGTACCCACGGGCCGAGATCCTGCTGTTCGGCCTCAGCGAGCCGGAGGCCAACATCCACGCCGTCGACGAGAGCGTCAGCGTCGACGAACTGCGCCGGCTGGCCGTGACCGAGGCGCACTTCCTGCGGGGCTACGCGGCGAACGGCGTTCGCTCTGGGCAGGGATGAGAACCGTGCCGGCGGGGTGTCCGTCGGGGTCAGTGGCGTGCCGGTGCTCACCGTACGGAGGCGCCGTCAGGGGCGGTGGCGCCGACGCGGGCGGCAGGGTGCGTGCACCGGTCCCTGTCGGTCGCACGTCGCACAGTGCCGTCCCGGGCCGTGCCGCACCGGACCGCCGGGACGGCACGGCCATAACCCCCTGCGGGGCCCGGCGTCACGCGGGAACCGGTCCCTTCAAGCCCCTGTGCCGGGAGTGAGGACGGTGAGGGACGCCTGGGAGGCGGTGCCGGACACCGGCACCGCGCCGCCGGTCCACGCGACGCGCAGGGAGTCCCGTTCGTTGGGGGGAGTGACGAGGAGCCAGGCCGGCTTCGCCGACTTGGCCCCGCTCACCGCGGGGTTGGTGAAGGACAGCCCCGACCACGCGCTCCGTCCCGGAGCGAGGGTGACCGGCGTCGCCCCGCCGGGCGTACGGGCCGGATCGGGGCCCAGTTGCCGCCCGGAGGCATCGGTGAACGCGGCTCCGGGATACCCGGTCACGGTGCAGGTCCGGCTGGAGGCGTTCGTCAGCACGAGGGGGAAGTTCTCCTGGCCGGCCCCCGGGTCGTCCGTCCCGAGCGAGGCACGCAGCTCGGAGGTGTGGCACCGGCCGCCCGCGGCCCCGGCCCCGGCGCCGGCCGCCGTGGGCGACTCCGTCGCGCCGGACCCCGACGGTTCACCCGCTGCGGGCGTCTGTGTCGGCGGGCCGGAGGTGGTGGCCGCCGTCGTGCCCGTGTCCGTCGTGGCGGAGGCCGACGGGCCGTTGCCGCCGTTGCCGCAGGCTGTCAGCAGTGCCGCCAGGACGGCGGTGCCTGCCAGCAGGGCGGCGGCGGGCAGTTGACGAGGTTTGTCCACCATGAGTGCTCCTTCATAGCCATGCGAAGTTAGTTCCGCACGGCAGCAGAGTTACATACATAGTTATTCGCCGCGCGCTAACTCATGTGCTGCACGCATGTGTCTCATCTTTGCCAATGCTTGACGCTGGCTCAGGTATCAATGAGTGAGTGGACGTCTTGCGGTCACCCCAAGGTGATCTCAAGGGTCTATGGTTCGAGGGGTCGGTGTGCCAACTTTCCCGTAGGTGTACACCGCCCACCCCCCAATCGAGATGGATACGATGTCCCAGAATGCTGCCGCCGCGACGGCTGGTCCCGTCAGTCCCGACGACGTGGCGGGTCTCCGTGCGGCCGTCACCGGCCCCGTACTGGATCCGGCGGACGCCGCCTACGCGGCCGAGTGCGCCACCTACAACCTCGCGCAGCCCACGGCGCCCGCCGTCGTCGTCGGCGCCACCAGCGCCGAGGACGTGGCTCACGCCGTCACCTTCGCCACTCGTCACGGCCTCGCGGTCGCCGTCAAGAACGCCGGCCACCAGGTGGTCCCGTCGGTCGGTGAGAGCTCCCTGCTGATCACCACCACCCGCCTGACCGGCGTCGAGGTGGATGAGTCCGCCCGCACCCTGCGCGTTGGCGCGGGCGTGCGCTGGCACGAGGCACTCGCCGCCGCCGCGAAGGCCGGCCTCGCCCCGCTGGCCGGCTCCACGCCCGGTGTCGGCGTGGTCGGCTACACGCTCGGTGGCGGACTCAGCCCGCTGCTGGGCCGGGCCCACGGCTACGCGGCCGACCACGTGCGGTGGATCGAGGTCGTCACCGCCGACGGTGTCATCCGCACCGTCACCCCGGACGACGAACCGGAGCTGTTCTGGGCCCTGCTGGGCGGCAAGGGCAACTTCGGCGTCGTCACCCGCATCGAGTTCACCGCCGTCGAGCTGACCGCCTTCTACGGCGGTGGACTCTGGTTCCCCGGCGAGGACATGGCCGAGGTGCTGGAGGTCTGGCGGACCTGGGCGCCGGCCCTGCCCGAGACGGCGAGCACCTCCTTCGCGGTCCAGCGGCTGCCCCAGGACGACGCCCTGCCCGCACCGCTGCGCGGCGCCTTCGTCCTGCACGTGCGCTTCTCCCACCTCGGTGACGCGGCCGAGGCCGAGGAACTCCTCGCCCCGCTGCGGGCCGCGGGCACCCCCGTCCTCGACTCGATCGCCCCGCGCCCGGTCCCGGACATCGGCGCCATCCACGTCGACCCGGTCGACCCGCTGCCGTACGTCGAGACCGGCTTCGGCCTGCGCGAGTTCTCCGTCGAGACACTGGCGGCGCTGGTGGAAGCGGTCGGTCCCGGCTCCGACTGCCCGCTGGTGACCGTGGAGGTGCGCGCCCTCGGCGGCGCACTCGACCGGGAGCCCGGGACGCCGAACGCGGTGCCGTCGCGCGGCCTGCCGTACGTCACCTTCGCCTTCGGCGTCGCCGCGCCCCCCGACCTGCCCTTCATGGACGAGCACCTGGCGAAGTACGCGGCGGCCCTGTCCCCGTGGACCGATCCCCGCAACGTGGTGAACTTCATCGCCCCCGACGAGGCCGTGTCCGAGGCGGAGGTCCGGCGGTTGTACGGCGCCGAGCGCTACCACCGGCTCGCGGCGGCCAAACGGCGCTGGGACCCGGACAACGTCTTCCGCCGCAACCACAACATCCGGCCCTCCTCTGCGCCCGCCGGAGACTGAGCGCCGCGGCCGACGGCCTCGGGCCCCGCGGGGCCGGCCCCGTACGTGTTCCTTCCGCCGCCGTGCCCCGTGCACGCGGCGGCAAGGTCGTGCGGGCGTGTGACCGGAGCGGTCCCGGGCCACAGCAGAAGGAAGGACCCCATGTCTGGATCCCATGCGCGTGAGATCGAAGCCGTCCACGGACTCGGTGCGCACAGTCGGACGCACCGGGCGGCCCGCGGAACCGGAAGCTCGTACACGGCGGACGAAACGGAGAGCGCGCGCCCGCCCCGTTCCCACGCCGGAGTGAACGGCGCGGTCGGTGAGCGTTCCTTAGGGTCGGACGGCCGACACGGGCAGGACGAGGCGGAATCCCCCGCGGGGGGCGGGCCCCGGCGGACCGCGACGGGACGGCCGGTGGTCGGCGTGCTGCCCACGGGCGACCCCATCTCGGAACTGGCCCTGGAGAACTTCGTGAGGCAGTGCCCGCACCTGGTGTGGACGGCGGACAGGAACGCGGCGGACGTCGTCGTGGCGGCCCTGCACAGCCCGGACACCCCGGCCGTGACCCGGCTGCGCAAGCAGGTGGGGGAGCGGGTGTCACTGGTGCTCGTGGTCGGCGGGGAATGGCGGGCCAACCTGCACCAGGCCGTCGTTTCGGGAGTGCGGGCCGTGCTCCCGCGTACCGGCTTCACCTGGGAGGCGTTCACCCAGACCGTCCGACAGGTGCGCGCGGGCCACGCTGACCTGCCTCCGGCCCTGCAAGGACGGCTGGTGGACCAGATGCAGTACACCTACCGGGAGGTGCTCGCGCCTCGCGGTCTCACCCCGGGTGGACTCACCGAGCGCGAGGCGAAGGTGCTGCAACTCGTCGCCGACGGCCATGAGTTGCAGGACATCGGCAACCAGCTCGGCTACTCGGAGCGCACCATCAAGAACGTGCTCTACGGCGTCATCAAACGGCACCGGCTGCGCAACCGTTCCCACGCCGTCTCCTTCGCCATCCGCTCCGGCCTCATCTGACAGCCCGTACGAGGCACGGCAGGCCGGCCCGCACGCGCCGGCCCCGCCCGCGAAAGGAACCCAGGTTGAGCACCACCGTAGCCAAGCGGGCCCCGCGCGAGGAGGGTCCCGTCATGCCCGAGGGCCAGGTGGAACTCGCCGAGCCACCGGTGCTCGGCGAACCCGCGCAGACGGACATGTCCTCCGCCCTCATGTACATCCCGATGGGGCTGGGCAGCGGCGCGATGATGCTGATGTTCACCCAGGGCAGGCCCGGACCGACGACCTACCTCATGTCCGGCATGATGGGCGCCTCGGTCGCCGGCATGGCCCTGACCCAGCTGGGCCGCTCCGGCGGTGAGCGGCGCCGCAAGATGCGGGCCGAGCGCCGCGACTACCTGCGCTACCTGGCGCAGAAACGCCAACAGGCCCGGGAGGCCGCCGAACAGCAGCGCAAGGCCCTGTCGTGGGACAACCCCGACCCGGCCGCGCTGCCGGTACTCGCCGAAGGGAGCCGGCTGTGGGAACGCCGGCCACACCACGACGACTTCGCGCGCATCCGCATCGGCACCGGCTCGCGCCGGGCGGCGCTGGAGTTCCTGCCGCCGCAGACCCGGCCGGTGGAGGACCTGGAACCGCTCACGGCGATGTCGCTGCGCCGCTTCACCCGGGCCCACCAGCGCGTGCCGCACCTGCCGGTGCCCATGGCGCTGCGCCGGTTCACCAGTGTGGAGTTCGCCGGTTCCGGCACCGACGTACTGGCGCTGATGCGGGCCATGGTCGGTCAGCTGGCCGTCCTGCACGCGCCGAACGATCTGCGGATCGCCCTGCTGGGCCGCGGCATGGCGGCGACGGAATGGGAGTGGCTGAAATGGCTGCCCCACAACCAGCACCCCGAGGAGACCGACGCGGCCGGACCCCTTCGCCTGGCCGCCGACGACCACGACGCACTGATGGAACTGCTGGGGCCGGAGGTGCGGGACCGGCCCGACCACGACCCGGACGCGTCCCCGAGCACCGCGGAGCCGTTCGTGGTCGTCGTGGCCCAGGACATCCGTGTTCCCGAGTCGTCCAGGCTGCTGGGCGGGGGCATCCGCAACCTGGTGCTGCTGGACGCCACCGGCGCGCTGCCGGGCGGCGAGCGCGTCCTCAGGCTGACGGTGCGCGACGGACACGCCGAGTACCCATCCGGCGACACCACCGCCCGCATCCGCGCCGACTCGCTCAGCCGGGTACGGGCCGAACTCCTCGCCCGGTCCGTCGCCCCGATGCGCCCCAGCGGCGCCATCGACCTGTCCGACAACTCGCTGGAGGCGGACTTCGAACTGACCGCGCTGCTCGGGCTGCGCGAACCGCACACCTTCGACGTCGCCGCCGCCTGGCGGGCCCGGCAGGCCCAGTCGGCGCGGCTGAAGGTGCCGCTCGGCGTGACCGAGCACGGCGAGGTCGTCGAACTGGACCTCAAGGAGTCCGCGCAGGGCGGCATGGGGCCGCACGGACTGCTGATCGGCGCGACCGGTTCGGGCAAGAGCGAACTGCTGCGCACCCTCGTGATGGGCCTGGTCACCACCCACTCCTCCGAGGTGCTCAATCTCGTCCTGGTCGACTTCAAGGGCGGCGCGACCTTCCTCAACATGGACCGCCTCCCGCACACGTCGGCCGTCATCACCAACCTGGCCGATGAGATCCACCTGGTGGACCGGATGCGGGACTCCATCAACGGCGAGCTGACCCGCCGCCAGCAGCTGCTGCGCGACGCCGGCTACTCCTCGCTGTTCGAGTACGAGAAGGCCCGGCTGTCCGGGGCGAGCTGGCTCAGCCCGCTGCCCTCGCTGCTCGTCATCGTCGACGAGTTCTCCGAACTCCTGGCCAGCAAACCGGAGTTCGTGGATCTGTTCGTGTCGATCGGCCGGCTCGGGCGCAGCCTCGGCGTGCACCTGCTGCTCGCCTCGCAGCGGCTGGACGAGGGCCGGGTACACAAGGTCGAGGGCCATCTGTCGTACCGCATCGCGCTGCGCACCTTCTCCTCCATGGAGTCCCGCAGCGTCATCGGTGTCTCCTCCGCGTACGAACTTCCCTCGGCTCCCGGCAACGGCTACCTGAAGATCGACACCACCAACCTGGTCCGCTTCAAGGCCGCCTACGTCTCCGGGCCCGCCCCCGCCCCCCGCTCGGCCGAGGACCCCACGGGCGGGGCCGCCGAACCCGCTCAGGACATCGCCCTGTTCGGGCTGGAGCGCCTGGACGCAGCAGAACCCGAGAGCCTCCCGGTGCCGTCCGCGGCCGAGACCGTCGCGGCCGGTCCCGAGGAACCGGAAGAGAGCGGCGAGAGCCTGCTGGAGGTGCTGGTGCGCCGGCTGGAGGACAGCGGTCCGCCGGCCCGCCAGGTGTGGCTGCCGCCCCTGAACGTCTCGCCCAGCCTGGACGAGCTCCTGCCGGGCATCGAGCCCGACTCGCACCGGGGCATCACCGCCAAGGGACACACCGCGCCCACCCTCACCCGGGTGCCGCTCGGCATGGTCGACCGCCCCTACGAGCAGGCACGTGAACTGCTCACCACCGACCTGTCCGGCGCGGGCGGCCACATCGGTGTCGTCGGTGCCCCGCAGACGGGCAAGTCGACGCTGCTGCGCACGCTGATGATGTCGCTCGCCCTCACCCACACCCCCCAGGACGTGCAGTTCTACTGCCTCGACTTCGGTGGCGGCCTGGCCTCGGTCGGCGGTCTTCCGCACGTCGGTTCCGTCGCCGGCCGGCTCGACCGCGACCGCGTGCTGCGCACCGTCGCGGAGATGACCCAGCTGCTGGAACGGCGCGAGCGGACCTTCGCCGAACGCGGCCTCGAATCGATGGCCGCGTACCGGGTGCTGCGCGCCGAGGGCGCCGTCGACGACCCCTACGGCGACGTCTTCGTGGTGGTCGACGGCTGGGCCACGCTGCGCGCCGAGTACGAGGACGCGGAGAACGTCCTGATGGACCTGGCCGCGCGCGGCCTCGCCTTCGGGCTTCATCTCGTCGGCTCCGGCGTGCGCTGGTCCGAGTTCCGGCCACGGCTGCGCGACCTGATGGGAACCAAGCTGGAGCTGCGGCTCGGCGACTCGGTGGAGTCGGAGGTGGGCTCGCGGATCGCCGCCACCGTCCCCCACCAGCCCGGGCGCGGCCTCGTGGCGTCCGGCCACCACTTCCTGTCCGCACTGCCCCGCATCGACGGCTCCGCCGAGACCGAGGACCTGACCACGGCGACCCGGTCGGCCGCCGCCGAGATCAACACCTTCTGGACCGGACGCCCGGCCCCCGAGGTCCGGCTGCTGCCCGCCCGGCTGCCGGCCGGCCAGCTTCCGCCGCCGCCCGCCGACAGCGAGGAGCTGCGGCTGTGCCTGGGGCTGGACGAACAGCGTCTCGCGCCCGCCTGGCACGATTTCGGCACGACAGCCCACCTGATGGTGTTCGGCGACGGCGAGACCGGGAAGACCAACGCCCTGCGCCTGGCCATCCGCGCCGTCCTCGCCCGTTACACCGCCGACGAGGCGCGCATCCTGGCCGCAGACCCGGGGCGCGGCCTGCTCCGGGACATCCCCGAGGCCTACCGGGTGGGTTACGCGGTCGACGGACCCGCCCTCACGGAGCTGATGAAGTCGGCAGCGGTGTCGCTCGGCAAACGCGTCCCCGGACCGGAGATCACCCCCGAGCAACTGCCCCGGCGTGACTGGTGGCACGGGCCCCGGCTGTTCGTCGTGATCGACGACTACGACCTGTTCTCCAGCAGCCCCGGCATGGCCTCTCCCACCTCACCACTGGTGGACCTGCTGGCCCAGGGCCAGCACATCGGCCTGCACCTGATCGTCGCACGCAGTTCCTCCGGCGCCGCGCGCGCCATGATGGACCCCCTGCTGCGACGGGTGTGGGAACTGGGCAACCCGGCCCTGCTGCTGTCCTACCCCAAGGAAGAGGGCAAGTTCCTCGGCGAGGCCCGCCCACGCCTGCTGCCGCCCGGCCGAGCCCAACTGGTCACCCGACGCTCGATCGGCCTGGTGCACCTGGGACTGGTGACTTCCTCGTGACAGCCATCCGCCCGACCCCCTCGACCACCGTCCGCCGGACCCCCGTTCCCGCCACCCCTTCCCGCAGCGGAGCAACCCCATGACCACATCACCCCAGCTGAGCTCGGCCGTCCCCGACCTCTGCCGTCTCACCGTCGAGGGCCTGGCGGGCCGGGCCGACCTCGCCGTACCGGTCACCATGCCGCTCGCCGCACTGCTGCCTGTGCTGCTGCGGCAGGCCGGAAAGCCCTCCGGTGACGGAACCTCCTGGACACTCCAGCGGTTCGGCGAGGAACCGCTGGACCTCGACGGCACCCCGCAGACCCTCGGCCTGCGGCACGGCGAGGTGCTGTACCTGCGTCCCGAGGCGGAGGCCCTGCCGCCGCTGGTCTTCGACGACGTCGCGGACGGTGTGGCGCACGTCGTCGACGGGCGGCCCGGTCGCTGGTCGGCCGGGGCGACCCGGTGGCTGGCCCTCGTCACGGCCTGCTTCGCCGTCGCCGCCGCGGCGACCGCCGTCCTGCTCGCCGCTCCGGGCGGTACCACGGCCGCCGGCGCGGGCCTCGCGGCCCTCCTCCTGGGCACCGCCGCCGTCGTCGCGCGGCGCGGACGGGCGGACCGGGCCGTTGTCGCCGTCGCCGGCTGCGGCGCCCTGGTCCTCGGCCTGCTCGCCGGAGTGGTCTCCACTCCGGCACCAGGCACCACGGGGCTGCTGCTGGCCGCCGCCTGGCTCCTCGTCCTGTCCGGTGGGCTCCTCGCGCTGCGCACCCTGCCGCCGTTGGTACCGGCCACGGCCCTCGCCCTCGCGGTCGCCACGGCCGCCGCCTGCGCGGTCCGTGCCACGGGCTGCTCGGCCGCGCAGGCCACCGGCCTGGTGGCCGGGGCCCTGTTCGTGCTCGGCCACCTCGCTCCGCGTGTCGCGCTGCGCACCGCGCGCCTGCGCGTCCCTCATCTGCCGCACGACGCCGAACAGTTGCAGCAGGACATCGAGCCCGAAGCGGAGGAGGACGTCCAGCGGCGCACCGTCGTCGCCGTCCTGCTGCTGGACGTCCTGGCCCTCACCACCGCGGTGATCTGCACCGCCGCCTGGTGGCTGCTGTCCCTGGACCAGGGCTGGATCGACTGGACGCTGCCGCTGGTCTTCGGCGCCGCGTTGCTGCTGCGCGCCCGCGCGCTGAACGGTGTGGTCCAGCGGATCGCCACCACGCTCGGCGGCGTCACGGCCCCCCTCGCGGTCGGGCTCGCGCTGGGCACCCGCCACGGCACCGGAGCATGGGCCGTGGAACTGGCGGCACTGCTCGTCACCGCGGTGCTGCTGCTGTGGACGGCGCAGCGGCTGCCGGGCGGCAGGCTTCTGCCCGTGTGGGGGCACGCCGGCGACATCGCCGAGTGGGTCTGCTCCATCGCGTTGCTGCCGCTGCTGCTGCAACTGGTGCACACCTACGGCCACTTCCGCTACCTGGCCAGTTGAGGGAGCGGCGTGCAGACACAACGGGACCACCTCCAGGCCTACCAGTTCGCGATGGGCCGTCTGGCCGCGGCACTGGTGACAGGGCAGCCCGGCGACGGCGGAAGCCCCCACCGGCGCGGCTCGGTCGGCACCTTCTTCGGCTTCGCCCTCGTCCTGCTGCTCTGCGCTGGCTTCGCGGTGTGGGGCCTCATCGACCCGGTCGAGAAGGACACCTGGCGCCAGCGCGGCTCGATCATCGTGGAGAAGGAGACGGGCACGCGCTACCTGCTGCTCGACGGCACCCTGCGGCCGGTGCGCAACTACGCCTCCGCGTTGTTGCTGACCGGGTTCTCCGGCACCGTCCGCACGGCGTCCCAGGACGCGCTGGAGGCCGTACCGCACGGTTCGCCCATCGGCATCGACAAGGCCCCGGACTCGCTGCCCGCCCCCGGCGACGTGGCTTCCGGTGGCTGGACCCGCTGCCTGCGCCCCGATCTGCCGGCCGGCGAGGTTCTCGATCTGACCCCGGCCGGGACGACGCCGGTACCCGCCGGGACCGCCGCCGTGGTCGCCGACCGTACGGGCCGCCGGTTCGTGCTGTGGCGCGGCGTCAAGTACCCGGTGCCCACCGAAGGCACCCTCATCGCGCTCGGCCTGGACGGCGGGCGGCCGGTGACCGCTCCCGACGACTGGCTGGCCGAGGTGCCCTCCGGCGCGCAGCTGAGGGTCCCGGTCGTCCCGCACGACGGCGACCCGGCCGGCCAGGTCGGCGGCGAGGCGGTGCGGGTGGGCCAGATCCTGCGCACCTCCGCCGGCCGGGGACCCGCCTACGTCATGCTCAAGGATGGCATCACCCGGGTGACGGCCACCGAGGCCGCCCTCCTCGCCGCCCGGCCCGGGGCGCCGGCACCGGCGACCGTCGACGCCGCCTCACTCGCCGCCTCGCCCGTGGCCCCGCACTGGCCGGCCGCGCCCCTACCCGACCTGCGCGGGGCTCCGTTGCCCGGCGCGGACGGCGGGCGGCTGTGCCTGCGTCAGACGACGGCCGGCGTCCACACCACCAACAGCCTGGTGCAGGAGCGGGGCGGCGTGCTCACCACCAAGCGCCCGGTGCTGGTGGCTCCCGCCCACGGCGTCCTCGTCGTCGACCAGGACGAGCTGCGCGCACGTGTCGTCTCCCCACGCACCTACCTCATCGACGACCAGGGCACCCTCTTCCCGCTCTCCGGCCGGGCGGCCCAGGACCTCCGGCTCAGCGGCCCCACCACCGCGATGCCCGCGCGGGTGCTGAAGCTGCTGCCCGACGGTCCCCTGCTGTCCCCGGACGCCGCCGCGGCCACCGTGAAGGAGAGGTGAGCGTGCGACTCGACGGCACGCTGGCCGCACGGCTGCGCAGCGGTCTGCGGCTGCGCCGGAGCGGTCACGCCCTGGTGGTGCACCGCAAGGGCGGACCGGACCCGGCCGCCGTCACCCTGGCCGAGAGCGTCGCGGTGGACACGCACCACCGCGTCGTCGTCGCCGATCTGCCCGCCGACGCACCGCTCACGGAATGGCAGGCGGCCGGCCGGCTGCTCGCCGGGCGGACCGACGGCATCCGCCTGGTGTTCGCACACGCGGAGTCGTACGACACCCGGCGCATCGGCCAGGCCGTCGCCGAGACCACGGGGGCCGCGGTACTGGCCGCGGACGGGACTCCCCGCAGACTCGCCGGAGGTGGCCTGTTCGTGCCCCGCGACCAGGGCGCGGGCTGGCTGCGCTTCCAGCCGGGACGACCGCCCGCAGCGGACTCCCGGCGCTTCCCCAAACCGCAGTGGGAGTTCGCCGCGGCCGATGAGCCGTGGAGTCCCGAACCGGGGACCGTCGTGGAACCCGTCGCCGGCGGGATCTGGCTGCGCAGTACCGGGGACGAACGGGGGATCGGCGCCCGGCACTGGCTGGTCGACCGCATTCCCGCCGGCCCCGACACGCTGACGGTCGTCCTGGGCGGTCCCGGCACGGCCCCGGTCAGTCTCGCGTCCACCGTGCGGCTGTGGCACAGCGTGCTGCCCTCGGCCCGGGCCTGGTTGCGCTTCCTCCAGCTCGGGCCCGTCACCCTGCCCGGGAACGTGGACTCCTGCGGCCAGGGCCTGGCCGACGCCGTCGGCGAACGGGTCGTCTTCTACGCGGGCGTGCCCGCCCCGTCCCCGTACGCGGGCGACGGCGTGCGCGTCGAAGTCCCCAACCACGACGGAACAGCCGCGTGGCAGCCCTTCGTCACCGAGGTCCTGTACGTGCCGGGCACCGGCGGCAGTCCCTCGCCGCCCATCCTGCTGGGCCTGCGGGCACCGGTGCCGGGAGCGGCGCAGACCTCGCCCGGGGTGTACGCCTACACCCAGGACACCGTCCTGGAGGTGGTGCAGAGCGGGCTGTGGCTGCGCTCACCCGCGGAACCCGCGGACGGGGACCGGGTGCGCCGCGTGGCGGCCGCGCCGGGCCGGGCGGCGATCCTCTACGACCGCCGGACCCCGGACGGCGGAGCACGGCTGCGCCTGCTGGCCGAGGACATGCTCCGCCAGCTCGACCCCGCGCTCCGCGACGCCTTCCGCATCGCCCCGGCGGACGCGCCGGGCGCCGCCCTCGGCTGGAGCGACACGGACTGGTGGGCGGCGGCCGACGACGGCACCGCCCGCCGGGCACCGGGTGCGGCCGGGGGCCGGCTGGACACCACCGAACCGGAGACCACCGGCACGCGGCGTGCGTCCGCAGAGCCGACGGAGGCGTCCGTACCTCCCGGCGGGGCGCGGACGAGCGTACGGCGGCCCGCGCGGGGGGTGCGGCCGGGCACGGCGCATGCGCCCGGCGCTCCGGCGCCCGCCGAAGCGCCCGCTCCCGTGCCTCCACGGGCGGGCGGCCGTCCGCCGCTCACGGCCGTCGGTCCGGTGGTCCCCGAGGGGGTCACCGGTACCGGGACGGCCGTCTCCGCGGTCGCGTCGTCGCCGCAGTCGTACGAGCCCGTCGTGACCGGCGACGAACCGTACGGGCCGCCGTCCGCCCCGGAACCGCCGGGTCCGCTGCCGGTGGCCCCGGAGCCGGGCGGCGTGCCCGGACCGCCCCCGCCCGTCGGCTCCGCCGCGGGGACCGTCCGCAACCACGGCTCGGAGCCGGGCGTCGCCGCGGCTTCTCCGGGCGGTCGTCCCGGCCTCCCGGGGCGGCCGACCGGCCTGGAGTTCGTCGCCGAGTCGGCGGCCGTGGCGGGAGCCTCTCCAGGTGGACGCGGGGCCCTACCGGCGGGTGTCACACGGTCCAGGACGTCCGGGGCGACGTCCGCCGGCGAGAGGCACGAAGGCGCCCCGCTCGCGCCCGCGTCGCCGTCCACCGTCCCGTCACCGGGTGCCCCGCCCGTCGCGGCCGGTGACCCACCGGCTCCGGCAGGCGGACCCGCGCCCGGTGGCGTCGTGGTCCCGCCACCGCACGCTCCTTCGGCCCTCGGCCCCGCGGCCTCTCCTACCGCCGGCCGGCCGGCCGAGGAGACCAACACCCCGCCCACCACCGCCTCCGCGCACCTCCCGTCCGCCCCGCCCGCGCTGCCCCGGCTGCTCCGACTGGAGTCGGAGGCCGTGCCGGCGCCGGCGGAGCCTTCCGCCGTACCGGAGGAGCGGGCCGTGCCCGTGGCGCGGCAGTCCGCACCGTCCGCCGGCGGTACGGGCACGCCGGGCGTCAGGGTGCAGCCGGTGCCGGCCGCCGCGGCGTGTGCCGTGCCCCCGGCCCGCGGGCTCGCGCAGGAACGGGAGTGGGTGCGCAAGAGGTTCGGCGCCCGGTTCAACGAACTCTCCGGCTCGATCTCCCGGGTCATGTCCGAATCCCCCGGACTGCGGGCAGGGTCGGAGGAGGACGCCATGGACGTCCTGACCGATCTGGCGTCGGCGCGGCTGTACCTGACCGGTGACCACGCGGCGGTGGACGCCGCCGTGCGCGGGGCCACCACCGGTCCGCACGTGCCGCTGGCGCGTTGCGTGTCCGCCGGACTGCTCCGGCTGCCGTCCTACCGCGGCCCCGTACTGCTCCAGGCCCGTGCCACGGCCGCCGAGCTGGTCTGGTTCGAGGAGGGCCGCCGGACGACCGAGTGGTCCTTCTGCGTGGCGGCCACCCATCCGTCCGACGCGGAACCGGGCGCCGTCGACTTCCTGCTGTGGTCCATGACCGCTCGGCGCACCCGCCTGCTCGACGCCTCCGTGCCCGACCGGGTGGTCTTCGTGCCGGGCACCGCCTTCAAGGTGCTGCGGACCGACACCGGGGGCCGCCGGCCCGCTGTCCTGCTGCGCGAACTGTCCGCCTCGGAGGCCGGCCCGGACGGCGGCGGCGCCGGGCAACAGCGCGTGCCGCTGGACGACCTCGCACTGGACGGCCTGTCCCAGGCACTGGAACTGCTGCGGACCCACCGGTCGCGTACGGCCGGACCGTCCCCCGGGCGCGCCGACCGCGCCGTACCCCTCGGCGTTCCGCCGGGCCTGGTCCCGCTGAACGGCCCGAAACCGCCCGCCCCCGCCGACGGCGGGACGACGAACATGGGAGTGGAAGCGTGAGCCGGCAGGTCCTGACCGTGGCCTCCGACGGACCGGGCGGGTACCGGTCCGTCGCCGCGGCCCTCCGCGACGCGCGGGAAGGCGCGCTGATCACCGTGGCGCCCGGCCGGTACGCCGAGAACCTGCACGTCACCGTACCGGTCACCATCACGGCCCAGGACAGCACCCGTCCGCCCGAACTCCACGCGGACCGGGGCAGCGCGGTGGTCCTGGACGCGGAGGCGGTGGCGCTGTCCGGCCTGCACCTGACGGGGGCCGATCCCGAGGCCCCGGTCGTGGACGCCCGGCGCGGCCAGGCCGCCCTGGACGGCTGCCGGGTGGCCGGCTCCGCCTGGGCCGGACTGCTCGCCTGGCACGAGGGCACCGTCGCGGTGCGCGACTGCGAGGTCAGCAACGCACGCGGCGCCGGCGTCGTGGTGACCTCCGGCCGGAGCAACGTGGTGGAACGTACCCGGATCAGCGATGTCGGCTCCTCGGCCGTCGTGGTCGCCGAGCAGGGCAGGCTGAGCGTCCGCGACTGCCAGGTGGAGCGGGCCGGGGGCAACGGGGTCTGCGCGAACGGAGCGGCCCGGGTCGACGTCGAGGCCAGCCGGATCGACGGGTGCGCCAAGCCCGCCCTCGCGGTGGAACAGCAGGCCCGCGCCCAGCTGTCGGACGTGCACGTCGCCGGGAGCGCCACGCTGGACGCCTACCTGACCAGCAGCGGGGAGACGGTCCTGAAGGACTGCCGGTTCACCGGCGCGGCCCAGCGGTCCGTGCACGTGGGCGCCGGCGCGGCGCCCTTGCTGCGGGACTGTGCCGTGGAGGGCGCGGGCGAGTACGCGGTGCACGTCTCCTCAGGTGCCCGGCCCCGCCTGGAGGAATGCGCGATCAGCGGGGGCCAGGTGGGGGTCGCCGTCGAGGCGGACGGTTCCGTCGAGTGCGTGGGCCTGCACGTCGCCGACGCCGCGCAGGCTGCGCTGCGCGTGGACGGCCCCGGCCTGGCGCTGCTGGAGCGCTTCACCGTGTCGGGGCGGCGGGGTCTCGCGGCCGTGGTGCGCGGAGGCGGGCGCCTGGAGATCCGCGACGGGGAACTGGACGCGGCCGGCGGCATCGACCTCGACGACACGGCCGAGTCGCAACTGACGGGGGTGCGGTTGCGGGTACCGGGGGGCGCGGGACTGTCCCTGGGCGGCGCGTCGCGCGCCACGCTCACCGGGGCGTCGGTCTCCGACTGCGCGGTGGTCGTCGGTACGGACTGCGAACTCATCGCCCAGGACTGCGAGTTCAGCGGTTCCGACGGCGACGGCATCCGCCTGGCCGGTGGCGGGACGCTGCACGCGACCGGCTGCCGGGTCTCCGGAGCCCGCGGTCACGGTGTGCACGTCATGCCTGGCGGCCGGGCCGAGCTGACCGGCTGCGTGCTGACCGGCAACGCCGGCGACGGCGTGCACGCCCAGCCGGACGCGCCCGTCGTGGTGGTCGAGTGCGACATCCGTGACAACGGCGGCCGTACGCCGCGTGACCTGCCCGCTGAAGGCGCCGGGACCGCGTCCGCCGACGCCCCCGGCCGGGTGAACCCGGTGCACGCGGTCGGTCCCCTCGCCGAACTCGACGCCCTCGTGGGTCTGGAGAGTGTGAAGCGGGAGGTCACCGGGCTGATCAATGTCAACAAGATGAGCCAGCGGCGCCAGGAGATGGGCCTGCCCATGCCGCCGATGAGCCGGCACCTGGTCTTCGCCGGCCCGCCCGGCACCGGCAAGACGACGGTGGCCCGGCTCTACGGCGCCGTCCTCGCGGAACTGGGCATCCTGAGTCAGGGCCACATCGTGGAGGTGGCACGGGCCGACCTGGTCGCCCAGATCATCGGCGGTACGGCCATCAAGACCACCGAGGTGTTCAAGAAGGCCCTCGGTGGGGTGCTGTTCATCGACGAGGCGTACACCCTGACCAACCAGACCCGCGGCACCGGCCCGGACTTCGGGCAGGAGGCCGTCGAGACACTGATGAAGCTCATGGAGGACCACCGCGACGAGATCGTCGTCATCGTGGCCGGCTACTCGGAGCAGATGGACCAGTTCCTCGCCTCCAACCCCGGCATGGCCTCCCGTTTCGCCAGAACGGTGGAGTTCCCCAACTACAGCACCGGGGAACTGGTCACCATCGTGCGCGGGCTGTGCGCCAAGCACTACTACGAGCTGTCCGACAGCGCCATGGAGGCTCTGCGACGCTACTTCGAGGACGTTCCCAAGGGCCCGACGTTCGGCAACGGCCGCGTCGCCCGCCAGGTGTTCGAAGAGATGATCAGCCGGCAGGCCTCCCGACTCGCCGCGGACCCACCCGGCGACGACTACGAACTGAACGTGCTCACCGGCGACGACGTCCTGACCGCGCCGGTGGCGAAGACCGGGACGGAACGGGAGGAACCGGGGAAGGGGGCCGTGCCGGGAAGCACGGCTGTCGCGAGCGGGCCGGGCGCCCGGGCGGAGGCGGCGGTGCGCCGGCTGCGGGCGATGAGCGGGCTGGCGTCGGCCCGCGAGGCGCTGACGTCGAGGCTGCTGGAACTGGCCGAAAGCCGGGCCCCGGCCGCGGACCTGGTCCGCTCCGCCGGTGTCGTCCTGGACGGCCCGCCCGGCTCCGGCCGCCGCGCGCTGGCCGCACGCTACGCCTGCGGCCTGGCCGAACTGGGTGTGTCGGCCACGGGCCGCGTACACCGGGTACCGCTGTCGCGGGTGGGCGCCTACTGGCCGGAACAGCCCCTGTCCTGGCTGCTCGCGGCCCAGGAGGAGAGCGCGGGAGGCGTCCTGCTGCTCGACGTCGATCCGGCATTCGCCCGCCGCGACGAACACGAACGCGGCGCGGTCGTCGAAGCGGTGACGACTGCCCTCGCCCGGCCGGACGGCCCGGTGACGTTGCTGAGCGGCTCGGCTCCGCAACTGGTGCCCCTGCTGCGTGAACAGGGCGCCCTGGCCGCCGGTTTCGCCGAGTACGTGCGTCTCCAGCCGTACTCCGCGGAGGAACTGGTGGGTGTGGTAGCGCGCCGACTGCGCGGCTGTGGAGCGGGGCTGACCGACGACGCGGGGGCCGCGCTGCTGGCCGAGTTCGGCCGGCGTCCCCCGCAGGGCGGGGCGTTCGGCGCGCACCGGCTCGCGGACCTGCTGGCCCGTCGCGTCGTCTCGCCCGCGGTGTCCGCCAAGGAGCTGTACACGGCGGGGGTGCTGACCGGGCCGGAACCGGGGGCGGCGGACGCTGCCGACGAGACCGGGCCCGGCCCCGAACGGCGTGCGGAGACGGTGCCGTCGCCCTGAGCGCTGGAGACGTCCCGGTCACCCGGAGCGGTCCACAGGACACCCGTACCCCCGCGTCGGCGGCCCCGGGCAGAGACAAACAGGCAGAGTCGGCAGGCGGCCGGACCTCATCGGCCGCCGCGCCGGAAGCGAGCGCGGCAGCCGTTCGATGATGGCACGAGGTTCGTTGGCAGGTGCGAACTGAGACTCGCGCCCGCCCGAGCGCAGTACGAGACGAAAGGGCAGGACATGGCACTGAAGACGAACGTCGACATCGAGGGAATGGTCGCCGCGCAGGGCGCCTTCCAGACCGCGGTCGACGAGACCGGCAGGACCCGCACGCAGATGGAGACCCAGATCACCTCGCTGATCGCGAGCTGGTCCGGTGACGCCGCCACGACGTACCTCGGCGCCATGACGGAGTGGCTGTCGGAGTACCAGCGAGTATGCGAGGCCCTGCAGCGCATGCTGGAGACCTTGCAGAACAACACTCACCTCTACGGCAACGTGCACTCGGGCACCCAGTCCCAGGCGAGCGCGGTCGCGCGCACGATGGCGACCCCCGGCCTGCCCGCTTTCCCCATCTGATCCAGGGGCCGCGGCACATTCCCGGCAGCCGTGGCCAACTCACTTTCCTTCCGAGAGGCAAGAAGATGACGTACTCCGTCGACCGTTCGAACGTGGACACCATCGTGGGCGAGATGTCCGCGATCACCAGCCAGCTCCTTTCCGCCCTGGAGCAGCTCGACAACCAGACGGCGGTCCACCTCAGCCAGTGGACCAGCGAGGCCCAGGAGGTCTACACGCAGGTGAAGGCCCAGTGGGACGGCGCGGCGGCCCACATGGCCCAGCTCGCCAACACCGCCACCACCACGCTCGGTCACATCAACGCCGCCTACACCTCCGGTGAGCAGCAGGGCATGAGGATGTGGGGGGCCTAGGGATGCAGCTTCCCAAGCCGCAATGGCCCGGCGGGCAGCCGCCTCCGACCTCGGGCGGCACGGTCAACGGCAACGGGGCTGCCTGGTCTCCTCCGGCCGTGCCCGGTGGCGGCGGTGACGGCAAGCCCACCTCCGTGGACACTCCGTCCATGCTCCTCTACGCGTCGAACATGGAGTCCGTGCTTCCGTATATCGACACCGCGATGCAGCGCCTCGAACCGGTGCTGGCCGCGGCCGGAGGGCTGCCGACGGGGCGGACGCTGCGCAAGACCGTCGGATCCACCAGCAAGACCACCGGGACCTCATCGGGTTTGGCAGGCGCGTACTACGCATCGCTCAAGGACGTCAAAGAAGGGGTGACGGACCTCGTCGCCGCCGTTCGTGAGATGGCCAAGAAGTACGCACGCCTCGAAGATGCCAACCAGATGTCCGCGACCGACCTGCGGAAGTACCTACAGAGCGCGCAGGCCGACTTCGACCAGCTCAACAAGGACCTCCCGACCACCTCGGGCGGCGGAAGCGGCGGTGGGGGCGGAACCGGCGGCGGAAGCGGGAGCGGCGGCGGAAGCGGGAGCTGAGCCCGACCTGGCACCGTCATCTCTGCTCTGCATATAGGACACACACCATGCCTGAAGACAAGTACAACACGGGTGGGTTCTCACAGACCACCGACGGTGCCATCTTCCCCAATCTCAGTGATGAGCTGGACCGGCCGGACGCCTACAACGGGTGGGACTGGAAACAGATCATGGCTGCCATTCTCGGCAGCTCTCAGGGTGACAACACGCCGGCGAACGCCGACCACCGCCGTGGCATAGCGGACCCGCAGTCGCTACAGGACGCTGCGGACGCCTTCTACTTCGTCCAGCGCACCCTCGAACAGGTCGCGTCGGTGATGGCGGACCAGACCAAAGCGCTGGCCGGTCCCGACGGCCCGTGGCGAGGTGACGCGGCCGATGTCTTCCACGACACGATCGACAACTTCTCCAAGCGCATCGCGGCGGCGGGCGACGCGCTGGCCGGCGGTAAGTCAGGGCAGAACTCGGTGCCCCAGCAACTCGCCAACAATGCCGTCGCCCTCAAATGGGCTCAGGAAACGGTCGTGGCGATCGACAACTGGTATGCCCAGCTTTCCCTGAACTATGGCATGTACCACGATCAGCGGGTCGGTGCCATGAAGGACGGCCGGATTCCCATTCACGACGTGAAGGTCGGGAACACGCTGATCGAGCCTTTGATGCAGAACGACATGTACCAGGTCGCGAAGACCCTCTCCGGCAACTTCAGCCTCACCGTCGACAACGTCAAGCTCCCTGACCCGGTGAACGGCCCGAAAACCGACGGCGGCGGCGGCGACCCGACCCCGCCCAAGGTGGACCCGCCCCCGGCCGCGGGCGGCGGCGGCGACGTCAAGGTCCCCCCGCTCGGCGGTGGTCTGAGCGCCGGCGGCGGCGATGGGCTGCCCGGCTACGGCGGGAACCTCTCGAAGGTGCCCGGGCTCGATGACACCGGAGGCTCGGCGACGCCCTTCCCCGGCAGTACCCTCCCCACCGACACGGGCGGCGGACTGGGAGACGTGCCGCCCCTCGACACCGGCAACCTGGACGCGGCCCTCAGCCCCGGTGGCCCGGACGCCTCCGCCAGTCCGTTCCCCGGTGACACCAGCGCCTTCCCCGGTGGTGACACCAGCGCCTTCCCGGGCGGCGACCTGCCCGGAGACTTCGCGGCCAGTCCGTTGCCCGGAGAGACGAGCACGCTGCCGGGGGGCGAGGCCTTCCCGGGGGACACGAGCACGCTGCCGGGGGGCGGGGCCTTCCCGGGGGACACGAGTCTGGGGGAGGGCGGTCAGACGCCGTCGGCCTTCACGGCCACTCCGTTCCCCGGTCTGACCGGCCTGCCGGCCGACGCGGCCGGCAGGCCGTCGACCAGCAGCGGCCTCACGGGCGCGTCGGAGTCACCTCTCGGCGAGGCCGGCCTGCCCCAGGACTACCCGGGCGACCTGGGTCTTGGCGCGGCCGACGGCCTGCCGGTGGTGGACGCGGCCGACCTGCCCGCCGACGCGGCGATACCGTCGGCACTGTCGGGCAACGCAGCCCTGGAGTCACCGGGCACCCTGCCGGACACGACTCCGGCGGAGTTTTCCGGGTTGGGCGATGCGGCGGCTGGGGTGGGGCAGCAGCAGGGTGGTGCCGGGGTGCCGTACATGCCGGGTATGGGGGGTTTCGGTGGTGCGGGTGGCGGTGCGGGGCAGACGGGGGCTGCCGAGCCGCCGGATGCGGCGGGGTTGCTGGACGCGTCGTCGGTTCCGTGGGGTGGGGGTGTGGGTGGTGCGGGGGATGTGTCGGAGTTCGGCGGTGCGCCGGTGGAGCCGGGTGCGGCCGGGGAGGTGTCGGGTCTGGATCTGCCGGAGTCGACCCCGGCGGAGTTTTCCGGTGCGGAGGGTCCCGGCGACGGTTCGGTGGCTGTAGCCGGTGGCGGGATGCCGTACATGCCTGCTATGGGGGGCTTCGGTGGTGCGGGTGGCGGTGCGGGGCAGACGGGGGCTGCCGAGCCGCCGGACTCCTCCGGCCTCCTGGAGCCGGACAGCCGGCCCTGGAACGACGAGGCGCGCGACGCGGATCCTTCCGAGCCGGTTGCGGGAGCCGTCGCGGCGGCCGGAGCCGGAGAAGAGGCCCTGGATCTGCCCGCCGCGGGCGCCCCGGCCACGCTGTATGCCCCGGTGCCCGGTGTCCCCGCAGCGGCCCGTGGCGAGAACCGCGCCAGCGGTGCCGGACGGGAGGCGCACGCGGGCGAACAGGGCGGCGAGCCGGTCCTGTCGGCCGGCGCGTGGGGTGACGAAGACCAGGACGGCCTTCCGGATCGGGCCGCCGGCACGGACGTGACCGGCGCCGGAGTCCTGGTGCAGCCTGGCGCCGGCGTCCCGGCAGGGCCCAGCGCCGCGTCCGCCGTGTCCGCGCCGCACGCCGTCGGCCAAAGTGTGCCTGCCACGCACCCGGCTCCCGGCGAGGCCGCCGTGGCCGCCACGGCGATGGGGGCCGCCGCCCTCGGTGCCGCGGCCACCCTGTCCGCGTCCGCGGAACGCGGCGGCGCGCGGGCCGGGGCGCCGGCGACGGCCCCGGAGTTCACCGAGGAGGCCGAGGACACGGCCGCCTGGGACCGGACCGACGGCTCGTTGATGCCCTTCCTCATCGCGGCGGCGACGGCCCAGGAGCCGGCGGAGGAAGGCGGCGGGCCGCGTTCCCGGTATTCCGGTGAGGCGCCCGAGGTCTGGTCGGGCGTGACCGCGGACGGCGGCGCGACCGCACGCTCCCTGGCGACGTGGCAGCCCGGCCGTTCCGGCGCAGCGGCCGTGTCGTCGAACGGCGTGGTCCCGTTGGGCTCCGACCAGCCGTTGTGCGGCGACGTCTCCGCGGAGGAGCTCGAGGCGCTCGAGGCACGTGCGCAGAGCGAGGCGGAGGCGGAGGACGACGAGGAGGAGAAGGAACGCACCTTCGCGGATCTGCTGGTCCAGCGCCGGGACGTGTGGGGCGACCCGGGTTCGGACGACGACCTGGTCTGACGACAGCCTGGGCGGCTGGTACGCGAGGGCACGATGGGAGGGAAGAACGGGACATCCGCGCCCCGGGCCGTGGCACGGCCCGGTGGCGCTGTTGTTCCCTGCGAAAGGCAGACAGCCGTCTGCGACGGAGCAGACCGCCGCTCCGCTTGGTCTCCCAGGCATTCGGTGACCGACGCGGCGGCGCATGACCGGGAGTGACAGGTGTCGGGATACGAGCAGGAGATCGAGCAGCTTCTCGCTGACTACCGCAAGGAGAGGGAGGAGGCGGAGGAGAACCGCCGTCGTATCAACGCCGTCACCGGTACCGCGACCTCTCGCCGCCGCGAGGTGAAGGTGACCGTCTCCGCCAGAGGCGAGGTCGCCGAGATCGATTTCCCGACCGGTGCGTTCCGTCGTATGACCCCCAAGGAGCTGGGCGAGCTCATCCGGACCACGATCTCCGAGGCACGTGCTCAGGCCCTGAAGCAGGTCGACGAACTGCCCATGGGACAGCTGCTGTTCGGCCTCAAGCCGTCCGAATTGCTGACCGGAGACGTCGACATGGACACCATCCTGCCCAACGATCCACACACCAGTGACCTGGTGCGCGACTACCTGGAGCACGGCTTCACCAGCGCGAACGGATTCGCGCAGGACTGACCACGGCGCCCCGGTTCCCCGCCCGAGCGGGGAACCGGGGCGCCGCATGTGCGTCGACCGGTCAGTGCGCGGTGCCGGCGGCCCACACGGTGTGTCCGGACCGGGAGAGGATCACCACGTTCCCGTCGTTCTGGATGACGAGTTCCGCACCGGCGTTGCCCGCGGTGCCGGACGTCCACAGACTCGTGTGGTTGGCGCTGTAGACGGCGAGGTTGCCGTCGTCCTGGAAGACGGCGTAGTTGCCGCTGCCGTGCGTGTGGGAGGACCAGCGGATCGTGCCGCGCTCGTCCGAGATGACCAGGTCGCCGTCGGTGCGCATGGTGATCCGCATCCGGTCGGAGGCGACGGACTCTCCGGAGTGCAGGACGTACGTGGCGTTGACGACCTTCGTCGACCAGTGCCGCTGCGTGGTGGTGTGCGACTGCGACTCGGTCTGTGTCCCCGCCTGGGCCGACGTCCGCGCCTGGGCCGACGTCCGCGGGTGGGACTGCGGCTGCGTCTGACGTGCGGCGGACGTCGTCCGGGGGTGCGTGGTCCGCACGGCCGCCGTGTGCGACGCGGTGGTGGCGGTCTGCGGCTTCTGCGCCGTCTTCACGTCGGCGACGGCCGCGGCGGTGCGCGTCGAGGCGTGCCGCGTGGTGCCCGCCGAGGAGGACTCCCTCGCCTGCGCGGCCCGCTGGACGGAGCGCGCGGGCGCCGAGAGCAGGCTCACGGACCCGTCCACCGGCTTCGTCCGGGGTCCGGTGTCGTCACCGTGCGGTCCCGCGTACCGACCGTGCGGCGCACCCGCGGCCGAAGACGGCGACGGGCCGTGGCCACCCGGCTCGCGGGCGCCGGTCCGCTCCACCGCCTTGTCCCCGTGTCCCGTCGCCACCCTGGTCGCCGAGCCGTGCCGACCGCCGCCCGGGAGCGCCGACGGGACACCGGCCCGCGGAGCCGACGTCGGCGCGGGGAAGGTGACGTCGGCGCCGGCGCTCCCGTCGGGGACCGGCGCCGAGGTGGGACCGCCGCTTCCGTGCTTGGCGCCGGCTATCGCGACCGGGTCGAGCGCGTCGGCGCCCGTGGTCTTCTTCTCGCCGCCGCTCAGCAGGGGCACGGAGACCAGGACCGCACCGGCGACCGCCGCGGCGGCCATGAGCGGCCAGTGCCCCGATCTTCCGGACTGGGAGGTGGGCCGTCCCGGCGCCGCCTGGCCACCGGTCGCGGCGTCCGGAGCCCCGGTCCGCCCGTCGTGCGGACGGAACGTGCGGGCGGCCACCTCGGCTTCGGCCCGGACCGCGGCGGCGGGGACCGCCGTGACCAGGGGCCGTACCTGCTCCACGCTCTGCTGGGCGACCGTCTCGGCGGCCGTGGTCCCGCCCCGGGTGAGGGCTTCGGACACCGCCGCTCCGTCGACATCCCCCTCGTACAGGGGCAGTGCGACGGCCCGGCGGACGTGCGGTTGCCCGGGAGGCGTCGCGGCGGCCGGAGGGCCGCCGGGCTGGTTTCTGCGTGTCATCCCTCGTCTTCTTCCTTCGCTCGGTTGCGCGTTGATTCGGGCCCGGCCTCCGGCGATGACGCCCTCAGGACACCGGGCCACGGGTGGACGCCTCCGGGACGGCGGGTGCCCCCGGCACCGTCGCCGGAGGCGTGAAGGTGATGGCGATCGCCTCTGTGGCGCGGGGGGGCGCCGTCGCGAGGCGTCGGACCACGGTGGCTTCCTCCGCCGCCGGCCGGCCCGGCGGCCCGGGCGCGGCTTTTGGACTCCGCTCCGCGCGCTCGCCCGCGGTCTCGGGGAGGGTGGTACCGGTCGGTTCCTCCACCGCGGCCGGGGTCCCTGTTCCCGCAGCGGCCCCGGCCGGGGCGTCGAAGGGCGTGACCGTGTCCGCCGAGTGGTGTTCGGCCGGTTCCGCGTCGGGCGAGTCCGGGTCCGGCGGCACAGCCGGCGCCGCGAGGGACCTCAGTGGTTCGGCCGACGGCGGGACGGACGGAAGGGGTTCGGGTTCCGGCGGTACGGACGCGACCTGTGCGGGAGCGGGCTGCTCGGACGCCACCCCTGCGCCCCCGGCACCGGAGAGCCGCTGCCCCTCGGCGTCCTGCCAGCCGCGGGGCGCCAGGGCCAGGCCGTGCCGCACCGCCAACCGGCGCATGCCGTTCAGGACTTCGTCACCGGGGTCGCCGTGCAGCCGGATCTGTGTGCGGTCGCGCACGTCGTCCTGGAGGGCCGAGAAGAGCCGCTCCAGCGGTTCCCAGACGGTGTCGGGCAGAGCCTGGTCCGGCAGGCCGATCTCCACGGCCATCACGTCCGGAGCGACGGGACGCAGCACCGTCTCGGCGGGCGGCGCGCTGCCGTTCGGACCGACCCAGAGACCGGACCGGGTGACGACGACCTGCCACCTGCGGTCCAGGATCATGGCACCGGGTTCCAGCGCCGGCCGCAGCCCGCTGACCGGGGGCCGCCAGGTGCCCAGCCGGACGGTGGCCCCCGCGTCACCTTCCGGCTCGCAGACGACCTCTTCCACGTAGGGCCGCCAGGTGGGCTCGCCGGCCGCGTTGGTGAGGACGGTGCGCGGCGTGAGCGGTCCCGTCGGTACGGGCCGGGCGGGATCGCTCACCAGCAGGGGGAGTCCCGAGCCGACCTCCACCGGTACCCCGAGGAGCGCCGCCACCTGCCGGCCCACCGGGAGCGGGTCGCTGCCGTCCGCGGACACCAGGCGCACCGCTTCCCGTACGGTCGCGGGCAGCGCGGCCAGCACGTCGGCGACGGCCTGCGGCGGGACGGCGCGGGTGTGCGCGGCGCCGACGAGCAGCAGCGGCCTCTCCGCCTGCGGGGGCACGGCGTACCGCAGTGCCCCGACCCCTTCCGGTGGGGTGCCCGAGGGCAGGATGAGCAGTCCTGCCGGTACCTGCTCCACGGCGCAGCCGCCCGCGGCGGTCGGGACGACCCGCTCCACCGCCTGCTGCCACCGGGGCGCGGGGTGACGGGCGCCGACGGACACCGGCTCGCGACCGGGCGAGAAGCGCCGCCAACCGCCGGGACGCCCGGGCAGGCGGGGCGCGAACAGGGTGCCGGCCGGGGTGACCAGCGCCGCGCCGAGCGGAGCCAGTACGTCCGTTTCCAGGGCGTCGCTGAGCATACGGCCGGGCGCGGGCCGGTCCGCCGTCTCCGCCGCCGCGCCGGACATGACCAGGCGGACCAGCCGCCCCTTCACGGGGGACGTCCTCGCCAGTACGGGGCCCAGCCGTGCGCAGAGTGTCTCGGGATCACCGAATCCGGCGCTCACCAGGACCGTGATCTCCTCGGCGGAGGCACGCAGCCGTGCGGCGGTCTCGGTCAGCGCCTCGGGCGGCCGGCCGGCGGTGTGGACGAGGTGTATGCCGTGCGCTTCGCTGATCTCCAGATGCCCGGTGCCGCCGCCGGCGGAGGAACGCCGGCCGAAGCGTCCGCTCATGTCCGCCCCCGCGGGCGGCGGAGACGGGACCGCTCCCCGAACACACCGGGACAACCCAGGCACAGCGCTCCGTCGAAGGGTGCAGTGGGCGTCACCCGCCGGAACATAGCGCAGGGCGGCCCCGCTCGTGTGCCGTCGCCTCGCGTCCGCTCGCGCCTGCTGGACGTGCCGTACCGCGGGCCCTCCCCAGGTGCCGACTGGGGCGTGCCGCCCGTGAAGGGCCCCGACGGGCGTTTCGGCGAGGCGTGCCCGCCGCTTCGACCAGGGGACGAAAGTGCACCAAGGCCGGTACGAACAGCCAGTCCTGGGACCGAGGGCCGCCGGCGGTGCCCCGTACGGCCGGTGACTGGTTTAGCTTGCGACTGGCTCGGAGAACCGGCCGGGCCGTCGTGAGTCCGTGATCGTCAGGGAGGTGCCAGGTGGCCAGGAGCGGTGCCGATCCGGAGCAGCTGCGGGCGAACCTGCGCAGTTGGAGCCAGAAGGGCGACGCCTTCCACGACTGCGAGAAGACGCTGGAGACGATCAAGCAGGCCGTGCTCGGTGCCCTCGATCAGCGCGGTGGTGACTCCGTCCACGGTGGTGACCCCGTCTCCGGAGCCGTTCGACGCATGTGGGAGGACAACCTGAACCTGCTTCAGGACATCGTCAGCAGTACTGCCCTGCTGATCGAGGACACACGGACCGCGTTCTCCAACATGACCGAAGGGCTCTCGCGGATCGACGAGGCCACTCGGCATGCGGCGAAGCATCTGGCCGGCGGAACCGGGGGCGGCCTGCCCGGCGGCTCCGGGCATCGTTCGTAGGGCGGGTGCGCTGAGGTGGGCGTCTTCGACAACCTGCGGCTGCCGGCGTGGCTGCAACAGCTGCTGGCCGTTCTGACGGGGACGTTCTGGCCGAACGTCAACCACGAGGTGGTGCACGAGCAGGCGGCGAAGATGGACGCCTGGGGGGACCATTTCGAGTCGCTCCTGCACACCGTCGGTCCCTCGGCGACGCTGGTCTCGGGCGCGCTTGAGGGGCCGACGGCCGAGGAGTTCACCGCGCACGTGCGGAAGATGAAGCAGGTGCTTCCGCACGGGGTGAAAGCGGCGCGGGAACTGAGTGCGTCGTTCCGTGAGACCGCTGTCCAGGTGCAGTACGCGAAGTACATGATCATGGTGCAGCTGGTGTGGCTGATCTACACCGTCGTGGAGCTGTTGGCCTTCGGTCTGCCGGAGGTCGCGGTCACGGTGGCGCGGGGTGTGGCCGCGGTGGTGCGGCAGATCGCCTGGCAGCTGTTCAAGTCGGTGGTGTCGGGGGCGGTCGTCGGCGGGCTCATGGAGCTCGGCGTGCAGCTCGTCCAGATGTGGCAGGGCTTCCGGGACCGGATCAGCTGGCGGGACGTACTGGAGCAGGCCGGCTGGGGCGGTGTGGGTGGCGGCCTGGCCGGAATCTTCGACGAGTTCACGCGGATGTACCTGCCCAAGCTGTCGGGCGGCGTGCTGCGGGACGTGCTGACCGGTGGCGCCTCGGGTGCGGTGGTGACGGGCTTTCAGATCGTTCAGTCCGGTGACACCACGGACGTGGGTTACGGGATCGCCGGCGGTTTCTTCGGAAGTCTTCCCAGCGGCGGCCGGCACGGTCGTGGTGGGGGGAGCCTGGGGGATCTCACCGGCGGGCTGGGCTGGCATGTGGATCCCTCCCTGGTGCCCTCCGGGGAGTGGGACTCGTTTCACGGGCTGAAACTGCCGGACGGCGCGCGCGACGGCGCCGGGACGCGGTCGGTGTGGGAGGGCTCCGGTACGGGCGGCTCCGGTGGGGACTGGCGGAACGCGGCGGAGCAGGCGGGCGTGCCCCAGCGGCTGACATCGGCGTTCGAGGGCTGGGTGAAGAGCCAGGGAGGCCTGCCGGACCCGGTCGTCGACCGGATCGCTTCCCGTGCTGTCGCCGCGTACGCCGGTGCCGGCGACGGCGGGCGGGCGCAGGGCGCGGACGGAGCCGTCGGCGAGGGGGTGCCGAGCGCGGCGCAGCTGCGCCGGTGGGCGGTCGAGGAGCTGGCGAACCACCAGGCACAGCAGCGGCTGGACGCCGCCTTCACCGCCTGGCAGCAGTCACCCGCGGCAGCCGGGCTCGACGACGGCGCGGCCGTGCGGGTGCACCGGTACGTCGCGCAGTCGGTCGAGGAACGGCTGCGCACCGGCGACTACGTCCAGTCGGCGCACGGCCGGGACCTGGGCGCGACCGCCGATCGGGTGCTGGAGCTGGTGGGGCTGGGAGGGGAACACGAGCGCACCGGCTTCGACGCGATGCTCACCGCCGCCGCGGAGCGCGACCGGCGGATCCAGAGCGCACTGCGCGCCTTCGACCAGGCGGTGCCGGCGCCGGTCGCGCCCGGTGAGAGCACCGACGGCAACGGAGCGGACGGCACGGCGACCGGGCAGCTGTCGCCGTTCGGACACGCGGTGCTGCGTGGGGCGTTCGGTGAGCAACTGGTCACGGCGCACCGCGCCGTGTTCGGTGAGCCGAGCCCGTTCGGCGGCGACGGCCAGGCGTCCGGTGACGCGCTGCGGACCTGGCAGGCGGAGGTGCGCGGGCAGGTGGCGCGGCTCCCGGTGCACGTGGTGGCGCAGTCGGCGAAGGAGCTGACGGTCAACCACGCGCTGGGCGAGGTGGAGGGGGCCGTGGCGCGGGGCACCTGGCAGCAGGCCGTGCCGGGTCTGGGCGCGGAGTTCTCGCGTGCCTTCGGCCTGACGGACACCGCCGCGACGGAAGCCGCCGCGATTCCGCCCGATGTCCGGCAGGGCGCGGTGCTCGGCCTGAGCCTGGAAGTGGGCCGGCGCATCGACCAGTGGACCGCGCAGGCGCTGGAGGCGTCCCCCGGCTCGACGGCCGACGCCCTGCTGCGGCACCTGACACGCATCGCGGTCGGCGGTGGCAGCCCCGAGCAGATGTCGGCGGCGGACGTCGTCCGGCAGGCGCTGCCGGCGCAGGGTGCCGAGCGCCATCTGGCTCTGTCGGTGGCCCGGGATCACGCTCAGGACGCGGCGAGGGACCGCGCGCGTGCTCTGGCCGGTGCGGCGGGTCTGCCCGCGTCGGCGGCCGCGAGGATCATCGACCACCATGCCAAGGCCGCCCGGGAACTCTTCGACGCCACATTCGTCCGCCCCGAGGACGGTCCCGGCGGTCCCGGCCCGCTGGACGACCGGCTCGCCGCCTGGAACGAGCGGCGCACCGCGATGGACCAGGAACTGGGCAGGGCTCTTGCCACCCACGCGGGCACACGCCCCGCCACGGAGACGGCCGACACCGCCCCCGGTACGGCGACCGGTCCCGTCGGCAGCCCGCTGACGGACTCCCGGGCAGCCACGTCCCGGCCTGTCACCGAAACCGGCCCGCGCACCGCCACGCCGGCCGGCCGGAACGCCGCTGCCGACACCACGGCCGGGCCTGGCCGCCACACGAACCCCGGCATCGGCACCGAAACCGGTCCGGCCGCGCTGCCGGGCTTCGACACCACTGTCACGCCCGCGGCCGGAACACAAGGTCCGGGAACAACCGCCGCCGTCGGCGCGGCGGCCGACGGACCGGTGGGCCCGCACCCCGAGACCCGGCCCCGGCCGGCCACCGGAGGCGGGCCGGCCGACACGGTACCGCCCACCGGCCCTGCCCGTACCGATCTGACCGACGCCGACTGGGGCGAGGCCGTCCGGCGTGCCCGCGAGACGACAGCGCCGCACATGGGTACGGCCCCGCTGTGGCGCACGGTGGGTGACCTTCTGGCCCGGTACGCCCCCCGGCCGTCCGTCATCCGTGAACCGGGCGACGCCTACGCGGCCCGGCACGAGGAAGCCGCCCTCGTCCTCGCCCACCGTGCGCTGGAACTGGGGATCACGGCACCGGAGCCGGGTCGGCTGCCCGACGGCCATCCGCTGCGACGCCACGCCGAAACCCTCGGCCGCCGGCTCACCGCCGAGTTCGGCATCGAGTTCGATCCCGCCCGGCAGACCGGGCTGCCCGGCGGCAGCCCCGACGGCGCACTCCCGTCCGCGCCGCGCCAGAGCGCCGACGGCTCCGCCGGCCCCCTGCCCGGCCTGGAGCCGAGGGAGGCGCCGGAAGCCACCGAGGCCCAGGAACCGTGGGCCGCGCGGACCCCGGAAGCGGACTCCGACCGTACGCCGGAGGTCACCGGTCCGGGGGGCCTCACCGCGGCCCGCCGGGCCCCCGACGACGCCGCACGGCTCCGTACGGCGGACGAGGGCCCGGACGGCGGTCCCCTGCCCGAGGCGGACGCGCGGGAGCGTCGCGAGGGCAAGGCTCCGGCCGGTCCGTGGGGCGATGCGCTCAAGGCGGCCAGGGCGCCGGAGGATGCCGCGCGCGACGGGCAGCGCGAGGAGACCGGTCCGGCCGACCCGGCGCACGACCTCCGTGTCCAGGAGCATCAGCGAGCCTGGACCCGTCTGACGTCCACGCCGCGTGCGGAACCTCCCTGGCAGAGTGGGTACTGGCGGCAGGAGACGGCCGAGGCGAAGCAGCGGCTGCTGGCCGGGGACCAGCGCGACAGCGCGTTCCTCCTCGGCCGTGCTCGGGGGATCGTCTCGGACGTCACCGTCTTCCCGGCCCTCGATCCGCGGTCGTACCCGCAGCCGGCCGACCACCACCACGAGATGCTGGACACGATGGTGCATCTCGTCGCCGACGAACTTCGCGAGCACGGAGACACGGCGGCCGGATCGCTCGCGAACCTGCTGCGCGACCAGTTCCGGGAAGCCCCCGGCACGGAGGAGGTGTTCGGGACCCGGCCGGCACCAGAGCCGGGCGGTGACGGCGGCCCCGGCAGGGACTCCGCGGGGCAGGGGCTCGAAGGGGACCGCACCGAGACCGGTACGGCGCCGGGTGGCACCGTCGTTCCGGAGAACGGTCCCGCGGTCCCGCGGCCCGGGGAGGCCCTGGCCGCCATCGGAACCCCCGCCTGGCCGGCCCAGGTGGTGCGGGCCCGTATGGCGACGCATGCCCTGGGCGAGCAGCAGGAGGCCGTGTTCTGGAAGGGGGCGCGGAAGCTCCTGGCCAGGTACCACTCCCGGCCGCGTTTCGCGGACGCGGGCCCGGAGTACGCCGACGCCCACGAGGACGCCGTCCACGTCCTGGCCCATCGGATGCGGCAGTCGGCGGGCGCCGAGGCGACGCACCTGCCCGACCCGGGTCCGGATCACCCCCTCACACGGGACGCCCGGGAGCTGGGGCGGCAGTTGTCCCTCCTCGCCGGGGTACGGCGGGCCGACTCGGCGCGGGGCGCCGTTCCGGCCGCCCACGGGGAGACGGACGCGGCCGGCTCCCCGACGCGCCCCAGGCGGCTGAACGAGATCCTGGCCGACCGCACCGTGGCATTCCAGGAGGTGCAGCAGGCGGAGCTGCAACAGACTCAGGTGGGCAAGGACGCCGACAGGATCGCGCAAGCGAAGGACGACCGGACCAGGGCGGACGCGAAGCTGAACGAGGTCACCCGCGAGCTGGACCGGGCCCTGGAGCACGAGCGCGGCAACAGCCTGCTTTCCCAGAGGGAACTCAACCTGCTCGTCGACCAGGTCGCGGGCGCGGGCGACATCGACCGGGCCCGGATCCTGCAGAACCACGCGCTGGAACTCGACAAGCGGGCCCGCGCCACGGCCGACGGCTCCGCCCGCCCGGACCAGTTCATCCGGACCGGCGAGGAGATACGGGACCAGTCGCACGCCGTGCAACGGCTCGCCAAGGAGCTTGAGGACTCGGTGGCCGCGGGCTCGGTGTCACCGACCGAACTCAAGGGCCTGGCCGAGCGGCTCGACAAGGCCGCCACGGAGCTTGACGCGGCCCTCCAGGGCCACATCAAGGACGCGGCCGAGCTAGGCGGCACCTACACGCTGCGCAACCAGCACGCTCCGGTCGTCGCCGTCGCCCGGCACCTGGCCAGGCTGGCCGACGCGGCACTCCAGGAGACGGCGCAGGGCGTCGGCCTGGTACTGAAGCGATTCAGGGGCACCCAGACCTCCGTCCACGACGTCCGCGGGCTCTCCGGCCTGATCCGGCGCTACCGCACCGACAAGGCCTTCGCGGAGGTGCCCACCGGCGAGCAGTGGCGGACCGTGCTGCCCGGGGAGGACGAGCGCATGCGGCAGCTGTTCCCCGATCTGGCCACCATGTCGAAGTCCGACCAGGTCACGTTCGTGCGCACGCTGTCCGAGAGGAACATCGAGGCCCTGCGGGAGGAGGTCGGCGCCCTCCTCACGGAGATGCCGGAGGCCGAACGCGCGCGGTTCGGGGAACTGTGGAAGGCGCTGGAGGAACTGCCGTACCGCATCAAGCACGCGACCCCCGCCTACCACGCCATCGCCAACAGCGGTGTGATGTCCTCCCAGGGCGACCTGTCCCGCCGGGGCCTCAGGTTCCTGGCCTCTGGCAAGAGTTCGGCGAAGAACACCACCAACCTGGGCAACGACGACTTCGTCTTCTTCCGCATGGAGGTCGGCGACAGGCCGATGGCGACACGGTACGGGCCGACCACGCTCGTCTTCGACGCCAAGGTCCTCGAAGAGCAGGGAGGTTGGGTCTCGCTCCATGATCAGCTGCACCCGCTGGACCGGGACACGATGAGTCAGCTGAAGATGGGCGGCGACGTCGTCCGCAGCGCGACGTACGACGACGGGTTCACCGAGATGGGCAGGCGGAGTCGCTGGACGTACACGTATCCCGACAAGAGCACTCGGCAGGTCTCCTTCGAACAGGAGGTCTTCCACGGCGAGCATGTGCGGGAGGCACTCGCCCTGTCGGTGGTGCGCGAAGTCCACCTCATCGGCGGTGCCTTCCAGGAGGACGTCTTCCGGCTCCTGGCCGACGCCGCCCAACCGGAGGAACTGGGCGCGGTCGTCTCCAAGCTCTACCGGCCCGAGGCCAAATTCGGTTCCGGGCTGCCCATCAACCCCTACGGAAGCCGCGTCGAGACCGAGTGGCCGCGGCCGATCACGGTCCACGACGCGGACGGCGACGGACGCTACCTGGCCGACGGAACGGTCGACCCGACCGCACGGGCCGCCGGCAAGGCGTTCGACGAGGCGTCGGACCGGGTGCGCCAGGCGGACAACGCTGTCAAGAGCGGCAACAACAAGGCGCTCCGCTACAACCTCAACAAGGCGCTGCCGCACGCCGAGCAGTCGGTCAAGCTGACCGCGGAGTTCCAGGCGACCGCCGTCGGTGAACGCAAGGAACTGGCGAACGCGCTGCTCGACCAGCGTGCGCGGCTGCTCAAGGACATCGAGGCACGCCTCCGCGAGCTGAGGTCACGGCCGAAGCCCGACCCCGCGCGGCCTCAGTGGAAGCCGGATGAGAACCAGGGCACTGGGGCACCCGCGGCGGGGTCCGGGGCGGGCGGGCCGAACCTGAACGAACTGCCGCGGCGGGCCGAGGACGCCCTGAACACCGTGCGGGATGTCACCGAGCAGATGAGGAAGGTGATCCGTGCCCTCGGCAACTCGGACGGCTTCCGGCCCCTCCTCGATGCCAAGGTCTCGGCGCAGACCAATGTGGCGGTCGGCCTGGGCAGGACCCAATTCAGCACGGCATACAGACACCTGTCCAGGGCCGGACTCGTCATCGGTGACCCGGCCGGTCTCCACCTCACGGAGGAGGGCCGCAGGCTCTTCCTGCTCCCGCGCGCCGACACCGGGACGACGGCGTCTTCCCAGCCCCCTGCGGCCGGCGTCGCCACAGCCCCCGTCGGCGGCCAGGGTCGGGGCAGCCGGCATGCCGGCGGGGCGGACGATGGGCCGCGCGAGGGGCCAGGGGCGCCGGACGGGCAAACCCCCGCACCGGACACGGCACCCGGCCCGGCGGACCCGGCCCGCCCGCTGCCTGATCCGGGCACCGCGTCGCGTCCGTACGAACTACGCGTGTCCGGGCAGCGCCTCTACGCGGTTCCCGTGGGCGAGCGGCCCGGCGACACCGCCTTCCGCTTCGCCCTGGACACGGAGACCGCCCCGCCGCCGGCGTCCGGGCGCGTCCTCGCCGGGGACGGTCTGGTGCTCGGAGGTGACGAATGGGTCGTCCGGCTCGGTGAAGCGCGCACGGCGGTCGGTCTCCTCAGCCCGTCCGACCGGCGGTCGCTGTGGCGGGAGACGGCCGCGGTGATGCGGGAGCACTACCCGGCGCCCGAACTCATCCGCGACAGCGGTGACGACTACGCCGGCTGGTTCGACGCCGTCGCCCACGTCGTGGCTCTCGCACTGCTCGACGACACGGCTCGCCCGGTCGGCGCGGATCACCCGGCCCGGCGCCTGGCGCGGAATCTGCTGCCGCAGCTTTCCCGTCTTCTCAACACGCCGTTGGTTCCCTCGGCCCGTCCGCTCCTGCTCGGCGGCAGCCGTGTACCCGCCGGGCAGCAGGAGCGCCGGGAACTGGACCGGACGTTGTCCGGCCGGCCGTCGGCGCCGTCCGGGAGCGGACCGGCGGACTCGCCCGGCCCGCCCACGGGCGGTGAAGGCTCCCGGGGGAACCGTCTGCGCCGTATCAACAACAGGCTCGATCTGCGCAGCGGTGCGGCGCCGGGATCAGGTGACCGCGACGCCACTGCTTCTTCCGCGCCGCGGCACGGCCTTTCCACGGAGCCCCGGGCAGTCGGTGCAGGGGAGGAACGGGGCAGGTCCCGCGAGCCGGGCAGGAGCTCGGCTGCCGCGTCGGGCACATCGCCCCGGCAAGGTGGCACTGGTGCTGGGCCCTCCCGGGCGGCATCTGTGTCGGCGCGCGAGGGAGAACGCGGGCGACAACCGACACGGGGGACCGCGCCGACCGGCCGGGGCGGGGCCGGTGCTCCTCGTGCGGCGAGTTCCGCAGTCGGCGGGCGCCGTTCGAGTTCCGTCGGCAGGGCGTTCGGCTCCATGCTCAACTTCTTCGTGCGGGATCGTGACAGGCGGTCCGCGTCCGGTGTCAGGGCAGCCGCTCCGACCACCCCGGCCGAATCTCCCGGCTACTGGCATGCCAGGGGCCAGGGGCGATCAGGTTCCGTGCTCCCCGAGCCATTCGGGGACATCCCTCCTGCTACCAGGACTTCCGGGCAGGTCGGCGCCGCGTCCGCCCGAGAAGCGTCCGCGCCCGTCAACGCCGGGACGATCGGCTCGGCTTCAGCGGAGCGTGGGACTGCTCCGGTGCCCTCGCGGGCTGGGGGGATGGTCGAGGCGCGGGCCGGGAATGCCGACCCCACGCGCCATGAGGCCGAGGCGCGCGCTCGGGAGGCCGAAGCGGCGCGTCGGGTGGCTGAGGCGCGGGCTGACGAGGCCGAGGCGCGCGCTCGGGAGGCCGAAGCGGCGCGTCGGGTGGCTGAGGCGCGGGCTGACGAGGCCGAGGCGCGCGCTCGGGAGGCCGAAGCGGCGCGTCGGGTGGCTGAGGCGCGGGCTGACGAGGCCCAGGCGCGCGCTCGGGAGGCCGAGACATCGCACCAACGGGGTGAGGCGGCGCGTACGCAGCGAGAGGCTCAGGCGCGGGCTTACGAGGAGGCTGAGGCGAGGACGCGGCAGGCTGAGGCGGCGCTTCGGAGCGATGAGATGGCGCGCGCTCAGCAGGAGGTCGACGCGCGGGCTCATCGGGAGGCGGATGCGGCCCGTGCCTTGCATGAGGCTGAGGCGCGGCTTCGCACGGTCGGGGCAGCGCGTCGGCGGGGTGAAGGGGGGCATGCTCGGCAGGAGGCCGCGGCATGGCATGAGGTCGAGTTGCGCGGCGACGAGGCGGCCAAGGCGACGAGTGCTCTCAGGCGTGCCGAGAACAGGGCCCAGCAGGCCGTGGAGCAGGCGCGGCGGACCGAAGTACGCCATCGCGAAGCCGAGGCGGCACTCCGGCAGGTACAGACCGAACGGGAGCGGCGCGACGCCCGGAAGCGGGATGAGGAGAGGATAACCGCAGCGCGTGCTCGGCGAGAGGCGCAGCAGCGGCTTCAGGAGGCCAGGGCAAGCGCTGATGACGCGGAGGCCGCACGGCGGGAAGCCGTAGCGGTCCGGCGGGAGGCTGGAGAAAGGGCTCGTGAGGCCGAGGCGGCGCGGCGCGCTGTCGAGGCGGTGCGAGCGAAGGAGAAGGCCAAGGCGCGACCCCGGAAGGACGAGACCCGGCACAGTGAAGCGCCTCACCCTGTGCCAGCGCTTCCGTCGCAGCGGAATCCTCAGCCGGATGTCTGGCAGCCAACCGCCGTCATGACACCGGGCGGCAAGACGGGCGGCATTGACGTGAGGCCGGCGGCCAGGCGCCTGACAGACCCGGTGAAGCAGGTGCAGACCCAGCAGCAGATTCTCTATGGTCAGGGTCAGAGCAGGGCTTTTGAAACCCCGCCATGGGTTTCGTCCGAGAATCCGTTCTTCGTTTTCGTCGACGGTTCCCCGAGTGAACTCAGGGTCGCCGCGGAAACCGGCGAAAGGAAGATGTCTGCCGAGGAGTTCGCCCGGTTCCTCAAGGCATTGCCGGCGGAGCTGTCCCCCGCCCAGGGAGCGCCCATTGTCCTCGTGCTGTCACGCGGTGGCGCCGGCGGCCTGCAACTTCCTCGTGAGATCGCGTACCACACGGATCGAACGGTGTGGAGTTTCACCTCGGCCCTGCAACTGGTAACCGATCCGAATCGAAACCTGACCTACATCTCCCGTAACTATCCGGCGGACGGTTCCAGACCGGCGGGCTGGTGGATCTCCAGCAGACCTGAGGACATCGGCCCGGATTCAGCGGTGGCCGCCGCCACGAGCTCCGGCGCCCTCGGTGTCATCGAGCACCACACACTGGTGAACGCGCAGGGCCGGCCTATCGGCCGGATCGCGCATACACCCGATGACGTAGCCAACAGAGAAACACGTCTGGCACATATCGCCACCGCTGACACATACAGCCAAGGTGTCCGTGAGGGGCGTCACTTGATACCGATCGACGGCACGGCCCGAGAACTTCCGTGGCGGATCGATCACGCGAACGTGACCCCGTATTTCTTCTCTGCTCATGGAAACAGTTCTCAGATAAGGCTCCCTCTCCCTGACGGAACGAAACGACGCGCCACCGGGTCCGAACTCGCCAGATTCCTCAAGAGGCGACCGAGCTTCAACCAGAGGAAGGACGTACCTATCGTCCTCATGTCCTGTCGGACCGGCAGTGACCCTTCGCCGGAAGGGGTGGCGCAAACCCTCGCGAACGCAACGCGTCGAGTGGTGTACGCTCCCACAGGTGTTTCGAGCGTGTCGTTCACCGTAGGGAGTGACCCCGACGGGCGGGAAGGCCGCTGGGCGCGGTTCGATCCGGCGGCTGGTGGGACAGGCGCCTCCCGGTCCAGCCGAACACGTCCCGCACGTCCTGTCGACGAGCCTGTACCGTCTGCACATGTCCGCGTGACCGGTGGCCTGCCCCCGCGCATCGACACGGTGGATGCGGACCCGACCGAGCACGAGCCGTTGCGGCAGTCGCCCGTCGGCGGCCCGGACCGCCGCAGCGGCATCGACGAGTTCGCCGAGAGGCTAGGGGGGACGCCGGCGCACGGTGTGCCCGGTGGCCGGTCGGCCACCGGGGCTTCGCGGCCGGACCCGGTGCCGTCCCGCCGGCGGAACCGAGGCGTTCAGGGCGAGGACCCGTTCGCTGACGACAGGGAGCTGCGGCGGGGCGTCGAAGTGCTGCGGCACCGCCTGCGGGACATCGCGCGCGCACCCGGCTCGGACGACGCGGGCCGGTCCGAGCAGGTGCGGCGGATCACCGAAGCGGTCCGGGCGCTGCGGCAGAGCGTGGACCGCAGCGACCTCACCGAGTTCCTGCGCGGCCCCCGGCCGCAGTTGGCGGAGGGTCTCAGGGCCCGGCAGCTGCGGATCGCCCGGCTGGAGGAGCAGATGGCCGGACGCCGTCCGGGCGGCGACACCCGGGAAGCCCGGGACGAGGCGGCCGTGCTGCGCCGCGAGGCGGAGCGTATCCGGGAGGAGATCGAACGGCGACCGGACCTCGGGCCGTTGCCGGGCAGGACCGTGCTCAGCGCGGCGGACATGCGCATAGCCCGGATACTCGTCGCGGGAGAGGCCGGTCACCTTGAGGCCGTCGCGCTCCGGCGGGAGGCGGACGACCTGGATGCGGCGTGGACCCGGGCGACCCGATCCGGCACGCCCGGTACACCGCAGTCGGCTGCTCTCAGACACCGGGCGCAGGAGGACCGGGCCCTGTACTCGGCACTCGCCCAACGGCGGGTGTGGCAGCGGGTCGACGACGTCCAGGCCACCCATCTCGTCGCGGCCGAACGTCACGCGTGGCGTTTGCGGGACGCCGACCGGCTGGCCGCGCGCGAACGGCTGCTGCGCGCGATGCGGGACGTCCGTGACCTCTACCCCGTCGGAGACGACGGCGTCGCCGGCCTCGTGGACCTGGTCCACGAACACCTGGACACGGGCATGGCGCTGGTCAGCAAGGTGTCCCTGCGCGACGCGGGAGCCGGCGCGGCGCTGCTGGACACTCTGCTGAGCCGGGGAGCGGAGACGCCACTGCACGAGCTGCTGGCGTCCAGCACGGGCACGCCCCGCCAGGAGAGCGGGGGCGTCGCCGGGACCGCGGCGGCGCTCGTCTCCGCGCGTTGGCAGCCGCACGGGGCCGACGACGGGATCGGACTCGTCTTCCACTGGGCGTGGACCGTGCGCGAGCGCACGCTGCACACACTGAGCCCCTACCCCGACGACCCCGGCCGCCGTGCCACCCCGTCGTCGAGGTACGCCCTGATCGCCCACGGACCTGTCGACGCGGTGCGGCTGGCGCTCGCCGAGACGGACCGCTTCGCGTCCGACCGGGAACTGCTGCGCCGGCTCTCGGCGCACAAGCCGGTGGGCAATGCCCACTTCGGGGCGCGGGTGCTGGGGGACCTGAGGTGGCCGGACGTGCGCAAGGTCGTCCTGACCCACGCGGACGCGCCGTCGTGGCAGCGGGCCGAGGAGTTCGCCGGCCGCCTGGAGGAGTTCGCCGAGAGGCACGGTCTGCGGTTCGAGGTCGGCACGGCACCCGTCCAGGAACGGCCGTTCGACAGCACCGGTCCGGCGTCCGGCGGCCCTCGGACACTGGTCACGGACCTGAGTTCGGCGGACGGCACGCGGATCGTCGGGCGCGACTACAGGCCCGCGCGGGAACGGTCCGTCGTGACGCCGGCCGGCCTCGACACGGCCGCCGTGGCGGCGGCGGTCCGGCCGGCGGACCGGGATGACTCCCCGCTGTACGAGCTGGACGAACGGCAGGCGGCACCGTGGACCGGCTCCGGTCCCGAACCCTTCTTCGTGCTGGCCTGGGGAACGCCCGAGCGCATCGCCGTGCAGGACGCCGGTGGCAGGACGGTCGAGTTGTCGCCGGAACGGTTCGCCGGCCTCCTGGCGGAAGACCCCGTCCTGGGGAGCGCGCCTCGTGACCGGGCCATCGTGCTGGCCATGCCTCACGGCGGGGCGGGCGGACTCGACCTGCCCCGGCTGCTGGCCGGGAGGACCGGCCGTGAGGTCTGGTCCGCGACCGGTCCGCTGGAGATCGTGCCCGACGCCGTCGGGTCCCGGCTGACGGGCGTCATCACCCGGTTCCCGTCGGACGCGTCGGTGCCCCGGGGCTGGTGGGTGCTCAGCCGTCCCGCCGACGCGGCCCCCGCGCGGTCGACGGCGGCCGGGCCGGACGCGCTGTCGCGCACGGACGGTGAGGCCACCGCCACCACGGAGCTGGTCACCCACACCCTGGTGGGCTTCGACCACCGTCCCATCGGCAGGCTTTCCCTGCCGGCGGACTTCCTCGCACGCGTCGAGGGCACCGTGGACCGGGCGTCGTGGCGGGACACGGAGGGAGCCGGCGGACAACCGTTCCCGTGGGCCGGCGACGTCGGGGCGGGCCGCCGCCCCTACTTCTGGATGTCCCACGGCTGGCCGACGGACGTGGAGATGGTGTCCCACGACGGGAACCACCGCTTTCCGGGTGCCGCGCTGGGCCGGTACCTACGGCGCCGCCCGAGCCTGGCCGGCCTGGACGCCGGCCACCCCATCGTCCTGCTGTCCTGCTCCACGGGCGATACGAGGGGCGCGGGTGAGCCGGGCGTGGTCGTCGCGCAGAAGGTCGCCGACGCCACGGGCCGGGCGGTCCATGCGGCCGACACCCCGGTGTTCGTCTCGGGGGCCCTTCTCCCCGGCGGTGCGTGGCACACGTTCCTTCCGCACCGGCCGGAGGCGGCCTGGCAGGCGCAGGAGGCCGTGCCGTCGCCCGGCCGGGCCGACGGCGCGGACGGTCCGCTCCTGGGTGGTCCGGTCCTGGGCGAGCGGGACTGGTCGACGCGGCTCACCGCGGCGCGCCGGTCGATCGGAGCCCTGGACCTGGACGAACAGGGGCAGCTGTGGGCCGATGTGGCCGCGATCATGCAGAAGCCGTACCGGACGACGCCGTACGGGCCACAGCCCTATCCGGCCCCGAAGCTCATCCGCGACGGCTCGGACACCTACGCCGAGCACTACCACGACATCGCTCACCTCGTGGCCGCGGAACTGCTCGCGGACACCGCTCAACCGTCCGGCCGGGACACGTCGCGTGCGGAGGACCTCGCGGGCGAACTGCTGTCCCAGCTCCACCGCCGCCGGGAGGTCTCACCGCCGGTCACCGCCGGACCCGGTGTGCTGGGAGGCAGTGGCCGGGCGCCGGGAGCACGGCCTGAGGACGAGCGTGGACGGACGAGGCACAGGACGGCGCGGCCCGGTGGGGACGCGGGACGCGCCGAGTCCCGTGCCGGGGGTGCCGAGGGGCAGCCCGGGAACTCCTTCGCCAGGACTTTCCGGGCGGCGAGTCGTGCCGTAGCCCGTTCCTTGAGCAGAGCGTTCGGCCGGGACCAGGACGGCTCTCGGCGTCCCCAGTCCCGTGTGCGGCCGCCCAGGGAGATCAATCCGTATGCCGACGCCGGTCCGTCCGGCTCGCGCGCCGGCGGCGAGCGGCGACCTTCCGTATCCGCCCGGCCTTCCGTATCCGGCAGGCCTTCCGCGGACGGACGCTCCGCGACGCACGGGCCCGAGACACCGGGAATACCCGGTCTCTCGTTCCCCGGCCGAGGCGACGACCCCTCCGGCCCTCGGCGGGACGGAACCGGCACGCGTCGCGGGATGAGCGTGGAACGGGCACGGGGACAGGGGTCCGGCCAGGCATTCGACATGACTTCCGTCCGGGACCATCTGCCCGGTGTCCAGCCCGAGTACTGGAGTCCGGCGGCCATCTTGGACGCGGACATCAAGATGGTCGGGATCGATCTCAGGCCGAGAAGTCAAAGGGAGAGGGAGCCTCTTACCGCTCTGGACACCCGTCACGAGGTCGTATACACCGATGTCTCCGGCGGCAGACCCGTGGACGCCCAGTGGAGGACGCACGCCGGAGAGCCGTTCTTCGTCGCCGTTGACGGGTCCGCGGCACAGCCGACCGTGGCGACCAGTCGTGGCGAAAGGACCATGACGGCGGAGGAGTTCGCCGACCAGCTCGGCAGATTGCCGGTGGTACGGAACAGCAACGGGCCCATTGTGCTGGTGCTGTCGCACGGCGGTGTCGGAGACCTGCTGCTGCCGCGTCTGATCGCGCGAGAGACCAGCCGTCCGGTGTGGAGCTTCGTATCCACTCTGACGCTGCTGAGCGTCAATGGACGCACGTACATCACGCGTGTCGGCTCGCAGGCGTCCTCCACACTCCATGGTTGGTGGGTGCGCAGTGAACGCGGGGATCTCGATACCGCAGATTCTCGACGTCACGGCAGGGACATCCGTCACGAGCGGTTCTTCTTCGACGAAGTCGAACACTATGCCTTGGTCGATCAGACGGGAAGGTCCGTCGGACGCATCGCGCACCGGGAAGCGGACATCTTCCCGCGGGAGCACGGGCTCCTCGGTATGTCCGCCGCGGAATCGTATTGGCATGCCCGTCGGCAAGAGGATGGAGCGCTGGTCACTTACGCGCAGACGCCGCAGACCCTGCCCTGGAGAAAACATTCCTCTGGAGCCTCGCCGTACTTCTTCGTGAGTCATGGAACAAGCCAGGCGATCGTCCTTCCTGTCAAGGGAAGGACGGACGCTTTCGTGGACGGAGCCACGCTTGCCCGCTTCCTCCGCAGGAGAACCAGCTTCACGAGGTCGAAGGACGCGCCCGTCGTCCTCATGGCCTGTGAGACGGGGAGCGATACCTCGGAGAGGGGAGTGGCGCAGCAAGTGGCCAACGGGACCGGCCGGCTGGTCTACGCGCCCACCGCCCCCGTCAGCGTGGAGATGGTGCTCGGGCCCGCATCCGACGGAACGCCGGGCCGGTGGAACGTCTTCCGCCCCCACGACGCTCGTACCGTTCCTCCCGCCGGCGGTCCGGTGCTTCCCGTGGCCGGCCCGGGGCCGGTGCCGGGCGGGTCGGGGCTTCGGCCTTCCGTTTCCCGTCCGGGCCCCGGTGGGGCCGGTGGCCACGCCGACAGAGCCTCGTCCCGGACCCGGCAGCCCAGCCGGAGCGGCCGGAGCACGGGGGCCGGGACGGCCATGGCAGCCCCCGGCGGTGGTGCCGTACGCAACTGGCCCGGCGCGGGGAGCCGTGGGCCGGCCCCGGGCTTCGTGCCGCAGGGCGCGAGGATGCCTGACGCGTCACCGCACGCGGACACCGCGACGGCGGACGGCCCCCCGCTTGACGGGGACGGCCCGGACTCGTCCCGTCACGTCGTGACGGACACGCTTCCCGACGGTGAGCGGACATCCGGCCGGGAGCACGACACGCTTCCCGCGAAGGCCCCGTCCGACGTCACGAACCCCTCCGCACCGCCCGGCGTGCCGCGCCGGGACGGCGGGTACGCGGACACGGCCCCGCAGGCGGTCGGAGTCCAGCGCGCGGTGGACGCAACCCCGCACGGCGATCCGCACGCCGCCGGCTCCGGTGCCGTGGAAGACCCACCGTCGGCCGGTGACGCCGTCAGGAGCCGTCCCGCCCCGGCCATGCCGGAACCCTCCCGTGCCCCGGGCGGCGGGTCCGCGTCGCGTCCCACCCAGCCCGCCGCGTTCCCGCCCCGTACGGACGCCGAACTGGAGGCCCACCGTCCCCCACGCCTGGACCGCTCGATGCTGCCCCCCGCCGAGAGCGGCCGGGCGGTCCGGTTCACCGACGGCAGCCGGCTGCCGTCCTATCTGACCGGGGACGGGGCCGAGGGCCGGCCGGCCAGTTACGGTCCCGGTCTGGTGACCCTGCGCGGAATCGACCAGGTGATGCGGGAGATCGGCGCGCGCACCGGCCTCGCCGACTCCCCGGCCCCCGGCGCGGCCGGCGTCATGGCGGACCTGGAGCGCGCCCTGCGCGAGACCCCGTGGGTGTTCCACGGCGAGGGCTACGAGTCGTCCCCGTTCCAGGACCGCGGACAGCCCAGAGTGCTGCGCGTGGTGACCCGGCCGCACGGGAACTGGGAGCGGTTCGCCGACGGCTACGGGGCCCCGTTCAAGTACGAGGGCGTGCAGCGCGGCCAGACCACCACCGGGACGGCGAAGTCCGTGGCGACGTCGCTGAGGATCGCTCCGGGCTTCACCATCGGCCCGCCGTCCGGGCTCTCACTGGCCGGCTACGGACGGGTCGGTGGCGCTCTGGGCTTCAACCGCACCTTCGACTTCGCCCTCCAGGACCAGACGCAGACCCAGGCCGAGACCCGCCACGGCGACGGCTCCCACGTGCACCTGGACGACGTCCAGTACGAGGTGCACCTCGCCGGCCCCCGTCCAGCCGAACGGACGTCGCGGCCGGCGGACGCGTACTCCAGCGGTGAGGGGCACTTCTCGTTCGGCGTGCGAAACGGCCTCGCGGTGCGCCTTTCGGACGGCGAGACGCCCTCGGCCGACCCGGGATCCGTGGCGGACGCCGACCGGGTACCGCGCTCGATGACGCTGGGACCGCACACCGACTACCGCCTGGTCCACACCGAGGGCTACGGGCCGGTGCGCGAGATCCGCGACTGGGCGCTGCGCCGGGCGGGCGCCCAGCCGGGGAGCAGCGCCTACGACGAGATCGCGGGGTTCTTCAGCAGCGCCAACTTCCACCGGATTGCCGACCGCCTGGCGCACGGCCCGGTGACCACACGGCAGTTGGCGTCCGACGACCGGGGACGGACGCCGCTGGGCGCGTTCGTCGTGGAACGCGTGGTACCGGGCGGGGCCGAACTCCTCACCGGAACCACCGCGGCCGAACTGCGCGGAACCGTCCAGCGCGCGGTCCGCAACGAACGCACACTGAGCAAGGCGTACACCCAGGAGCTCAACGCCACGGTGGGCCCGACCATGTCGTTCGGCCGGTTCTTCGCGGGCCACGCCGGGCTGCGGGTCATGGCGGGTCTGTCCGCTCGGTACGCCCGTACGACCACGCACGGCACGGTGTCGGGCGGCACGGGATCCCGCAAGAGCGCCGGTCAGGCGAAGAAGGTCCCCACCTACCTGTACAGGGTGCACAAGACGGTCTACGTCCGCCGGGCGGGGGACACGGAGGCGACGGCCTTCACCACCTGGTCGCTGGACCGGATGACGCGGACCGAGGCACGGCGCCACGCGGGCTGGGACGACGGGACGACGCTGCGCCGCCGGCACGACGACGAGCCCGTCGCACCGGTGTACCTGCCCACCGACGATCCGGTGACGCTCGGGCCGAGCCGCCTGGAGGCGTTCCTCCACGAGGACGGCAGTCCGCTGCGCGACCAGGGGGCGGGGGAGCCCGCCCGGACCCTGCTGGACGACCTCCTGGACCAGGTGCTGCACCACGCGGCCCGTGCGTACCCGGGCATGCTCGCCCCGCTGGCCGACTTCGGCGACCCGTCGGACGCGCGGTGGAAGGACGCCGAGCACTACCGGATGGCGTTGCAGAACACGCTGAGCGTGGTGGACACGCTGTCGCACCACTCCCTGGCGGCCGGCCTGGAGTCACTGATCACGACCGGTGTGCGCGTCGGCCTGGTGGTGCCGGGCACCTTCGGCCGGGCCCGGCGCTGGCTGTGGATCGACGGCCGGCTGACGGACCGACGGTACGAGGGCACGCAGAACGACCTGCTGGTGCGCTCCAGCCTCCCCGGCACCGAACGCCTCGACGGGCAGCGGAACGTGGTGCGCGGGTACGACGTGGGCGTGGACGTGTCGGCCACGGTGCTCGACGCCCACAAGAACCGGGTGGGTGCTCCGGAGAACACCGGTGCGCTCCAGCTCGGGCCACGGTGGGCGGCGCAGACGGGCCGGCGGACCGGGTTCGGCGCCACGGTGTCCACGGAATCCGGCAGCGCCGGAACCTCCCAGTCCCACCTGTTCAGTTACCGGCTGGAGCTGGCCGTCTCCACCGGAGGCTTCTGGCGGCCCCGTCATCTGTGGCGGATCGCCTCCCTCGGCCTGTTGGGCACCCAGGCCTTCATACGGCGGGCGGATACCCTCGCTCTCGTCGGTGGCGGCACGCGCGCGTCCGTGACCGGGCGGGTGCTGCTGGCCGTTCCCGGCGAGCACACGCCGGCCCCCGGCCTCGCACTGGACGCGGTCAGGCGGACGGCACCCCGGGTGCGGGTGCTCGCCCCGGCGCGGGCGAAGGAGATCGCGCTCGGAACCGGCGACGCCGGCGCGGCCGGGCGGGCGCGGAGCCCCTTCGGCGACCTGCCGCACACCACCGTGAGCGTCGCCGCCCACAGGGAGCTGATCTCGGCCGCCGAGGAGCTGATGCGGGAGGCGTCGGGCGGGTCCTGGCACTTCGCCGAACCGGGCGCGCTCGCCCACGAGGCCCTGGTGCGGCCCTTCGAGGCGCCGTACCTGTCGGGCCAGTCCGACCTGTCGTCGGCCCCGGGGGGGACGAGGATCACGGGTCTCTTCGGCAAGGGCCCCTACATGGACCGGCTGGGCGCGTTGCTGCACCGCGTCCAGGTGCTCAACCCCCGGGTGGTCTCGGCACCGGTCAGGATGGAGAGCGAACACGTCCTCGGCAGCGACTTGCAGGCGTCCGGAGCGGTCACCACCAGCCACGCCTTCAGCATCACCGTCAGCGGCTCCTACGGCCATGCGCATCCGGTCGGGCCGACGGTCGCGGGCACGTACGGAGCGCTCGGGCGCTGGAGCCGGCAGCACGCGCGCACTCTCGCCGCGAGCCGGGTCGTGACCAACGAGATCGCCATCGGCGACGACAGCCACAAGGTCCTGGTGGTCGCGGACACGCGGCACGAACTGATCGGTACGGTCCGGGGCGACGGGGTGCTGTCGGTGCCGCACTCGCTCCTGACGGCCCGCCTCGCCCGCTGGTCCGGCCGGCGGCTGACCTTCTCCTCCGACTGGCTGGGCCATGTGCCCGAGAAGGCCGCGCACCGCATGGGACTGCTCGACGACCGGATGGGCGAGGTCCCCCGGTACCTGACGCGGGCGTGGGAACAGCCTTCCTGGCTGCGGGAACATCCGTTCGGTTCATATCCGGTCAACGGCCTGGACGCCACCGGCGTCCTGCACGACCTCGACCGGCGACTGCGTGGGCTGGGACTCGACTCCGCCGGCCGGGACCGCCTCCGGGCGATGGTCACACCGCGCGCCCTGCGTGCGCTGCGGGAGCAGCTCACCTCCACCGGGAGCTCGACCGGTCTCCGGGTCGGCGCCCTCGGCCGGCGGCCCGTGTGGCTCGGCTCCCGCATCGCCCATCTCCGGGTCGAACTCATAGCAGACGCCCCGCGGTTCGACGGCCTCGGACACGGCGTCACCTTCAAGGACGGACGCCAGGCCACCGAGACCGACGAGGCGGCCGTCGCCGAAGGCCGCTCCAGGACGGTGGGCGTCAACATCGCTGAAGGCGTGCGCACCACCGACAGGGTGGCACGCTCGGCCGGCCCCGCCTACGGGGAGTCGGGCACCAGTACCCAGCAGGTCACGCAGTCCCGGACGAGGACCCGGCTGAGCGCGCGCGTGGTCGAGACGGACGAGCCCCACGCGGAGTACCTCACCGACTACCGGCTGCGGATGACGCTTGAGCTGGGCGGCGGCAGGACCGTACAGGCGGAGGGGCCGGTCGGCACGCTGCGCGAGCTGGTCCCGCTCAGCCTCACGGTTCCCGGCGAGCCGCGGACCGGTGACGACCCGCCCGCCGCTTTGGAGGCCGGCGCCCCGCGGCGCGCCGTCACCGTCTGGGGGTCGAACAGCGGCAGCCCGTGGGAACAGCGCGAGGCCCTGCGCGCGCAGATCGAGAACTGGCGTGCGGCACCCGGTCCCGGCGGGACCGCGACGCCCTTCCGCGTGCCGCGGATCGGCTTCGACGTGCGCCGCATCGTGGGCCTGGACGCGGTTCGGGCAGCCGGGGAGATCGCCCTCGCACGGGCCTACGGCGCGACGGCCGGTCCACGCGCCGGACGGGCCGAGCTGTCCGGCCCCGGCCTCGACGAAGCACTGGAGAAGGCCCGCCGGACCTCGCTGACGCGTCCGGGCACCGCGCCCGCGCTCGCGCTGCACGACGGCACCTCCAACGCGGCGCTCGCGGCGTTCTTCGACGACAGCACGACCGCCGAGGGGCTGCGCGTCCACGGACTGACGGACGACACCTTCTTCACCCGCGGTTCCCGGGCCGAGCTGTCGTACCGGTCCCGCCCCGACCTGTCCGGCGCCCGGCTGCTGGCGGTCCTGCCGAGCGCCACCATGAGCGGCGCCGAGCGCCTCACCAGCGCCGGCGACGTCTCGGTCGTCCGCTCCGGAGCGCACGAACCGGTCCCTGGCGGCGGTCCGTCCCTCGACACGGGTGGCGCCGGTACGGCGGCCCCGTCCGCGTCGGTGTCGGAGTCCACCGCGGCCGACGCGGACGCCGTTCGGTACGGGGGCGCCGCGGCCACCCAGACCACGCTGAAACCGAAGACCACCCGCGCCTTCCTCTTCGCCATTCCCACCAGCTGGGTCGGCGTCGCCGACGTGGAGCGGGGCTTCAAGGACAGCCCGGTCGGCGACTGGATGCACGAGCACCTCGGACCGTTCGGGCCGAGCCGTCCCGGACCCCAGGCGGTCTCGGCGGAAACACAGGTCATCGCCTGGGTGCGGGAGGACGTCGCCCGTGAGCTGGGGCTGGTCACCGACGACACCTTTCCCGCGCAGGTGGCCGAGGCATGGTCCAAGGTCACCAAGGCCGGCACCGCCTGGGTGGACGCCGACAAAGCGTACTGGGAGCTGCGTCGGACGATGCCGGACAGCCACGCGGCCCACGCACGGGCACACCGCGACCGTACGGCCGCCAGGAGCGAGCTGACCGACGCGCGGGGCGGTGCCGGCGAGCCGGCCGCGTGGCAGCGGCTGCGCGAGGCGACCGTGCGCCTCCACGAGGTTCGCCGGGAGCTGAAGGAGAAGTGGACCGGCTTCACGAGCCGCCGGGAAGCGGCCGACCGGGCCGCGGCGGAGTTCCACCGGGTCCGCGCCGCCACCGACCGGCTCACCCATTGGTACCGCCTGTCCGACGAGGAGCGTGCCCGTGTCCCCGAACCGTCGGCCGTCGACTTCACGGGACCTGCCGCGACGCGCCCGGCACGGCCCGCCGGGTACACCGTCGGCAAGGGCACGCTCAACGCTCCCGACGGCACGGTCTACACCCTCCGTGACGTGCCTCGCGACGGCGGCTCCTTCCACCACGCCCTTGCCGACGGGCTGCGCCATCTCGCCCCGGGCCGCCAGGACGGCGACGCGCGGGCGGCGAACCAGCCGTTCACTGCCGAGCGGCTGCGCGAGTGGCTGGCCGCTCGTCTGGGGGGCACCGACGACCCCGACCTGCTCGCCTTCGCCGCCCCGGACACCCAGGACACCTTCAGCCCCGCCGAACTGCGCGACGCCGGGATCGGGTTCCCCGACGGTTCCCCGGAGCGCCGGGAGTTCGAGGACACCGGCCATCTGCCGCTGCACCACGAACCGTTCGCCTCCGAACGCGTCCGCCTGGCCGTGCTCCAGCTCCGGCGCGACCCGGACGCCGGGGACCCGGGTACCTGGGATCACGGTGCCGCCGACCTGTTGCCCGCGCTAGCCGCCCGCGCCCTCGGTGTGCGGGTGACCGTGGTTCGCGAGGACGGACGTTTCCAGGACTTCGCGCCGCCCGTCCCCGAGGGGGCCACGGCGGAGGACGCCACCGGGCCGCGGGAGAGGACACCGCACGTCGTGCTCTACCTCGCGGACCGCCATTTCCAGTCGGCGGTTCCCGACGCGGCCCCGGTATCGGCAGGGGCGGCGCGGCCGTCACCAGCCGACCCCGCCACCGCCCCGCCGCCCGTGGGAAAGGAACCCCCGGCAGGGCGCTCGTCCGTCGTACCGTCGCCTTCCGCTGGGCCGTCCTCAGCCGGGGCGGGGCCCTCCGGGCAACCGGCCTCCCCGCCCCGGCCGACGTCCGCCGTGCCGTCCGGCACCGTCGGCCGGCCGCGCCCGGCGCACACCTCCGCTCCCTGGGCCGGTGTCACGTCGGGCACGGACGCGGACCGCTACCGCGTCACCGGCGGCCGTACGCTCACCGCTCCCGACGGGACTGTGCACGTCCTGCGCGAACCCGCCGGCGACCGCGTGGGCAACGGCTTCTGGGACGCTCTGGCCGCCGCCTTCCACCGCGAGCCCGGCGATGCCACGTCCGCGGCGCCGCGCAACGCCGCCCTCGACCGCGCACGCGAACCGGTCGCGGTGGTGCGGGCCCGCTCGCTGCCCGAGTCCGCGCACCTCGACCGCGACGTCCCCTTCACCCGGGACGAGCTGACCCGCGCCGGGGTCGTGCTGGACCGTGCCACGGCCCGCCGCTTCCAGGACACGGGCGATCTGCTACCCGGCCACGTCACCCTGACGACGGGTCAGGAACGCGCCCTGGTCCGGACCCAGTTGCACACGGCCCGGCGCTGGGACACCGGCAACGAGCACGCCGCGGTGGAACTGGCCGCGGCCTCCTACCGCGCCGCCCTCACCGTGGTCGCCGAGGACGGCACCGCCCGCACCCACACCGCCCCGGACGCCGTCCCCGGCCGCACCGCCGTTCTCTACCGGCGCGGCACGGAATACCTCTTGGCCCGCCCACGGACGACCCCGGAGCCCACCGCTGCCCTCACCGAGGCGCGTCCGGGCGGTGACGCTCCGGGACCGGACACGGCCGGCGGCCCGCCACCGGTACGGGCAGGGCGGGCAGCGGCACCCCACGGATACAGGCTGGTGCGTCCGGCAGCGTCCGACGGGGCACAGCCGCACCTGTACGAGGTCAGCCGGGCGGGGCAGATCAGGACGCCCCAGGGTGAGGTCCTGACTCCACACGGCTGGGTGGGCTCGGGCGATGACTACGCCCACCTGCCGAGTGGCCATGTGCTGCGCCGCGCCACGGGACGCATCGAGCGCCTGTGGCAGCCGGCCGAACGCGACAGTGCTTTCGTCGAACTGGTCGCGCGGCAAGGCGACGGCCTCGTGTCGTACGAACTGCGTGCGGCCGACGACGGCCTGCACGTGATCCCGACCGATTCCGAAGCGCATACCAGTGTGTTGCTTCCCTGGCGTACCGAGGACACCGGGCATCGTTGACACGACCGGAGCCGCCTCGGCAGTGCCTGTGCGACCGGGGTGGTACGGAAGGGCTGCCTCCGCTGCCCGAATGTCCTCGGACGCGGGGAGGGGAGGCCCCTGACCGGTTCCGGCGGCGACGGAGCGGGTTATTTTCGGCTGGCGACCAGTCGGAGCGGACGCGGCGCCCCGGCTCTGTGACGCGTGGGAGCGCGGCCGCACGCCTATCGGAGGAGAGACCAAGGCGATGGAAGAGCCCGCGACCGTGACCGAGGAGTTCGACGGCCTGGAACGAGTTGTGGAGCGGCCCGAGGAAGGGGCCGGCGCCGCGGACGACGCGGACACGACCGCCCGCTGGGTGTCCCGGCTGCGTGCCGTCCAAGTGACCGGTGCGGACGCCACCGGGGAGGTGGGTACGGAGGAACTGCCCGACGTGCCCGAGGACATCAGGGAGGCGGCGCGGCTGGCGCCGGACCACTGGCTGGGAGTCGTCGATCCCGTCTGGCAGGGCACGGGCGATCCGCCCGCGTGGGCCATCGTGGGGCAGTGGCGGACGGACGGCGAGGGGGCGGTGGTGGAGTGGTCGGAGAATCCCGACTACCGCCCGTCGCCGCTGGCGCTCGGCTGGGACGACCCCACCGACGCCCTCGACGCCGTCATCCAGCTCGCCGCGACGGGGTACGGCCCCGAGGAGGACATCGACCGGCTGCTGCTGACGGCCGAGGTCGCCGTACTGGTCGATGCCCAGGACGCGCCGGTGACCGCGTCGGCGCCCGACGGCACACCGGTCGTCCCGGTGTTCACCTCACAGGCTCAGCTCGACCGCGTGGGCGCGCTGCGGCACCGTCGGGTGCAGGTGGAGGACCTGCTCCCGGAGATTCCCTTCGGGCACGAGCTGTACCTGAACCCCGCGGGGGCCGTGGCGTACGTCGCCGATCACATGACGCTGCTCGGCGGAGACCGGGCGGAGGACGGGGAAGGGGCGGAAGAAGGAGACGGGGCGGAAGACGGGGAGTGATCCTCCCGTCTTCCGCCCCGCCTCGCGCCGTCATCCCTCAGCGCAGGGACAGCCCCCGCACCAGCAGGTCCAGCAGCGCGCACACGAAAAGCGCGATCCCGATGAAGCCGTTGACCTGGAAGAAGGCGCGGTTGAGGCGGGAGAGGTCGTGCGGGCGGACGATGGAGTGCTCGTAGCCGAACGCGCCGGCGACGATCAGCAGGCCCAGCCAGAAGAAGGCGCCGGCGTGGGTGGCCACGGCGAACCAGACGAACAGGGCCGTCGTGATGGTGTGGCACACCCGCGCGCCCCAGATCGCGGCCGGGATGCCGAAGCGGGCCGGGACGGACTTGACGCCGATGCGCCGGTCGGTGTCGACGTCCTGGCACGCGTAGATGAGGTCGAAGCCGCCGATCCAGATACCGACGGCGAGGCCGAGGATCACGGCCTTCCAGGACCAGGAGCCGGTGACCGCGAGCCAGGCACCGACCGGGCCCATGGACTGGGCCAGGCCCAGGAAGGCCTGTGGGAAGTCGGTGAACCGCTTGGCGTACGGATAGACCACCATCGGGACGACGGCGACGGGCGCGAGGGCCAGGCACAGCGGGTTCAGCAGGGCCGCGGCGCCGAGGAAGACGACGACGGCGACCAGCGCGCCCGTCCACGCGTGTCGCACCGACATGGCGCCGGTGACCAGCTCACGGTGGGCCGTGCGGGGGTTGCGGGCATCGATCTCACGGTCGATGATCCGGTTCGCGGCCATGGCGAAGGTGCGCAGACCCACCATGCAGACGGTGACCAGCAGAAGCTTCACCCAGTCGACGCTGCCGTCGCGCTCGTACATCGCCGTCAGGGTGGCGATGTAGGCGAAGGGCAGCGCGAACACGGAGTGTTCGATCATCACCAGCCGCAGAAAGGCCTTGGTACGCCCCGGCTGAGGGACCGCCGCGGATACTGAACTCACAGGACGACTCCTTGCACGAGCGCGCCGTTTGCGCGCATTCGGAAGTGTGAAGATCGTACCTGTCGAGACAGGTCAAGAAGTGACTGTCACGTGTGACTCATGTGTCGTTCGTACATGGGTCGGTACTGCCTCTGCGGTCCGTGCTGACCCACGTCGGTCCGCGCATCCCGCCAGGGGTGCGCGGACCGCACGTCACGGGCGCCGTCGACCGGTGCGCCGGGTCAGGGCCGGATGATGTTCTCCGCCTGCGGGCCCTTCTGACCCTGGGTCACGTCGAAGGTGACCCGTTCTCCCTCAAGCAGTTCTCGGAAGCCCGTACCGGAGATCGCCGAGTAGTGGGCGAAGACGTCGGGTCCGCCGTCCTGTTCGATGAATCCGTAGCCCTTCTCCGCGTTGAACCACTTCACCGTGCCGCTGGCCATGCTGTGTTCCTTCGGTCGTGCTGGGTGAGTCCCAGGTGAACTGAGATGAGGGCCACCAGCGGTGACGCGGTGCGGCCCCCTGGGAAACCAGCCTGCCGTGCGGCCGAATTTCCGGCAACCGATGCCGCAGGGTGTTGTCCGGGTGTGCGGTGGACCGGGGACTGGGGGCCGTTGCGGCGGCAGGCGCGCGGGGGCCATGGCGGCGGAGCGGGCGAGGGCCTGGAGCTGTTCGGCGTTGCCTTGAGCCGGGTTCACAGCCGCGGACTGTGCCACGCTTGGTGCCGGCGGCGAAGGACGGGCGCGGCTGCGGTCCCGGGCGCGGATCGGGTGAGGGTGTCGCCGGTCCGCGCGGGGAAAGGTGGGCTTGGAGGAAGACGGGGAGGCTTCCGGGCCCGGGCAGGCGAGCTGACTGTCAACCTGCGGTAACTGGAAAGCGGGACCGGGTCACTCCTCGAAGGCTGCCCAGGCCTGCTCGAACCGGTCCGCCTCGGTCTCGAGGAGAGCGACGAGTTCGACGGCCCGCTTCGCCACGGCCGTCCCGAGCGGGGACAGACTGTAGGTGACCTTGGGCGGGATCGTCGCCTCGACGTACCGGTTGACCAGGCCGTCCCTGCGCAGGGTGAACAGGGTCTGCGACAGCATCTTCTCGCTGATGCCCTCGATACGGCGCCGCAATACGTTGAAGCGGCACTCCCGCTCGTGCAAGGCCGACAGGACGAGGATGCCCCATCGTCCTGTTACGTCCAGGAGCACCTGGCGGGAGAGGCAGTCCTTTGAGAACACACTGATGGCGGACTTGCCTTGTGTAGTCGTCATAATCAAACACTATCCGGCCGAACCCAAGTCAGAAACTCACTCTATAGGTGGCGACATATGACTGTCAGCCCCTAAGCGTCACGGGTTCAGCCGGAAGTGCTGTCAGCTTGCGAAACGGAAGCTCTTTCCGACGAATCCACCGAAGCTGTGCAGGTCACCCGCGGGCAGCGTCAGCGTGGAACCGGTGCACCCGGTGCCGCTGTAGACGAGGACGGTCTGATAGCTGTTGTTGAGGTCGGACTGTACCGAGAACGGCAGGGTGACGCACGAGGTGCCGACCTGGGACGGTGAGTACTCCAGGGTCGGTCCGGTGAATCCGCCCTGCCAGAAGGTGACGTAGCCGGGCGTGCCGGGATCGACGGCGAAGGCGGGGGAGCTGGACAGCCCTACCGCCAGCGCCACAGCGCCGGCGGCCACCGCGGCGGAAGCGATGTTTCTCTTCAGGCTTCGCACAAGAACCTCCACGAGGAAGCGCTGGAGTCGCCGAGTACTACTCACTGCCAGCGACTCATGTGTCAGCTGCAATATAGGAGGGGACACAGCCCAGCGTGACCTTGGTGACTCATGTTGGCCGAGCGGCGGCTGGTCTCCGGCTGGATGGCGCCGTTGCTCTGGATCAGCACCTGTGACCCGCAAGGTCGGCAGCAGAGAGTGAGCCGCACCGGCCAGGGCGGTCTCGTAGTAGAGGGCCGCGCAGAACCTGTGTCACGTGAGCAGGATCGATGTCCGCGTCCCTGGGGCCGCGGCCTCGCAGGTCGGGGTAGCGCTGGAAGACCCCCGTGTACACGGCGTTGGTGATGTTCCGTGCCGTGTCCAGAGGGTATTCGATCACCGAACTCGGCCGGTCGAAGCCGAGACTTTCGATGCCCAGATGCTCTGTCGGATGGGCGAAGACGGGGACTCGGCGCCGGTTCAGCTCCTCCAGCAGCGGTTCGAAGAGACCTCACCGTGCTGACGTTCGAGCGCATCGGGTGGCAGCCCGAGGACTACGACCGCTGGAGCACCCACCTGATGGAGTCGCAGCGGGCGTTCGTCACTCCCACCCGGCACCGCGGGCAGGTGTGCGCCCGGTTCGCCATCGTCAACCCACTGACCTCGAAGGACGACCTGGGTCTCCTCATCGACTCGATGCGCTGACCTTCCCGCACTCCCCGCACGCTCCCGACGTCGACGACCGGCCCTCTCGGAACAGGTGAACACCGTGGCTCGTTATGACGGCGGCACCTCGCACCGCCCGGGCACACGGTTCGGTCCGCAGTACATCCGCCAGACCGACCACAACCCCCGACGGATCCCGTCCCTCGCTGGCCATGCGGGTCGACGGCCTGCGGGACCTGCGCGCCTACGACGCCGGGGACGTGGAGATGTTCTCGGGTGACGCCGAGCGCTCGGTGCGCGATCTGCGGACCGCGGTCCATGCCGTCGCGCGCACCGGGGCGATCCCCGTGATCCTCGGCGGCGAACACACCATCGCCTGGCCGGACGCGGCCGGTGTGGCCGAGCACGCGGGGCCGGGCAGGGTCTCGGTGATCCACTTCGACGCCCACGCCGACACGGTCGACGTCGAGTTCGGCTCCCTGGTCGGACACGGCCAGCCGATGCGCCGGCTCATCGAGTCCGGCTCGGTGCGCGGCGACCGGTTCCTGCAGATCGGACTGCGCGGGTACTGGCCGCCGCCCGAGACGCTGGACTGGATGGCCCGCCAGGGCATGCGCTCCTACGAGATGACCGAGATCGGGGCACGGGGCCTCGACGAGTGCCTCACCGAGGCGTTCGCCATCGCCATGGACGACTGCGACGGAGTCTTCCTGTCGGTGGACGTCGACGTGTGCGACCCCGGGCACGCTCCGGGCACGGGCACGCCCGAGCCGGATGGCCTGACCGCCCGGCAACTGCTCGACGCCGTCCGCCGGGTCGCCTACGAACTGCCCGTCCTTGGTGTCGACGTCGTCGAAGTGGCGCCGCCCTACGACCATGCCGAGAGCACGTCGTTCCTCGCCAACCGTGTCGTCCTTGAGGTGCTGACCGGCATGGCGCGCCGACGCATGGACGCTCGCGACGACACGACGCGGGAGCCGCGACGGCCCCTCTGGACGGCCGCTGACTGCGGCCCGGACAGCACGCCCGCGTCCGCCCGGACCTGGATGTGACGGGTGACCCCGCACCCGGAAGTGGGGTGCCCGCCACACCGGGCGGCGCCGGGTCGTAGGGCCCGCTCCATGGCCCGGGACGGGCGCCCGGGGCGAGAGTAGGGGAGTCCGGACCGCCCCCGACGAGCGTTCACGGGGGTGGTGCCGGCACTCCGACCGGACCTCGCCGTCATCCCGATCTCCGGCCGGTGTCCGGAGTCGGTCGCTCGTGTGCGAGGAGTAACGGGAAATGAAAGTGCTGTGCGTCCTCTATCCGGATCCGCTGACCGGGTACCCGCCCGCGTACGTCCGCGACGCGCTGCCCCGGCTCACCGCCTATCCGGACGGCATGAGTCTGCCGACTCCGTCCGCCGTCGACTTCACCCCCGGTGAACTCCTCGGCTGCGTCTCGGGCGGACTGGGCCTGCGCTCCTATCTGGACGAGCAGGGCCACGAGTTCGTCGTCACCAGCGACAAGGACGGGGAGGACTCCGTCTTCGAGCGGGAACTGCCCGACGCGGACGTCGTCATCTCCCAGCCGTTCTGGCCGGCCTACCTGTCCGCCGAACGCATCGCCAAGGCGAAGAAGCTCAAGCTCGCCCTCACCGCGGGCATCGGCTCCGACCACGTCGACCTGGAGGCCGCCATCCAGCGCGGCATCACCGTCGCCGAGGAGACCTACAGCAACAGCATCAGCGTGGCCGAGCACGCCGTGATGCAACTGCTCTGCCTGGTGCGGAACTTCGTCTCGTCCCACGAGTGGGTCCGCAACGGCGGCTGGAACATCGCCGACGCCGTGTCACGGGCCTACGACATCGAGGGCATGGACGTCGGCGTCATCGCGGCCGGCCGCATCGGCCGCGCGGTGCTCAAGAGGCTCAAGCCGTTCGACGTCAACCTGCACTACATGAACCGGCACCGGCTCCCCGAAGACGTCGAGCGGGAACTGGGGCTCACTTACCACCCGGACGTCCGGTCACTGGTGCGCAGCGTCGACGCGGTGTCGGTGCACGCGCCGCTCCAGCCCGAGACGTACCACCTCTTCGACGACGAACTGCTCGCGACCATGCGCCGCGGCTCCTACATCGTCAACACCGCGCGGGCGGAGATCATGGTGCGCGACGCGGTGGTGCGCGCGCTGAAGTCGGGACGGCTGGCCGGGTACGCGGGCGACGTCTGGTACCCGCAGCCCCCGGCGCCCAGCCATCCCTGGCGGACCATGCCGCACAACGCCATGACCCCGCACGTGTCGGGCTCCACCCTCTCGGCCCAGGCGCGGTACGCCGCCGGCACGCGGGAGATCCTGGAGGACTTCTTCGCCGGCCGCCCGATCCGCGACGAGTACCTCATCGTGGACGGCGGCAAGCTGGCCGGCACCGGTGCCCACGCCTACACCACGTCGGGTGCGGCGAGTCCGGGCAGCACCGGCGCCTGACCGTCCCGGACCACGTGTTGCGCCGTAGGCCCTTCCCCCGGGGCTGCCGGCGTCACCCTCCCCAGGGGCGCGGGCCCGGTCACCCGGGCCCGCGCCCCCTTTCCGGGGTCCTCGGTCACGCCCTCCGCAGCCGCAGCGTCACCAGCTCGAACGGCCGCAGCCGTACGGTGATCCGGTCGCCGTCGCGTTCCGGGGCAGCCGTGTCCGCGAGGGGCCGCTCCAGCAGGTCGGTGACGGCGAGGCCGGCCACCTCGAAGCCGGCCGTCAGGGTCGCCCGGACCCGGCTGCCGTGGGCTTCGTGGAAGCGGACGACGACGTCCCCGCTGCCGTCGTCGGCGAGCTTCACCGCCGTGATGACGACGGCGTCGTTGTCGGCGGTGACCAGCGGGGCGACCTCGCCGGCACCGGTGAGACGGCGCTCGGGGAGGTTGATCCGCCAGCCCTCGCGGACGGCGTCGCCGATGGCGGCGCCGGGGACGAGGGCGTGCCGGAAGCGGTGGACGCCCTGGTCGGTCTCGGGGTCGGGGAAGCGCGGGGCGCGCAGCAGGGACACCCGCACGGTGGTCGTCGTACCACCGTCGCCGTCGGTGCGGACGGTGCGGGTGACGTCGTGGCCGTAGGTGGAGTCGTTGACGACCGCGACGCCCCAGCCGGGTTCCTCCAGGTGCAGGAAGCGGTGGTTGCAGGCCTCGAACTTGGCCGCTTCCCAGGAGGTGTTGGTGTGGGTGGGCCGGTAGGCGTGTCCGTACTGGGTCTCGGAGGCGTAGCGTTCGGCGTGCAGATCGAGCGGGAAGGCCAGTTTCAGGAACTTCTCCGTCTCGTGCCAGTCGACCTCGGTGTCCACCACCAGGCGCTGCTCGCCGGGCGGCAGGGACAGCACCTGGGTGACCCGGGAGTCGCCGAAGGCGCGCACCACCTGGACCGAGGCGCCGTCCTCGCCGGCCGTGACCGATTCGGTGTCGGTGAGGTCGGTGACGGTGTTGCGGTAGAACTCGTCGACGTCCCAGGCGTCCCACATGTTCGGGAAGTCGGGGTGGAGCTGGAGGAGGTTCGCCGCCCGGCCCGGGGCGACGGTCTCCCGCTCGGCCGCGATGTCGTAGGCGGAGACGACCAGTCCCCGGGCGTCGATCTCGATCCGCAGCAGGCCGTTGTCCAGGACGAAGCCGCCGTCCTGGCGGGGAGCGAGCGTGGTGGCGCCGGTGAGTGCCGGGGCGGTGGCACCGCCCGCGACCACACCCGCCCGCTCGTGCGGGGCGGAGTTGAAGACCAGCTCGGTGGTGCCCTCTCCGGCGAGTGCCCGCTGGGCGCCGTCGATGATCGCGTTCAGCTCGCCCGCGATCCGTTCGTAGGTGGCGCGTGCCTCGCGGTGGACCCAGGCGATGGAGGAGCCGGGCAGGATGTCGTGGAACTGGTGCAGCAGGACCGTCTTCCAGATTTGGTCCAGCTCCTCGTACGGATACGGGAACCCGGCCCTGACGGCGGCCGTGGCGGCCCACAGTTCCGCCTCGCGCAGCAGGTGTTCGCTGCGCCGGTTGCCCTGCTTGGTCTTGGCCTGGCTGGTCAGCGTCGCCCGGTGCAGTTCGAGGTACAGCTCGCCCACCCAGACCGGCGGCTCGGGGTACTCGGCCTCGGCCTTCTCGAAGAACGTCCGCGGGGTCTCCCACACCACCTGCGCGGAGCCTTCCAGATCCCGCAGGCGGGCGGCCTTGGCGACCATCTCGCGGGTGGTGCCGCCGCCCCCGTCACCCCAGCCGGTCGGCGCCAGGGAGTGCCGGGCCCGGCCCTTGTCCTTGAAGTTCTTCGCCGCGTGGGCGATCTCGCTGCCCTTCATGGAGCAGTTGTAGGTGTCGACGGGCGGGAAGTGCGTGAAGATCCGGGTGCCGTCGATGCCCTCCCACTGGAAGGTGTGGTGGGGGAACTTGTTCGTCTGCGACCAGGAGATCTTCTGGGTCAGCAGCCACTTGGAGCCGGCCGCCTTGATGATCTGCGGCAGCCCGGCCGCGAACCCGAACGTGTCCGGCAGCCACGCCTCCTCGTTGTCCACCCCGAACTCGTCGAGGAAGAACCGCTTGCCGTGCACGAACTGCCGCGCCATCGCCTCCGAGCCGGGCATGTTGGTGTCCGACTCCACCCACATGCCGCCGGCCGGCACGAACCGGCCGTCGGCGACGGCCTTCTTCACCCGCGCCCACACCTCGGGCCGGTGATCCCGCACCCACGCCCACTGCTGCGCCTGCGACATCGCGAAGACGAACTCCGGCTCGTCCTCCAGCAGGGCGGTCATGTTGGACGTCGTACGGGCCACCTTGCGCACCGTCTCCCGCAGCGGCCACAGCCAGGCGGAGTCGATGTGCGCGTGGCCGACGGCGCTGATCCGGTGCGCCGACGGGACGGCGGGGGACGACAGGACCTCGGTCAGCTGCTCGCGGGCCCGGCCGGCGGTGCCGTTCACGTCCTGGAGGTCGACGGAGTCCAGCGCGCGGTCCACGGCGCGCAGGATGTCGTAGCGGCGGGCGGAGTCCACCGGCAGCTCCGCCATCAGCTCACCCAGGACCTCCAGGTCCATCACGAGCTGCCACACCGTCTCGTCGAACACGGCGAGGTCCATGCGGGTGAGCGTGTACTGCGGCTCGCTCCCGGCGGTCTCCTTGTCCCCGAGCCGGGTGGGCAGGAAGGGGTGGTAGTCCAGGATCACCGGGTTGGACGCGGCCTCGATGTGCAGGCGGACCTCCTCGCCGCCCGCCACGGGCGCGCCGATCCGCACCCACTGGTTGCGCGGGTTCAGGCCCTTCACCGGCGTGCCGTCGGGCCGGTAGACCAGGCCCTCGCACTGGAAACCGGGCATGTTCTCGTCGAAGCCCAGGTCGAGGATCGCCTCGACCGTCCTGCCGGCCCACGCCTCGGGCACGGTCCCGGTCACCCGGAACCAGCTCGTCCCCCAGGGGGCACCCCACCGGGACCCCACCGTGATCGGCTCGGGTTCCGCGGCGAGCCCTTCCTCGACCGGTACCGGCTCACCCGGCGCGTTCCACACCGCGACCTCCAGCGGCACCGACTCGGGGTACACGGCGGGGCGGATGCGTTCGTCGAGGACACGCTTGAGGCGGGCTTCGATCAGCGAGCGGTCGTCATGCATGCGGGGTGCTCCATCGGTGCTGCGGGGTGAGAACTTGCTCGGCCGTGACGGTCTCGGTGATGCCGCGGGCCCGTAGATGATCCGTGTCGGCCGCGCGGGTGTCCAGGACCGTGGTGGGCCGGGCCCCGTCGGCGGTCAGCCGGAAGAAGGCGTCGTACACCGTTCCGTCCGGCGCCAGCGCCGTACGCCCCTCGGGGTCGGCGGGTACGACGAGGGCGGTGGTGCGCGGTGCCGGGGTGGGGTGGGTGCGGCGGGCCGCGTCGGCGAGCACCCGTGCGATGTCCTTCGGCCGCCGGTCGTTGGTCAGCAGCCCGAGGGAGTATTCGAGTTCGGGGAAGTCGGCGAGGCCGCGGGAGACGTCGTGGGAGCACCACCAGGTGATGCCCCACAGCCCGGGGCAGTCCAGGGCGTTGGTGACGGTCGCCTCGGTGAAGGCGGCGGCGTGCTCGGCGGGGACCAGCGGGGCGGGGGCCCCGACCTCCTGGAGCCACACCGGCCGGTGCGGGTCGTCCGCCCACGCCTTGCTCAGCTCGACCAGGTAGGCGGCGTGGTGCTCGCTGGGCACGGAGGCACGGCCGTGGCGCTGGGCGGTGCCGTTGAACACCCAGGAGTGCACGGCGGTGACGCCGCCGTACCGGGCGGCCTGGGCCGGGGTGAACGGCATGTCGTGCTGGTACCAGGTGGCGTCGTACTCGGCGTGCAGGTGCAGCCGGCCGGGGGCGCCCTCCTCGCAGGCGGCGAGCATGCGCTCCAGCCAGGTGTCGATCTGCTCGGGGGTGGCCCGGTCGGGGTCGGGGTGGGGGCCGGCGCTGAACTGGTTGACCTCGTTGCCGACGGTCATGCCGATGAAGTTGGGCCGGTCGGCGAGGGCGGCGGCGAGGGTGCGCAGGTAGGCGGCCTGGCCGTCGATGACCTCGGGGTCGGTGAAGAGGTTGCGCCGGTGCCAGGTGCGCGTCCAGGCGGGCAGGAAGTCGAAGCTGGACAGATGGCCTTGCAGGCCGTCCACGTTCACGTCCAGGCCGCGTTCGGCGGCGGCGTCGGCGAGGGCCACGAGCTGTTCCACCGCGCGCGGCCGGATGAGAGCCCGGTTCGGCTGGAAGTACGGCCACAGCGGGAAGACCCGGACGTGGTCCAGGCCGAGCGCGGCGATGGAGTCGAGGTCGGCGCGTACGGAGTCGAGGTCGAAGTCGAGCCAGTGGTGGAACCACCCTTCGCTGGGGGTGTAGTTGACGCCGAAGCGCACGGCAGGAGGCATGGGTGTCCTTGCGGGGGGTTCGAGTGCGGCGGTCAGCCCTTGACGGCGCCCTCGCCGACCCCGCGGAAGAAGTACCGCTGGAGGCAGGCGAAGAGGACGATGAGCGGGGCCACGGCGATGATCGTGCCGGCGGCGACCAGCCGCTGGTCGTTGGCGAAGGTGCCGTGCAGGTAGTTCAGGCCGACGGTGAGGGTGAACTTGCCCGGGTCGCCGAGCACGATCAACGGCCACAGGAAGTCGTCCCAGGCGCCCATGAAGGCGAAGATCGCGACGACGGCGAGGGTGCCCTTGACCGACGGCAGCGCGATCCGCAGGAAGCGCTGCCAGACGTTGGCGCCGTCGACGAAGGCCGCCTCCTCGATCTCGTACGGCAGGTTGAGGAAGGCGTTGCGCATCAGCAGCACGTTCAGCGCGCCGACGCAGCCGGGCAGCACCACGCCGATGAGCGTGTTGTTCAGCTCCAGCGACCGCATGGTCGTGAACTGGGCGATGATGATGCTCTCGGCGGGCACCAGCAGGGCCAGGATGAAGACCAGGGTCAGTACCCCGCGGCCCCGGTAGCGCAGCCGGGCCAGGGCGTAGCCGGCGAGGGCGGAGCCGACGCAGTTGGTGACCACGCTGGCGACGGCGACCTTGAGGGAGTTCAGGGCGTAGTCCCAGACGGGGATGACGTCGGCGACCCGGCTGTAGTTGTGCAGGGTGGGGTGCTCGGGCAGGAACGACGGCGGGGAGCTGTAGATGTCCTCCGTCGGGCCCTTCAGCGAGGTCGACAGCTGCCACAGGAACGGGCCGACCGTCAGGGCCAGCACGCCGAGCAGCAGCAGGTAGCGGAGGACGAGTTCCCCGGGCCGCACGCGCTGGCCGGTGTCGTCGGTGAAACGGGAGCGGCGGCCGGTCCGCCGCGCGCGGTCGGTCGTCGGGTGCCCCGGGCGGGCGGTCCGCCCGTCCCGGGTGCGCAGGGTGTCGGTCATGCCTGGGCCTCGTCCTTCCGGTCCGCGCGCAGTACCAGCAGCATCAGCACCACGGTGATCACGAAGACCACCACGGAGATCGCGGAGGCGTAACCGACCCGGCCGCTGAGGCCGGTGCCGGTGCGCTGCACGAGCATCACGAGAGTGGTGTCCTCGCCGGCCGGACCGCCGGTCGGGCCGGCCATCAGGTACACCTCGGAGAACACCTTGAAGGCGGAGACCGAGGCGAGCGCGGCCACCAGGACCATCGTGGACCGCACGGCGGGCACGGTGACGCTGAGGAAGCGGCGGACCGCGCCGGCGCCGTCCACGGCGGCGGCCTCGTGGAGTTCGCGCGGTACGTTCGCGAGCGCCGCCAAGTAGACGATCATGTAGTAGCCGAGGCCCTTCCACACCGTGACCGTCATGGCGCTGACCAGGATCAGCCACTGGTCGCTGAGGAACCCGACCGGGCTCGCGCCCAGCGTCTCCAGCAGCGAGTTGACCAGTCCGCGTTCGTCCAGCAGCCACACCCAGATCAGGCCGACGACCACGATCGAGGCGACGACCGGGGTGTAGAAGGCGGACCGGAAGAAGGCGATGCCGGGGATGTGCTTCTGCACCAGAAGCGCGAGCAGCAGCGGCAGGACCACGAGCGCGGGGACGACTCCGAGGATGTACAGCGTGCTGTTGCGCAGGGCGATCCAGAACGCGTCGTCGTGGAGCATCTCGCGGTAGTTGGCGAGACCGACGAACTGGCCCGGGATCAGCGTGCGACGGTCGGTGAAGGAGTTCACCACGGTCGACACGAACGGGTACAGCACGAACGCGGCGGTGACCAGCAACCCGGGTGCGGCGAAGAGCCACGGACTGGTGGGCAGCTGGCGCCGCACCCGGGAGCCCCGACGGGCAGGGGAGGAGAGGGCCACGGCGGATCAGCCCTGCTTGAGCAGCTGGTCGCAGGCCTTGACAGCGTTGTCGAGCCCCTGCTTCGGGCTCTCCTTGCCCTGGAGCGCCTTGGCGACCTCCTGCTGGAGCGCGGTCTTCATCTGGTCGCTGAACAGCACCGGCGTGTAGTTCACGGCCGTCTTCAGGGACTTGGCGGCGGCCACCCGGACGCGGGTCTCGTCGGTGCCGTCCTCCTTGGTGAAGTACGGGTCGTTCAGGGAGCCGGCGGTGCTCGGGAAGATGGCGACCTGCTTGGCGAAGGCCATCTGGTTCTTCGCGTCGGTGACGAAGTGCGCGAAGGCCACGGCCGCGGGCTTCTGCTTGGACTGCGCGTTCACCATCACGTTCTGCACGTACATGTTGACGTGCCCGGTGCTGGTGATCTGGTCGGTGATGCCGATGTTCTTGTACAGGGTCGGCGCCTGCGTCTTGAAGTTCTTCAGGTCCAGCGCGCTGCCGGGGTTCATGGCGACGGCCCCGGTGAGGAACTTGCGTCCGGACGACTCGGGCGTGGCGGTCAGGGCCTGCGGGTCGAGGGCCTTGGCGTCGTACAACTCCTTGTACTTGGTGAGGAGTTCGACGCCCTTGGCGTCGTTGAAGGCGAAACCGGTGCCTTCCTTGTTCACCAGCTGGACGCCGTAGCGGCCGAAGTCCTCGATGGCCGGCACGTTGGCGAGGGTGGCGACCTTGCCGTCGGTCTTCTTGGCGATCTGGAGGCCGTCCTTGAACAGTTCGGCGTACGTCTTCGGCGGCTGGTCGGGGTTGAGGCCGGCCTCCTTGAACAGGGCCTTGTTGTAGAACAGCGGGCCGGTGTTCAGGTACCAGGGGAACGCCCAGGTGCCCGGCAGGCCCGGGATGTCGGTGCTGCTCCACGCGCCCGGCAGGTACTCGCTCTTGTACTTCGCCGCGGTCTTGTCCTTGTCCAGGTTCAGGGCGAGCCCGGCCTTGGCGAGCGGGGCGGCCAGGTCGGGGGAGACGTTGACGACGTCGGGCAGCGTGCCGCCGGCCGCCTCCGCGCTGAGCTTGTCGGCGTAGCCCTCGGCGGGCTGGTCGACCCACTTCACGTGGGTGCCCGGGTACTTGTGCTCGAAGTCGGCGATGACGCCCTCGAAGTAGGGCTTGAAGTTGGCGCGCAGGTTCCAGGTCTGGAACGTGATGTTGCCCTCGATCTTGCCCGAGGCGTCGCCCGACGAGCTGTCGTCGTTCCCGGAGCCGCAGGCGGACAGCGGCAGTAGGGCCGCGACGGCGACAGCGGTGGCGAGGGTTCTGCGGGATATGCGCACGGCTGGAGGCTCCTTCGGACGGCGGGCCACGGCGACGATGCCGGCCACGGGTTCAGGGGCAGACATTGCATCCTTCGGCGGAAAAATGTCAATGGATTCGGCTGAAAACTTCCCTGCGTCTATAGAAGCCGCAGGTCAGGGCGGGTTGACGCGAGCCGGACAAGTGCCGGACACGGCCCTTGCCCGGATCGCTAATGCGCTTTAGGCTGCTCTAGCTCAAGCGCTTTAGTGCTCGGTGCCAGAGAATGGGAGCGGAAGTGGCGGACAAGCGTTCACCGGCGCGCCGGCCGACGATGAAGGACATCGCGCGGCGGGCCGGGGTCTCCGAGAGCGCCGTCTCCTTCGCCCTCAACGACCGGCCCGGCGTCTCCGAGGTGACCCGGGCCCGGGTGCGCCGGGTGGCCGAACAGCTCGGCTGGCGGCCGAGCACCGCCGCCCGCCAGTTGTCCGGTGAGGGCGCGGCCACGGTCGGGTTCGTGCTGGCCCGGCCCGCGCACACCCTTGGTGTGGACTCGTTCTTCCTCCAGTTGGTCTCGGGCATCCAGGAAGTGCTGGCCGAGCGACATCTCGGCCTGCTCTTCCAAGTTGTAGAGGACATTGCCGACGAATGCGCGGTATACCGGACCTGGTGGGCCGAGCACCGGGTCGACGGCGTCCTCATGGTCGACCCCCGCACCGACGATCCCCGTCCCGCGCTCCTGGAGGAACTCGGCCTGCCCGCCGTGGTGATCGGGGGCGCGCCGGCCGAGCTGCACCCCGGCCTGTCGGCGGTGTGGGCGGACGACGCCGGCGCGATGGCCGCGGTCGTGGGGGAACTGCACGCCCTGGGCCACCGGCGGATCGTGCACATCGCCGGGCTGCCCGGCCTCGCGCACACCCAGCGGCGGATGCGCAGCCTGCGGGCCGAGGCCGAACGGCGCGGCCTGACCGAGGTCCGCTCGGTGACCACCGACTACTCCGACGCCGAGGGGGCCGCCGTCACCCGCCGGGTGCTGGGCGCCGCCACCCCGCCCACGGCACTGATCTATGACAACGACGTGATGGCGGTCGCGGGCGTCGGCGCCGCGGCCGAACTGGGCTTCACCGTGCCGGACGACGTGTCGGTGGTCTCCTGGGAGGACTCCGCGCTGTGCCGGATGGTCAAGCCCTGGCTGTCCGCGCTGTCCCGGGACACGGTGGCCTTCGGCCGCACGGCTGCCCGGGAACTGGTGTCCTTGCTGGACGGAGCCGCCCCGGGCACGGTCCAGGTACCGCTGCCCGAACTCATAGCCCGCGAGAGCACAAGGCCGGCGCCCAGCCAGTGACCGCCCACCGCAACCGTGGGGTGCTCCCCAGGCCCGCCGTGTCCGGTCGTGGGGATCACCCCATGGCCCTCCCGAGGGTCCCCTGACGAAAATCGGGGAACCGGCCGAGGCGTCGCCGCAGGGACCTTACGTCCCAGCCCGCGGCACGCACCCTGCTCATGCCGCCGGCCAGAAACGGAGGACTCCCCGTGACCGCGACAGCGGAGCAACTCGTCGACGTCCACGCCCACTTCGTGACCCCCGACTACGTCGAGGCCGCCAAGGCCGCGGGACATCTGCTCCCCGACGGCATGCGGGGCTACCCCACCTGGTCGGCGGCCGGGCACCTGGACCTCATGGACGCCTACGGTATCCGCACCAGCGTGCTGTCCGTCTCGTCGCCCGGTACGCACTTCGGCGACGACCGCGCCGCGCGCCTGCTGAGCCGGCGGGTCAACGAGTTCGCAGCCGACGTGCTGCGCGCACACCCCGGCCGCTTCGGGCACTTTGCCTCCCTCCCGCTGCCCGACGTGGACGGCGCGCGCGCCGAGGCCGCCCACGCCCTCGACGTCCTCGGCAGCCACGGTGTCGCCGTCGAGACCAACCACGCGGGCGCCTACCTCGGCAACGCCCGCTTCGAACCCCTCTGGCGGGACCTGGACGAGCGCGCTGCCGTCGTCTTCGTCCACCCCACCTCACCGCCCTGCTACGAAGCCGTCTCCCTGGACCGGCCCCGGCCCATGCTGGAGTTCCTGTTCGACTCCACCCGTGCCGTCTCCGACCTGGTGTTCAGCGGAGTGCTGCGCCGCTACCCGCGCATCCAGTGGGTCTTCACCCACGGCGGTGGCGCGCTCCCGCTGCTCGCCGACCGCATGGAGCTGTTCCGGACCGTCTTCGGCATCGGCGACCAGGACGGCCCCACGGTGCAGGAGCAGTTGCGCGGTCTCTGGTTCGACATGGCCGGCAGTCCCTTCCCGCACCAGATCCCGGTGCTCACGACGACCTTCGGCTACGACCGCCTGCTCTACGGCAGCGACTACTGCTGGACCCCGGCCGCCGGCGCCGTCGCGCAGATCGCCTCCGTCGACGCCGCCGAACAGCCGGCCGGTGGCACCTGGCGCGCGCTGACCACCCGCAACGCGGCCCGGCTGCTGCCGGACCTGGCCGCCGGGAGCTGAGCGGACCGGACACGCCGTCGGGGTCTGCGGGCTCGCCGTGAACCGGTTTCTCGTCGCGGCCGGCGGGCTGGTGGGTGCGGGGCACTGCTACGGCCCTGGTCGCCTCGGCTGCCCGGCTCCTTGCCGTGGCCGGCGTCTCGGCGGGCCGGGTGCCGTGTTCGCGGCGACACGGTGCATGGGGTGGTGCGGGCCGGCCGGGGTGCCTGTCACGCGTGGGGACCCCGTCGAATGACTGATGCCCGCCCGCGCGCCGTCCGGGAACCTGGTGGAGGAAGGAACCACCAGGAGCCGCACGGAGGAAGACATCGTGTTCGATGCGCCCGGACCGGATCAGCCGGACGGCCACCGACTTCTGCACTGGCCGATCGGTTACTCCCCGGAATTCTCGGACCTCTGGGCCGTCGGCGAGACCGACGTCGACGCGCGGCCGGAAGCCGTCTTCGGACACTTGGCCGGCCTGTGCGACTGGGCACGGGATGTCACGCCGATCGACGACGGGTCCGTGGCGGACACCGAGCCGCCGGGGCTGCGGACAGACAGCGAGTTCGCCTACCGGCTGGAGGGGCTGCCCGTGCGCGCACGAGTCGGCGAGTGCAGCCCCGGCAGCCGCCTGGCATGGTTCGCGCAGGGCATCGATCTCAGCCTGTACCAGGAGTGGCTGCTCCTGGCCCACGACGGCCGCACCCTGGTCCTCATGGGGGTCGCGGCGCGCGGCCCCGCCGCCATCGCACGCCGGGAAGCGGATCCGGCGTCCGCCCGGCGCATGGTGGAGGGGTGGCTCAGGGGGCTTGAGGCAGAGACGTCCCGAGGCGGTGGGGCGGTCTGAAAGGAGTTCCACGTCGCTGGCGGGTCCAGAGGCACGGGAAGTCTCGCTGCTTCTGCCGGCTCCGAGTGGATGAACGACCACGCGCTCCGACGTGCCGGAGGTCATACGGGACGGCGGTCAGGCGTCGTCGCTGCCGATCGCGTCCCGCAGGGCCGCACGCGTGGTGATGCCCAGTTTCGGGAAGATCTGGTACAGGTGACTGCTCACCGTCCGCGGTGAGATGAACAGCCGTTCGCCGATCTCCTTGTTCGTCATGCCGGACGCCGCCAGCCGGGCGATCTCCCGTTCCTGTGGCGTCAGGGCGGCCGCACCCTGGGTGTTGGAGGGGGTGCGCGCGGTCTGCCCCGCTGCCCTCAGCTCCCGTTCGGCGCGCGCCGCCCAGGGGGTGGCACCGAGCTTCTCGAAGGCGTGGGACGCCTCCTTGAGCTGGGCCTTCGCCTCGCTCATCGCCCGTGAGCGGCGCAGCCGTTCGCCGTACAGGAGGCGAACGCGCGCGGTGTCGAAGGGCCACTCGACGGTCCGTGGCGTCCGCAGAGCGCGTTCGAAGAGCTCCGGGGCGGCCTCGTCATCGGCGACGAGTGCCGCCGCGGCCATCTCCCGCATCGCGAGCCGGGGGGAGAGGGCCGCGGTGCCCGACTCGCGCAGTACGCGCACGTGCCGCTCGGCCTCGGCCCTGCGATCGGTGCGGACAGCGGCCTCGACCAGTTCGAGGGCCACCCAGAGACTGTGCGGTACGTGCGAGGCGAGGGTTCCGGCGGGGCTGATCTCCGTTGCCCGCTGGTAGGCCGACTCGTAGTCGCCCTCCCCGAGGTGGGCCAGGACCTGGGCGTGGCGGGCATACGTCTGCGCCATGCCCACGCCGCGCGGACCAGCCCAGCCGATCATCTGGTCGGTGAGGGCGCGGCTGGTCTCGAACCTGCCCTGGACGGCGGCCAGGAGAGCCTGGTGATAGCGGAAGTAGAAGCTGAAGAACCTGCCCCCGAACTCCTCGCAGACCGCGAGGCCCTCGGCCGCGAGTTCCGCGGCCTCGGCCCACTCGCCGCGGACGAAGTCGTCGATGCACACGTCCATGAGGGCGACGATCCGCCTTCTGCCGGGCCCCCCGGCCCTTCCTTGCCGGATGCTCCGCCACAGGGGTTCACGTACCTCGGTCAGGCGGTCCGGGTAGATCGAGGCCGCCGCCACGTTCTGCACCATGTCGGGGTCGGTCTCGTGCTGGATCGTCGCCAGTCTGGCCTCCAGGGCCGGCAGCAGGGCCACCCCCGTGCGAACGGGGTCGGCGCCGAACAGGCCGATGCCCAGTGTCATGATCTCCGGCGGCCCGGGCACGAGACGCGCCGTGGCCGCGTGGAAGGCCTCCCACAGTTCGGCCCGTCCGCCGACGATGCAGACCAGAGCGAGGGTCCACAGCCCGGTGACGAGTTCCTCGTCCTGCGGGTCCGTACGGTTGGGCCAGGCTTCGATCGCGCCGACCAGAAGGCGATGGGCGGTGTCGACGTGCCCGTCCGCGTCAAGGAGCTGGAAGGCGGTCGCCGACGCGTAGTTCAGGGAGGCGGGCGCCTGCTCGCCGGCCTGGCGGACCCCTTGCAGCAGTTCCATGGCGCTCCTGGTCTCCGCCAGGCCTTCCGCACCGATGTAGGCGGCCTCGGCGAGGCGGCGGCTGCGTGCCTGCGGCGTCGGGCTGAGATCCGCGGCGCGGCACAGCAGGGCGATCACCGCCTGGTAGTCACCGCGCCTCCGGACCAGGCGAGCCGCTTCCTGCAACAGCGCGGCCACCTCCTCGTCGGGCTCCACGGTGGCCTCGCCCAGGTGCCAGGCCCGGCGTTCGAGGTCGTCGCGGTGGACCTCCGCCAGGGCCCGGTGCACCCGCCGGCGTTCCGCGGACGTCGACTCGGTCACGACCGCGGACCTGATCAGCGGGTGTCGGAACGTCACCGTGTGCGAGGCGGTCGTCACCCTGACGAGCTGGTCCTGCTCGGCGGGCGCCAGGTCGTCCAGCCGGTAACCGGCGCCGGCCGCGGCTTGCAGCACTGCGAGGTCACCGGTGCTCTCCAGCGCGGCGGCGAGCAGCAGGGTACGGGTCGCGGCGGGCAGGGCCGCCACCCGGGCCGCGAACAGTCCCTGAAGACGTTGGTTGAGCGGGAGTATGCGGGGCACGGGCTCGGCGGGGCCGCGCCGGGTCTCCCGCACGGCGTGCGGGAGTTCGAGCAGGGCCAGGGGATTGCCCTGCGCGGTGCTCAGTACCCGTGCCCGGACCTGGGGACCGAGGTCGGGGAAGCGCTCCGCCAGCAACTGGGCGGCGGCTTCGTCGTCCAGTGCCCGCAACGGCAGCTCGGGCAGGCCGCCGGTGTCGAAATAGCCGGCCGATCCGGTTCTGTAGGCCGCCAGCAGGCCGGCCCTGCTGCCGACCAGCCGGCGTGCCGCGAAGCTCAGCACCACCGCACTGGCCCGGTCGAGCCAGGGGAGGTCGTCGATGACCAGCAGCAGCGGGGCCCGCGCGGCCACCCGCCGGAGCAGCAGGGTCACGGCGTTGGACAGCAGGAGCCAGTCCGGAGCGGAGCCGGTCTCGAAGCCCAGGGCGACCCGCAGCGCCCGGGCGTGTTCGTCCCCGAGCGCGGAGAAGTCGTCGACCAGGGGAAACAGGGTCTGGTTGAGCCCGGCGAAGCTCGCCTCGGCCTCGAACTCGGCCCCGGTCACGCGCAGGATCGTCCTCCCCGACGCGCGGGCGGCGTCGGCGGTCGCCTCCAACAGGGCCGTCTTGCCCACACCCGCTTCTCCGGACAGCAGCAACGTGCCGCCGTTCACTCCGGTCTGCCGGAGAAAACGTTGCAGAAAGTCGATTTCTCGCAGTCGTCCCACGAGAGTCTCAGGTCGGTCGTCGGGCTGGGTCACCCGTGAAGTCTCCCTCGGGGGCCGTCGACGCATCAAGGCGGGGTTGACGCAGGAGCGTCTCATCCACCCCGTCCCCGGCCTTTCCGGAGGGACATCAGCCTTCCTCGTGCAACACCTGTGTTCAGGTAAGTGGGCGCCGAAGCCGGGCCGACGGCCCGGTCACACCCGCGACGCCTCGGCGCGCCCGGTGGCGTCACCGGTGCCGGCGAGCTTGTACGTGATCGGCTCGCGCAACTGGAACCGCCGGTAGAGCAGGTGGTGCACCGAAGCCCCGAGGACGGCGCCGACGATCGGCGCCACCATGTAGGTCACCAGGTCGGTGAACTGACCGGCGAGCAGGGCGGGTCCGAACTGCCGCGCGGGGTTGGCGGAACCGCCGCTCAGCGGGCCGAAGATCACGATGATGAGTGCGATGCACACTCCCACCGTCGCCGGCAGCCACCGGCCGAACGCCGGATAGGCCAGCAGGAAGCCGACGGCGAGGGCCAGGACGAGGATGCACCCGGTCTCCGCGAGGAACACGGCCGACACCGGCCAGGTGGGGGCGGGCCGCAGGGACCCGAAGCCGACCGTGGACACCACCGGCCCCCATACCAGTCGTCCGAGCAACGTCCCGAGTACGGAGCCCGCCAGTTGGGCGGCGATGTAGGGCAGGACGCTCACCCCGGGGAACACGTCCATCAGCCATACGGCGACGGTCACCGCCGGATTCATGTGTCCGCCGCTGCGGCGTCCCCATGGCGACAGGATCAGCCCGGTGATCAGCAGTCCGGCGGCCGGCCCGACCACCGCGAGAGCGAGGCGCAGATCACCGACGTACAGCGGCGACGCGGGCACCCGGACCCAGCGCACGATGGTCACCACCAGGAAGAGCAGCACGGTCGTGAGAGCGAACTCGCACCACACCTGTCCGGTGGGTACGGCGGCGGGACGGCGGACGGACGCGGTCATACGGGTCACCTCGGCACGGCGATGGAAGCGGGGACGCTCACTGTGCAGCTTTCCAGCCCCCACGACCTGGTGAAATCGAGTCCGCACCAGCCGGTGCGTGGGGCAATCCCCACAACGCGCCAGTGAAGTCACTTCGCACGCCGCGGTTGCGTCAATCTATGGGGAGTTAGCTGCCCTCGGCTGTGCCACCTGCTGTTATGTGTTGCATGATGTCAGCATGCCCATACAACGCATAGGTCTTGTCGTTCACCAGGGACGGGCCGCCGCCCGGGAAGCGGCGCTGACCGTGCACCGGTGGAGCGACGCCCGCGGCATCGCGTGCACCGACATCGACGTGTGGGCCAAGGACCACAGCCGGCGCGGCGGACGCGAGGAGGCCGAGGCCGCGGGGAACCCCGACCTCGTCGTCACCCTCGGCGGCGACGGGACCTTTCTGCGGGGCGCCCGGATCGCCGTCAAGAGCGGGGCGAGCGTCCTCGGCGTCGACTTGGGCAAGGTCGGCTTCCTCACCGAGGTGCCGGCGGGCGACGTCACCGCCGCCCTGGACGCCGTCCACGAGGGCCGCGCCGTCGTCGAGGAACGCATGACCCTCACCATGCGCGCGTCGCACCCGCTGGAGACACCGCGGGGAATGGAGGACCTGCTGCTGTACGGGCGTGGCCCCGCGCTGCCCGCCCCGCACGTCCGGCCGGAGACCACCGAGGACGAGGGATGGGGCGTCGCCCTGGACGTCAACGCCCTCAATGACGTGGTTCTGGAGAAGCTCGCCCGCGACCGCCAGGTGAGCGTCGGCGTCTACATGGCGGGCCGGCTGCTGGCGTCGTACTCGGCCGACGCGCTGGCCGTCGCCACGCCCACCGGGTCCACCGCCTACAGCTTCGCCGCCGGCGGCCCCGTGCTCTCCCCGCACATGGACGCGGTGGTCTTCACCCCCATCGCGCCGCACATGACCTTCAACCGCAGCATCGTCGCCGCGCCCGACGAACCGGTCGCCCTGCGCGTCCTGCCCCACTCCGGGCAGGCCGCGGTGAGCATCGACGGCCAATTGCGCGGGGTGCTCGACCCCGGTGACTGGATCGGTGTCTTCCGCGCCCCGGACCGGGTGCGGTTGATCCGCCTGCACCCGACGGACTTCTACGGCCGCCTCCGGGGCCGCTTCCACCTCACCGACGCCCCCGCCACCGCCCAGGACGGCCCCTCGGCGCCGTTCTTCCGCCCGGACACGCCGATCCCGCCGGACCTGGCGGGCATGCGATTGCCGCCCCCGGCGGCAGCGCGCTGAGACCCGCGCACCCTTCCCCTCCATGGTCGGACGACACGTCACATAACCTTGTGCCGAACGGAAGCCCGGGGCGTGGGCGCCAGCCGACCGGTGCCAGACGGGTGAGAACGCTGTCGATGACACGCGCGTCGTAGTCGAGGCCGAGCTGGTTGGGCACGGTGGGCAACAGGGTGTGGGCGGCGGCGACGGCCTCGTCCTGCGCGAACAGGCCGCCCGCCCGCAGACCCTCGGCTACACCCTGGCCGATTTCGAGGACGACGCGGTCGTGCGCCTCGCCGCTGGGTTCTGTCTCTTTGGTCAGCGTATCGAAGGCAGGTGCGCACCAGCCTGCCCTACGGTGAGGGTGAAGGCTGGAGGCCGTGCCCCGCCGTCCGCTGCCAGGAGGACCTTCGTGCTCAGCCCGCCGCGGGAGCGTCCGAGAGGGCGACTGCCCCGACCGGCGGCCGCCTGCGGAGCTGGTCGGCGTCAGGCGGCCGGGCGCCGCCTGACGGGCGAGCCGGGGCCGCCGTTCGGCCCCGGCAGCCGGGCTCGTCCGCCGGCACTGTCGCGTCGGCGGGAGGCCCGACAGGACCTAGCTGATCCGCAGGGAGGCGATCAGTCCGTCGCGCAGCTCGAAGGCCATGGGCCCGGTGCCGTTGTAGCCGTTGCCCGACACTTGCAACGTCAGCAGGTAGCGGCCGTCCGCCGAGTCCCGCTGGGCCGAGACCAGGTCGAAGTGCGCCTGCACACCGATGTTGTCGGTGTGGTTCCAGTCGCTCACCCCACGGCGCCCGTGGAACTCGCGACCCCAGTCGTTCACGTACGCGTCCGGTGCGAAGGCGGACACGAACGCCTCGGAGTCACCGGCGTTGGTCGCTTCTATGAAGACCCGGATGGCGTCTGGGAGTTCGATGTCGGTCATGGAAGCCGCTCCTCATGGGAAAGGGTCATCGGGCAGGCCCGTAAGCCGGCACCTCGAAGAGTTCGTACTCGCCGACGACGGAGAAACCGAGCCGTCGGTAGACCGGCGTGCCGTCGCCGGTGGCCTGGAGGGTGGCCACGCGCAGACCGTTCTCCCTGGCGGCCTGCACGGCCGCCTGGGTGAGGACCGCGCCGATCCCCCGCCGCCGTCGTGAGGCGTCGGTGGTGACGACGTAGATCCCGGCCACGCCGTGTGCCACGTACAACAGCGCCGTCCCCACGGTCTGCCCGTCGAGCCGGCCCGCGAACCGGGTGATCCGCCCGGCGTCCGTCCGCTCCCGTTCGACGCGGACGAGGTCGTCGTGGAGTTCCGGAGGGAGACCGAAGGAGGGGCTGTAGGTGCGCACCCAATCGGACAGTTCCTCCACGGAGTCACCGATGGGCCGCACGCGGAGGGCGTCGGGACCCTCCACGTGCCGCACCTGGTCCGTCCGCACCGCCATGATCGGCATGGACCCCTCTTGCCTGGCCCCGCCGTCGACGAGTCGCCGACGCACCTCTGGCCCGCTGTCGGGACCGACCCACCAGGTGAACGGCAGGCCGTCGAACCGCTTGACCGCATCGGCCACGGCTTCCTCGGTGCGGTCGTCGTCCCGCAGCCGCATCACACCGTTGAGCTGGCCGTCGGCGAGTCCGCTGCGGAACAGGGACAGGTAGTCGTCCCGCCGTTCCTGAGCTCCCCAGCCAAGCCAGTAGTCACGGCAGTTGGCGAGCTGAGGTTCGAGGGTCGCGATGTCAGTGCGTTGAGTCACAAACCGAATATAACTTAGTAGATGTCAATATCGCTTCCGATGTGACATTCGAATGTGTCAGGTCGTGGGTCCGGAGAACAGGTGGTACTCGGCGACGGCCTCGAAGCCGAAGCGCCGGTACAGCGGCTCACCCATCGGGCTGGCGCCGAGCGCGGCCAGGTGCATCCCGCGTTCCCGCCCCGCCCGCAACGCCGCCGTCGTCAGGGCGCCGCCGACGCCACGCCGCCGGTACGCCTCCGCGACATGGACCAGGAAGATGCCGGCCACCTCGTGCGCCATGATGACCACCGTCGTACCCACCACCTTGCCGTCGAGCACCGCGGCGAGGCGGACGATGTCCTGGTTGTCGGCCCGCCCGGCCTCGACGCGCACCACGCCGTCCTCCAGGCTCGGTGAGACCCCCATGGAAGCGCTGTAGGTGCGGACCAGCTCCCGCAGCCGGTTCCCTCCCCCGACCTCTTCGACCCGCAGACCGGGCGGCGGCTCCTCGGTCACCTCGGCGTCGTCGAGCGACCGGGTCATCAGGGGTACGGCGCCGAGGGACGCCGCCCCCAGCCCGGCGAGGGCGTCGGCGGTCCCCGCCGGGCTGTCCGGGCCGACCCACCACCACCAGGGCACGCCCGCGAGCCGGGCCCGCGCGGTGGCCATCGACTCCTCCACGACGTCCAGCGACCTCAGCCGTACGACCCCGTTGAACTGCGGTTGCGCCAGCCCGCTGCGATAGTGGTCCGGATCTCCCCACGCGCTCAGCTCCGCGCCCCAGCCCATGAGGTACTGCCGGAAATTGGCTGTGACCCGGGCCATGTCCCCGGTGTCCGGCGTGACTGCCATGTGCGTCACCTTCGTGATCCTCGAACGCTGTACGTTCTTCGCCGACTTGGACCGCGACCGCGGCCGACTCGTATAGAACACCATGTGGGTGCCGCACTTATATGGCCAGTCTACTTGTTCAGTGACATCAGGTGTTTAGGGCACATGGCATGTTGAAACCCGCGCCGACTGAACAGTCCGCGCCCCGCGGTCGTGGTGGACGCGGGGCGCGCGGTGGAATTCGGATCAGTCGACCGCACATGGCGGGCGAGCCGGGCTCGTCGTACGGCAGCCTGCGCACGGACTGCTCAGCGCCGGCCGGCCGCTCTGACCTTCGAGGTTCTGCCGGGTTGTCAGCCCTTCTCCTCGGTGTGGCGGTTCCGGCCGAGCAGCCGCTGTCGGGCGCGTTCGCCGTATGCGACCAGCGCGAAGACGCAGTACACGAGCAGGCAGTTGGCGAGGAGGAAGGCGACGTCCGCGGTGGTGCGGACGCGGGGCCAGGCGGCGACGACGAGGACGAGGCCGATGGGCGTGCCGGCGTAGACCGCCAGCAGGACCGGGCGGCGGGCGGCGAACCGCTGGATCGGGGTGGGAGGACGGCCGGCACCGGCCGCTGTGCCGAGGACGGTGCGGGCGAGGGCGGCGACGAGACCGAGAACCCGTGCGGCAGGCCGGGGCGCGCGTGTGGTCATGACACATCCTCGGACACCGGGAGCGTGAGATCGACGGCGCCGCCCTGGGCATCCCGGACGCAGGCGCTCAGCGAGCGGCAGAGGGACAGCACGCGGTGGTTGTCCCGGTCGGTCAGCTCATGGACCGATGCCATACCGAGGCGGTGGGCCTCTCCAAGGGGCCGCCGCATCAGCTTTGTGCCCAGTCCGACGCGCTGCCAGGCGTCTTCCACCAGGATCGCGAGTTCACCGGTCCGGGCCACCGGGGTGCGGAGGAGATGTGTGGCGGCGATGACGAAGTCCGGTGCGTCGGCAGGTCGCGTCACCCACGTCAGACCCCGGTCCTGCGAGGTCAGCGACCGCCACTCGGAGCGGGTCGACCTCTGCCGCGCCGTCTGATGGCGCCGGTGGCGCGACTCCGCGCCGCAGCGCGCGTGCACCGCGCTGACGGCGGTGCGGTCGGCCGGCACGGCCGACCGGGTCAGCGTGGCCCGACCGTCGAGGGCGGGGATGGAATGGTCACCGGGCTGGAGCGTGGTGGGGGCTTGCGACACGAACGTACCCGTTCTCGCGGAGGGCAGGACTCGGTTCCGGCGCCCAGGACATGCGTGGCTTTCACGATCGTGCATGGGCTCATATGGTGGAGCCAGTGTGTGATGCTGATCATATGGTGGTCCATTCGGCCCACGTAGTGGGGGGCTCACATCTCCGTGCGACCTCGTTGCCCGAGACCCGATGTCCCACCGACGACGAGAATGTCACTCACTACTGGTGCTCCTGTGCTTACCTGTCGATGACAGCGTCCACCGCGTTCTCCTGGCGAAAGTGAGCGGCGGCGGCCGCTACGGCTCGTCCACCCGGCCGGTGTCCACGCCCCGTACCACAACCGGCACGCCGTACTCGGCCGAGACCATGTGCGCGAGTTCCCCGGCGATCCGGCGGAACTCGCCGACGAGGCGGGTGTCTCCGCTGTCGTACAGCACCAGCTCGTGCCGCTCGTCCACGGGTACGGACGGAGACGCCGCGCCGGCCCGCTCGCGCCGACCGCGTATCCAGAGGCCGCTCGGCGTCACCTCCACCACCGCGTCCGGACCGTGGCGGTAGACCCCGAGGCGCAGCAACGGGAGTCCGCGCAACGGCCAGTGATGGCCCGTCACCAGCGGTTCGCGGTGCTCCCCGGCCCGCAGCGGCGGGAACTGGACGGACTCCCGGGCCATCACCATGCGTCCGGGGGAGCCGTCGGAGCCGACCGCCACCACCTTCCCCGCGGTGTCGGGCCGGGAGCCCGGGCCGATGGGCAGCCCGTTGTACGTGCGTACCGCCCTCCCGGCCTTCTCGGCCAGCGCCGTGCCGAGCGACATGCCCGCCGGCAGGGTGACCGGGCCGAAGGGGGCGAACCGTGCGACGGTCCTGACCTGGTCCGGGAGCGTCCACCACAACCGTGTGACATCGGCCAGCGGTACGGCCTCGGCCCCGGGTGCGCCGACGACCACGGTGACCGCGTCCGGCCTGCTGCTCAGACGGGTCGTCAGCAGTGCCCGGTGCCGCGGGAACACAGGTGTCACCCGGGCCGGGCGCAGCCACAGTCCCGCGGGGACCGGCTCGGCCAGCGTGTGTCTGCTCACCCACCACGCGTCCGCGGGCAGGTGCTGCTCCCACTCGGGGCAGGGGAAGCGCCGACCCTCCCCCGAAGTGCCTCCACCGGGGTCGTACCGCGTCCAACCCGGTCCCTGTCCGGCCTCGACGAAGAGGGCGCCCTCCGCGGTGGGCCGGGGCCGGCCGAGCGCGGTCACCACGACCCGGCCCGTGCGGGCGGCGAGCCACCGCCCGGCCTGCGCGGCGCCGCCGGGAGGCGTACGGCCGAACACGACCCGCAGGCCCGCCGCGCCGGCGGGCAGCGCCCGGACCACGTCGTGCAGGAAGCCGGCGGAGGCGCCCTGCGGGACGTCGACGACGACCAGGGTGTGCTCGGGGTCGTGGGCCAGTCCGGCCGCGTACATCCAGGACCGCTGGTCGAAGGCTCCCCAAGGGTGGACCAGCCAGGAACTCCCGGCCCGGCGGGCGACCATGCGCGTGCCGGGCGGCCCGGCGTCCGTGCCGCCCGCCGGGCCGCCCGGTCCCTTGCTCAATGCCCGGTGCCCGTCTGCCAGAGCACGGTGTCGCCGAGCTTGATCTGCACGTTGCCGTCCGGTGTGATCACCAGGACCGCGCCGGGGTGGCCGTTGGTGTACGACGACCAGTGGACGGTGCCCTGCGGATCGTAGATCGCCATGCAGCCGTCGTCCTGGAAGACCGTCTGTAGGTCGGAGCCCGAAGTGTGGGACGCCCAGCGGACGACGCCCCGCTCGTCGGTGACGACGAGGTCGCCACCCCCGGTCATGGCCAGCGTCGCCTTGCCTCCCGGGAGGGACTGGCCCGGGTTCAGCACGGCGGTGGCCTGGACGACGTACGGTTCGCGGACGGGGGTGGCCGTGGCGGTCGGTGTCCGGGAGTGCGCCGGGGGAGTGGTGCGTGGCCCGGAGGAACGGGTGTCGCCGTGCCCCCCGACGGGCGTCGTGCGCGGGGACGGCGCTGTGGACCGCGCGCCCTGGCCACCGGTCTGCGCGGGGTCGGCGGAGCTGGACGGTCCGTGGTCGGGCGAGGGCGAGGTCTTCGGCGGTGAGACTCCCGACGAGACCGGGACCGGTCCGTCTGTGCCGACGTGTACGGCCGGTGCCGCCGCGGCCCGGTCCTCGCCGTGCTGGGTGCCCAGGACCGCGGCCACCGCGATCACGCCCGTGCCGACGAGGCCTGCCCCGATGGCCATCGGCCCCTTCCTGCGCGACCATTTCCGGCCGGTGGGGGGCGTGGAGGCCGGCCGTCGCGCGTCCGCGCCGGAAGCGGGCGCGCGCACGGACCCGCTCAGTGGCTCCGACGGTGGCGGAGCGGTGACCACCCCGGTACCGGACACGTCGTCCACCCAGGGCAGTGGCTCGTTCCACAGGGCGGTCTCCGCGCCGGTACGGCCCGGGGTCCCGGGCTCCTTCCCGGTGTCGCGCCCCGGCGTGGGTTCCCCGCTCGGCTGCGGCACCTGACAGGCATTCATGTTTCCCACTTCACATCAGCATGCGCCCGGCGCGGCTTGCCGGCGCAGGCGCAGGCTAACGCGCCCGCGAGCGCGGCCGGCCGGTGCGGGCAGCAGGCGGGTACGAACGGGAATCCGGGTGGTCCTTCCGTACATCCCGCGAGCGGACCCGCGGGCCCTCGCGAGGACACGCCCCGCAGGACCTATGCGACAACAGGCTGCGCCGGAGCCCGTCCCCAGGCCGCGACGGTGCCCAGACACAGGTCCGTGAGTTCTCCACCGCTGACCTGGGTCAGGAAACGGTCCAGTTCGGCAGGGGTGATGCGGAAGAGGTCCTGGAGATCAGACCTCAGCTGTTCGGCGCTGAGCCGCCAGAAGCGGCCCATCGGGCCGGGGCCCACCGAGGACGCCGATGCCTCCATCCCGACGGCCGTCAGGCCCGCCGCCGCGAGAACTCGGGGAAGGTCACGGGCCCATGTGCAGTCGGTGCCGATCCGCGCCTGGACGGCGGCGCACATGGCGAGGCTGACCTTGCGGTAGAGGGGGTTGGGCGAGGACTCCAGCGGGAACTGGGCCAGGTCCTCGACGACGAGCCAGCCTCCCGGCTTGAGCCAGCGGGCGACCCTCGCGAGGTCGGCGTCCCGACTGCGCAGGTGGGAGAAGACCCAGCGGGCGTGGATGAGGTCGAAGGAGCCCGTGGGGAACTCGTCCCGCGTGACGTCGTGTTCCCGCGCCTCCCAACCGTTCCTGCCGTCGAGGTCGGGGAAGAGCCGGGTGTCGATGTCGGTGGCGACGACTCGTCCGCGCGGGCAACGGGCCGCCAGCCAGCGGGCGGTGGTCCCGAGTCCCGCTCCTATCTCCAGGCAGTGCCAGTCCTCCCGCAGGGGCAGACGCCCAAGACGCTGGAACGTGTTCTCGTCCAGGGCGTGGGCGAGTGCTTCGAGGCGCTCGGCCTCGTCCGGACGCAGATGCGAGAAGACATGCTCGCCGTACACCTCCTCGGAGGGGGCCGGCGCGCTTGATGTGTCGGTCACTTCACTGCTCACTATCTCTTCGCGAAACGGTGACCCGGCGAAACGGAAAGTCACCCGGAAGCCGTGGCTCACGGCTGCGCAGCTCGGAATCCCGCGCGGCGACAGAAGGGGTCAGGCGCTGCCTGGACCGATGAAAGGCGCGCGTTCCATCATGTCCCGTACCCGGGTGAGAGCGCCGTCACGATCCGGCTCCGACGACTCGGCCACGCTGAAAGACAGACCGAGGAGTGAACCGAATCGCCCCCCGTTCTCGTGGACCAGCGCGGTACTGCCCTCCCACAGGGCCGACCGCAGAAGGGCCGGGGTCAGTCGCAGAGCACCCGCCGAGCCCACGACGATGTGCCGCGCGAGGCTCTTCTCCAGGGCAGTCGGCGTCCACTTGCCCGCGGCAGCGTCCTGCTCCAGGGCAGCGGTCAGCTCGGCAAGAAGGCCGGACGGCGAGACCGGTGCCGAAGGGGGCGGGTCGTCCAGGGCGAGGGGTTCGGACATGTGTCATTTCCTTTGGGGTGACGGCCGGAGTGCCGGCGAGGAGGAAACACTGGAACGGGCCCGTGCTCGGGCCGTCGCATCCGTCAGCGGGCGCGCAGCAGGTCCGCCGCTCGCTCCGCGATCGCGAACACCGTGGCGTTGGTGTTGGCGGACACGATGGTCGGCATGACCGAGGCGTCGGCCACCCGCAACCCCTCGACGCCCCGCACGCGGAGCTGCGGGTCGACAACGGCGCCGTCGTCGGTGCCCATACGGCAGGTGCCGCTGTAATGCGCGTACGTACGGATGTTCCGGCGGACGTAGGCGCGCAGGGCCTCGTCGTCCTGGACGTCAGCCCCGGGCAGGGCTTCCTCGCCGCGCCACTCGGCCAGTGCCTCGGTCCGGCCGATCTCCCGGACCGTGCGCAGACCGTGCACCAGGGCGTCGACGTCCCGGGGGTCCGTGTAGTAGCGGGGGTCGACGACGAGCGCGTTGCCGGGGGTCGCGTCGGTCAGCCGGACCGTACCCCGGCTGAACGGCCGCATGAGCGCCACCATGAGCATGTAGCCCTGGTCCATCGCGGGGCCGGGCAGAGTGTCCTCGCGCAGCGGCACGTCCACCATCTGAAGCTGGACGTCGGGGCCGTCCAGGGCCGGGTCGGTGCGGATCAGGCCCGCGACCTCGCCGTGGTTGCCCATCGACGGCGGAACCGGCCGGGAGGACTGGTAGACGACACCGGTGAAGGGGTGGTCCTGGAGGTTCGACCCCACCCCGGCGAGGTTCAGCCGCGGCTCGACGCCCACCTCGCGCAGATGCTCCTCCGGGCCGATGCCGGAGAGCATCAGCAGCTGGGCGGAGCCCAGCGCGCCCGCGGTCAGCACCGTTTCCCGTGTGGCCCGCGCGCTGTGCCGCCGTTCGCCGATTCCGTACTCGACGCCCGTGCACCGCTCGCCGTCGAAGGTCAGCCGGTGGGCGAGGGCGTCGGTCACCAAGGTCAGGTTGGGCCGGTCGACGACAGGGCGGAGGTACGCGGTGGCCGCGTCCAGCCGGAGACCGTCGACGATGGTCAGGTCCTCCCAGCCGAAGGCCTCCTCCAGACCACTGGTGAAGTCCTCGGTGATCGGGTGGTCGGCCTGCCGCACCGCCTTGAGGAACGCCTCGGACAGCGGGTGGGGCCGGGCGGCGGGAGCGACCCGCAGCGGCCCCTCCATGCCGCGGTAGCGGGGGTCACGGCCGGGTACGCCCGTGAGGTTCTCACTGCGCTTGAAGTAGGGAAGGAGCTCGTCGTACGTCCAGCCGGTCGCGCCGGCCTTCTCCCAGGCGTCGTAGCTGGAGCGGTGCCCGCGCAGGAAGGTCATGGCGTTGATGGACGAACTGCCGCCGAGGGCCCGCCCGCGCGGCAGAGGGATCACCATCCCGCCGGCGCCCTCCTGTGGGACGCTGCGGTCGGCCCAGTCCGCGTTGGAGCCCATCAGGGCGGGCCAGGCGGCGGGAACCGCCATCAGGTCGAGGGGTTCGGCGCTCCCCGCCTCGATCAGCAGGACGCGTACCTCCGGAGTCTCCGACAGCCGGGCCGCCAGCACACATCCGGCCGTACCGGCTCCCACCACGATGTAATCGTACGTTTCTGTTGGCATCATCCAGCCTCTCCGGACACGTCACATGAGTACTCAAGTGACTTAGGTTTGAGATCATGCTACTTCATATGTTTCATGGTGCAGTCAACGTGCAGACACCAGGCTTCAGGCAGATGCCCGCAAGGCGGTCGGCGGCGCCGCTTCGCACGCCCGCGTCGCCTGGGCCATCACCGTCAGATGACGTATGCGAAGGGGCCGACGCGGCTCGCATCATGGAGGAGCGGTACGGGGTAGTGCGGGGCGACCCTGTTCCAGAAGCGGGAAGCGAGCAGATGACACAGCCGGAAACAGTGAAATACCACCCCTTCCATTCATGGCCGGAGCGGCGGTGGGCGGAATGAGAAAAGTGCACCTCGCCTCCACCGCTACGTACTGGGTCGCCAAGCGGTTTCCGGTGATCATCTCCTGCGAGTTCTCCTACGACGTACGCGATCCGTACGCCGTCACGCTGATCCTTGATTCGGAGGGTGAGCATCCGGTGCGGTGGGTCTTCTCACGGGAATTGCTCGCCGACGGGCTGACGGGCGGCGCGGGCGAGGGCGATGTCACCGTGTGGCCGGAGAATGACGGGGCCGACGGGTGTTTCCTGTGGGTGGAGGTGGGGCGCGACCCCCACACCGCTCTCTTCGAGATACCGGCCGATGCCATCACCGAATGGCTCCTTGAGACCTATCACCTCGTGCCCGAGGGACAGGAAGCGGCAGAGGTGACATGGGATGAGCTGACTCACCTCATCGAATGAGACTGTCGGATTCCTGTGTCCGTACTGCTGCGCATCTCACCAAGGAATGTCACACTGAGTTCGTGCGCTGACGCCCGGAGACCGGTGTTCGTTGTCTCTGGCGGCAGTCCGGGATTCACCTACGGAGCGTGACCAGCACTCGGAGCCGACCCAAGGAGGTGCCGCATGCCCGGACCCGAGGCGACGACCACCACGGACTTGGTGACGCACTACAGTGCCCAGTTGGCCAACGACCTTGAGCGGAACGCCGAGGAACAGGACGGTGTCCGTGCCGAGCTGGAGCAGCTCGAAGCCCGCCTCGGTGCCCTGCGGCGCGATCACGCCGTTCTCATGACGATGCGGCAGGCTCTGGAGAGCGACATACCCCTCCAGTACGCGCCCGCGCCCCCCGGGGAGAACGCCACGGGTGGCGCCCCGGGCGGACGGGGCGCCACCGGGCGGAAACAACGCGTGCCGACCCTGGTCAGTCTCATCCGAGCCCATCTGGCCGAGCGGCCCGGCCCCTGTTCCGCCGGTGACGTCGCGGCGGCACTGAGTGAGACACAACCTGACCGGGCCATCAAGGCCACTGTGGTGCGTACGACCCTGGAGGGGCTCGTCGCGAGAGGTGAGGCCCGACGCATCAAGAAGGGGCACTCGGTGCGCTACGTCACTGCCTGAGACACACCGGGTCCGCTCTCCCCCGTGCGGGGGAGGGACGGGACCCGGCGGCGGTCACTGGAAGTCGCAACCCGGGTTGGGGGCGTCCTCCGACAACGGCGCGCCGTGGGGAAGGACATAGAGGACGTCGAGAACGACCGGGACGGTGCCGAGGTTGCGTCCGATGTGCACGTGGTCCGCGCCCGCGGGCTCCTTGATGTAGTGGCCCTGCTTGTAGACGCCGTCCGAGGCGCACGAGGCGTCGAAGTGGCTCAGTGTGCCCTGCTCGACGTAACCGATGAGCGTACCGTCGTGGTAGTGCCAGCCCGTGCTCTGCCCCGGCGGCAGGGTGATGCGGCGCAGGATGTAGTCCTTCGAGCCGATCGTGGTCTTGGAGATGATGGTTCCGGTCACGCCCGGGCCGGCCGGGGTGGCGGAGGCCGGCACCGCCGCGGCACTCAGCGAGAGTCCCGCGACCGCCGCTGCGGCGAGGCCGGCACGGACCAAGTTCCTGGTCATAAGTAACCTTTCGACAAAAGTCGCTGGAAGCATCACTCATGCTAATGCCTCCTCGATGGGTGAGGTGACATCACATGACTTAGGTCGGTGACATCATGGCAGAGTCTGACCACTTGATCGCCCTGTGGCCGGATATGCTGGACAGACCAGGAATGCGCGGTATGCAAGCCGTGCCATGAACCCGGTGTCGCTCGGCGTCTTCCTCTGCTTCTTCTCGCTCGTCCTGGTCATGGGATTCCTGGCTGCACGGTGGCGCCGGACCGCCGACGAGGAGAGCCTGGACGAGTGGGGTCTCGCCGGACGGTCCTTCGGCACCTGGGTGACCTGGTTCCTGCTGGGCGGCGACCTCTACACCGCGTACATCTTCGTGGCCGTGCCAGGAGCGGTATACGCGACGGGCTGGCCCGGGTTCTTCGCCATCGCCTACTCCAATCTCGTCTACCCGCTCGTCTTCACCTTCCTGCCGCGCCTGTGGTCGGTCTCCCACCGGCACGGATACGTGACCACGGCGGACTTCGTCCGTGGCCGGTTCGGCTCCAGAGCTCTGTCCCTGGCCGTGGCGGTCACCGGCATCCTGGCGACGATGCCGTTCATCGCACTCCAACTGGTCGGGCTGCGCGCCGTGCTGGACGTGATGGGACTGGGGGGCGGGAGCGACACCCTCACGGTCGTCAGGGATCTGCCCCTGCTGGTTGCCTTCGGCGTGCTCGCGGCCTGCACCCTCACCTCCGGGCTGCGCGCGCCGGCCCTGATCGCCTTCGTGAAGGACCTGCTGATCTATGTCGTGGTCCTTGTGGCGATCGTCTACGTTCCCTTCAGGCTCGGCGGTTTCGGTCATGTGTTCGCCGAGGTTCGCCGTACATTCGCTGAGGCCGGTCCGGGGACCGGGCTGCCGCGCGGCGCACTCGTCCCCACGGAGCGGGGACAGTGGACGTACGCGACGCTGGTCCTCGGCTCCGCGCTGGCGCTGTTCGCCTACCCGCACGCCGTCACCGCGACCCTGTCCTCCCGAAGTCGTGAGGTGGTTCGCCGCAACACCGCGTTGCTGCCACTGTACTCGCTGATGATGGGGTTGCTCGCACTGCTCGGTTTCCTGGCGGTCGCGGCTCAAGTCAAGGTGTCCGATGCCCAGTTGGCGGTACCGCAACTGTTCGAGGATCTCTTCCCCGCATGGTTCGCGGGCGTCGGGTTCGCGGCGATCGGCGTGGCCGCGCTGGTACCGGCCGCCGTCATGTCGATCGCGGCGGCCAACCTGTTCACCCGCAACGTCTACAGGGAGTTCGTCAAGCCGGACGCGACGGCCGAGCAGGAGACCCACGTTTCGAGGATCGCCTCCGTGCTGGTGAAGGCCGGCGCACTGATCTTCGTCCTGACCATGGACAACACCGTGGCCATCAACTACCAGCTTCTCGCCGGCATCTGGATCCTCCAGACCGTTCCCGCGCTGGTCGGCGGTCTCTTCACCCGCTGGTTCCACCGCTGGGCGCTGCTGGCCGGCTGGGCCGCGGGCATGGTGTACGGCACGGTGGCGGCGTACGGGACGGCATCACCGACGCGGAAGCACTTCGCCGGCAACGCCGCGGAGATCCCGGGCATCGGCGCGAGTGGCTACATCGGCCTCACGGCCTTCATACTGAACGTCGTCGCCACGGTGGCGCTCACCCCCTTGCTCAGGGCGGTGCGGGCGCCGGAGGGCGTCGACGAAACCAAGCCCTCGGACTACACGGCGGACCCGTACGGCGAGGTGGGCAGAGGGGCGCGTTTCCACTGATCCGGCCGTGCCCGTTGTGGTACTCACTGCGACAACGCGTCCCTCAGCGCGGCACGGGAGGTGATGCCGAGCTTCGGGAAGATGCGGTAGAGGTGGGTGCCCACCGTCCGGTGGGAGAGGTAGAGCCGCTCGCCGATCTGCTTGTTGGTCAGCCCCTCGGCGGCAAGCATGGCGATCTCCACCTCCGTGGCCGTGAGACTGCCGCTACCCCTCCCGCCGACGATCGGCAGAGGATGATTGCGGCCGGCGGCCCGCAGTTCGGCACCTGCCCGGTTGGCCCAGGGGGTGGCGCCGAGGCGCTGGAAGATGGCGAGGGCGGTGCTGAGGTGTGAGCGGGCTTCGGCCACGTCGCCGTCGCGGCGCAACCGCTCACCGTAGAGGAACTGCACGCGGGCGTAGTCGAACGGCCAGTGATGGGCGCCCGGGGCCGACACCGCGCGCTCGAACAGGGCAAGCGCCTCTTCGGCAGGGGCGGCGAGCGCTTCGGCGGCCAGGGTGAGCAGGGCGAGCCTGGGCGACAGGTCCGGCAGTTCCGCCTCCCGTATCGCCCGGGTGTGCGCCTTTGCCTCCGCGGTGCGGCCGGTCCGCACCGCCGCTTCCACGAGATCGAGAGCCACCCAGAGGGCGTGGGAGGTGTAGGGGGCCAGCCGGCCCGCGGGGCTGAGCCGGGAGGCGTGCTGGTAGGCGGCCTCCCAGTCCCCGCGTCCGGCGGCGGTGAGCGCTCTGGGGTGGTGTGCGGTGCGAGCCGCGCCGTGGGCCTTGCGGGCGGTGGTGACACGGGTGAGTTCATCGGCCCACCGGTCCGCCTCCGCGTCGCCGCGGACGGCGGCCAGCAGGGCCTTGTGCAGGTAGAAGAACCAGGTCACAAAGGTATAGCCATGGCTTTTGGCGAGTGCCAGGCCCTCATCGGCCAGCCGTTCGGCCTCCTCCCAGCGCCCGGCTGCGAAGTCGTCGAGGCCCAGGTGCAGCAACGCGCTCAGCGCGCTGCGCACGGCACCGCCCGACCGGCCGCTTTCGACGAGGGTCCAGGCCCGCGCGCGACAGCCGTCGAGCAGATCCAGGTAGATCGCCGAGGTATGGAGGCGGACCAGCTCATGCGGCTCCCGCCACTCCTGCTGGCGGTCGATCAGCTCGGCCAGGCGCCGCCGCTGCCCGGGCGACGTGCGGGCGGCGTCGGGCAGGGTCCTGCTCATGAGCAGCAGCAGCTCCGGGGGCCGCGGCCGGAGCCGTTCGATGGCGGCGTACAGCGGCGGCCAGTAGTCCTCCCGGCCGGCGAACCAGCACATCATCAGCAGTGTGTGGAGTGCCTCGACGAGGTCGGTGCGGGAGGCGTCATAGCCGTGGTCGCCGTTCTCGATGGCGGCGACGAGCAACGTGTGCGCCGCCTCGACGTCGCCGTCACCGTTGACGAGCACGTAGGCGGCGGCCGCGGCCGAGTGCAGCGAGCCGCCGAACCGTGAACCGACAGTGCGGATCTCGGCCAGCAGACGCGTGGCGGTGCCCAGGTCACCGGTGAGGTGGGCAGCCAGGTAGGAGGCCTGGGCCAGCCGTCGGCAGCGGTCGTCGGCGGCGGTGCTGAACTGCGCGGCGCGCACGAGAGCGGACAGCGAACCGGCCGCGTCACCGCGGCGGAGCTTGCGGTGGGCGGCCTGCTCGAGCGCGTTCGCGACCGATTCGTCGGCCCCGCTCGCCGCCTCGGCGAGGTGCCGGGCACGGCGCTCCGGATCGTCGGTGAACAGGTCGGCGAGCAGACGGTGGATCCGGCGCAACCCGGCTTCCTCGGCGCACTCCACCACCGCCAAGCTTACGAGGGGGTGACGGAACTCCACCTGCCGCGAGGCGAGGTCCACCTTGACCAGTTTCGCGCTCTCCGCCGGTGCGAGATGTTCCAGGGCGGGTTCGGCGCCGACGACCCGCTGGAGGATCCGCAGGTCACCGGTGCCGTCCTGGGCGAGGACGAGGAGGGCTTCCCGCGTCCGGGAAGGCAGCAGCGCGATGCGTGCCGCGAACGCCGACTCGACATGACGGGTGAGCGGGAGCACGTCCGGCAGCGTCGCGACGCCGGACAGCTGGTCGGGGCTCAGGGCCGCGGGCAGTTCCAGCAGGGCCAGCGGATTGCCGCGGGCCTCGGTGACGAGGCGGTACCGCACACCAGGCACCAGATGGGGGAACGCCGCGCGCAGCAGTTCGTCCGAGGCGGTCAGGTCGATCGGTCTGACCTGGAGGGCGGGCAGCCCGCTGCGCTGGAAGTGGTCGCGTTCGTCGTTGCGTGCGGCGGTGATCAGACCGACCCTGCTGCCGGTCAGCCGCCGGGCCACGAAACCGAGCGCGACCGCACTGGGGCCGTCCGCCCAGGGCAGGTCGTCCACGACGAGGAGCAACGGGCCCGACTCGGCCTGGCGGCGCAGCAGGGCGAGGCACGCGTTGAGGATCACCAGCCGTCGTGGGATCGGGCCGGTCAGCATGCCGAAGGCCGCGAGCAGCGCGTCGCGGAACACGTTGTCCAACTCCGTGAGCGCCGAGGCCATCGGGAGGAGCAGTTCGGCGAGTACTCCGTAACTGACGTCCCCCATGTACTGCACGCCGGTCGCCCGGATGACGCGTACGCCCTGTGCGGAGGCGAGGTCGGCGGCGGCGTCCAGCAGACGGGTCTTGCCCACCCCCGGCTCGCCGTAGAGGAACAGGGAGTCACCCTGGCGCCGGGACCGCTTCAGGAAGGCTTCGATCCTGCGCAGCTCTTCGGCGCGGCCGAACAATGACGGCGGAGGGGTCGCATCGTCCATGGGCACACCTCTGGAGGGTCCCACTGTCACCTCGGGCAACCTGGAGGAAGCGTAGGTGAACCATGGAGACTGACTGACTCTTTCATAGCATGTCCAACATACATGACTTAGTCTGTGAAGAAAGATGACAGATAGTGATTGAAACTTCAAAAGTCATGCCGGTATGTTTACAGACCTCGGCACATGATCCCTGGAACCTTTCTGGAGTACTTGCATGAGCACCTTCGACAGCCCGGACATCTCGGACCTGACGGGTGACTACGCGATCGACCCGTCCCACAGCACGATCGGTTTCGTGGTGCGGCATGCCATGGTGACCAACGTCAAGGGCGGCTTCCGGGACTTCACCGGCTCGCTGCACCTGGACGGCGCGGACCCCGCCAAGTCCACCGCCACGCTCGACGTGCAGATGGACAGCGTCGAGACCGGCAGCACCGACCGCGACGGCCACCTGAAGTCGTCCGACTTCTTCAAGATCGACGAGTTCCCGGTCATGACGTTCCGCTCCACCAAGGCCGAGTCCCTGGGCGGCGACGACTACCGCATCACCGGCGAGCTCTCCCTGCTCGGCGTCACCAAGCCGCTCACCATCGACCTGGAGTTCAACGGCGCCGCGAAGGACCCGTTCGGCAACGAGCGCGTCGGCTTCGAGGGCAAGGCCGAGATCCTGCGCTCGGAGTGGGGCCTGACCTGGAACGCGGCGCTGGAGACGGGCGGTGTCCTGGTCTCCGACAAGGTCAGGCTCCGGTTCGACATCTCGGCGATCAAACAGGCGTGACGGCAGGCGCGGCAGCGTGCCGATGCCGGACCGGCCGCCGGGCGAACCCGGTGGCCGGAGCCGTACACGACCACCCGACGGCCGTGCGCCGCGGGAGACGACCGTCGCATGGCCCGGTCCTGCGTCGTGACGGACTCCGCCCAGGTCGTCAGCGCACGCGCACTCCGGACCGGAAGACGCCGGCGACGTTCAGGAGGGCAGCGGCGTCAAGCGCCGGATCACCCTCCGGCACGAGGAGGTCGGCGTCGTAGCCGGCGCGGTTCCGTCCCTTCCGGTCGCCGAGTCCGGATGCCTCGGCCGCCAGCGCGGTGACGGTGGACAGCGCCGCCCCGGCGGAGAGGCCCAGTCCGCGGAGTTCGGCCACCGCGTGGGGCAGCACGTCGTGCGGTTTGAACGGGGCGATCCCGGCGTCGGAACCCACCACCAGGCGGGCGCCGCGTGCGTGCAGCGCTCCGTAACCCGCGTGGATACGGCCGAGCTGCGCGGCGATGGCCATCGGCGGCGTGCCCGGCGCCTTCGGATCGGCGCCCAGTGTCCCACTGACGAACACCGTGCCACCGGCGATCGCGGTCAGCACCTCATCGCTGGGATCGCAGCCCTCGGGCGTGAGGAAGCTGACGTGTTCCAGGGTGTCGACGCCCGCCTCCACGGCGTCGAGGACGGCCCGGTTGCCGTGCGCGTGCGCGGCCACGCGCAGAACCGGGTTGGTGCGCATCCTCGACCACCGTGCGCAGCTCGTCGACGGTGTACTGCGAGGCGTGCGGAGCCAACCGGGTGTCATGGCGCCCCCCGCTCGCCATGATCTTCACGACACCGCATCCCCGCGCGTGACGTTCCCGGACGGCCGCGCGAAGGGCTCCGTCTCCCGAGCGAGGGCCGAGCTCGGTGACCGGGAGGTAGGGGCCCGTGTCGTCGACACCGGTCACCGCTGCGATCCGACCGTGCTCGACGTGCGGCGCAAGGGGCCGGACCATACCGCACCGTCGAACATGCGGGCAACATGTATCACATATTAACTCATGTGCTTGCCCATAGTGACAACACTTCCTTGTGTCGGGCATCGCGCGACAGCATCATGACTTCCGCAATGTCACTACCGCGCTGTCGAGAAAGGCCGCGATGAACGACGTGCCCTATGTGGGCCGCAGGCGCCTGCTGAAGATGTTCGGACTCGGCGCCACCGCCACGACCGCCACGGTCCTGCAAGCCGATCCAGTGCTCGCCGCGACGCTGGGCCATGACGAACGCACCGGCGTCTCGCCCACCGGCTACAAAGCCCCCACCGGCCTCGCCGGAGACACACCCGCCAAGACCACCGCCGATTCCTGGATCACCTCCAACAGCCGGACGATCACGGAGCTGAGCGACGAGGTCTGGCAGCACGCGGAGCTGTCCCTGCGGGAGTGGAAGTCCGCACAGGCCCACGCCGCGCTGCTGGAGCGCAACGGGTTCCGCGTCACATGGGGCTCCGCCGGTTTCCCGACCGCGTTCGTGGCCACCTACGGCTCCGGCGGGCCGGTGCTCGGCTTCAGCGCGGAGTACGACGCCCTGCCCGGCCTCTCCCAGAAGAAGGGCGCCTCGACGCACGACCCGCTCGTCTACAACTACGACGCCTACGGCCCGACGTACGGCGGCGGCCACGGCGACGCCCACAACCTGCTCGGCGGCGCCGCCACCGCCGCCGCCGTCGCCGTCAGCAAGGCCGTCGAGGCGCACGGCCTCAAGGCCACGGTGAAACTCTTCGGCAGCGCGGGCGAGGAGCAGCTCGTCGGCAAGGCCTACGCCGTCAAGGCCGGGGTGTACGACGGCCTCGACGCCGTCCTCGACTGGCACCCGTTCAACGTCACGATGCCCTTCTGGAACACCACCAGCGCGCTGCTGTCGGCCACCTTCACGTTCCTCGGTGCCTCCGGCCACGGCGGCACCCCGCTCGGCAACAAGAGCGGTCTCGACGGCGCGCTGCTGATGGCAACGATGTCGGAGTACCTGCGGGAGAAGAACGTCGCGCCCTCGGGCCGCTTCCACTACGCCGTCATCAACGGCGGTGGCGCCCCCAATGTGACCCCGGACATGTGCTCCATCTGGTACTACGTCCGCGAGGGCAGCCCGGCCCGCGCCCAGGTGCTCTACGACAAGATCGTGGACTGCGCCAAGGCCGCGGCCCAGGCGAGCCAGACCCGGCTCGTGCACAAGTTCCACTCCGCCACCTGGAACCTGCTCGCCAACAAGGCGGGCGCCGAGCTGGTGTACGACAACATGCGGCGGATCGGCGCACCGCAGTTCACCGAGGACGACCACGCCCTGGCCAAGGCGATCCAGAAGTCGCTGGGCAAGCCCGAGACCGGCATGCCCACCACCATCACCCCGCTCGCGCCGCCCGCCGCCAACTACACCGGCGGACTGGCCACCGACGCCGCCGACGTGAGCTGGCAGGCGCCGACGGCCACGCTGCTCGCGGCGGCCTACCCGCCCGGACTGCCCAACCACAACTGGGGTGTCACCGCCACCGCCGCGACCCACATAGGCCACGAGGCCATGCTCTCCGCCGCACGCTACATGGCCGCCTCCGCCGTCGACCTCATCGAACAGCCCGACCTGCTCCAGGGCATGAAGGACGAGTTCAAGGAGCGCACGAGCGGGGTGACCTGGAAGAGCATGATCCCCGACGGCACCCAGCCGCCGCTGTACGAACCGCCCGCCGAGTTCCTCAAGGCGACCGGCCAGTCCTGGCCGCCCCCCGGCGTCACCTGGCCGATCCCACAGATCGTCGCCCAGGAACAGCTCGGCACCACCGGCCCCGCGCTGCCGCCGGTCACCTGACCCCGGCCGCGCCGCACTCCGATCCCGTCCCCAGAGAAGGAGCCCCGTCCATGAACATCGGCATCGGCCTGCCCATCGGCGATCCCAGCCTGCTGACCGCCTGGGCCCGGCGGGCCGATGCCGGTCCGTTCAGCTCACTGGGCCTGCTCGACCGGGTGGTCTACGACAATCCCGAACCCCTGGCCGCGCTCGCGGTACTCGCGGGTGCCACCTCGCGCATCCGCGTACAGACCGAGGTCCTCCTCGCCCCCACGCGCGACACGGTCCTGCTGGCCAAGCAGGCGGCCACCATCGACCGGATGACCGGGGGCCGGCTCGTACTGGGCCTCGGCGTCGGCACCCGCGCCGACGACTACTCGGCCGTCGGCGCCGACATGCGAACCCGGGGCCGCCGCCTGGACGAGCAGCTGGCCGTCATGCGCCGGCTGTGGTCCGGCGCGGACCACAGCGACGGCATCGGCCCGATCGGACCGCGCCCCTCCCGCCGGGGCGGCCCCGAGGTCCTGCTGGGCGGATTCCAGCCCGCCGCCCTCGAACGCGTCGCACGGTGGGCCGACGGCTACCTGGCCGCCGCGCCCGTGCCGATGGTCGCGGGCCTGTTCGACACCGTGCGCGAGGCCTGGCGGGAGCACGGCAGGGAGGGCCGGCCCCGGCTCGTCGCCCAGCTCAACGTCGCGCTCGGCCCGCAGCGGCTGCTCGACGAGGCGCGCGAAGCCCTGCTGAGCTATTACGCCTTCACCGGCGCGGCCGACCGGATGGCCGCCGGTCTCCTGACGACGCGGGCGGCGATCCGTGAGTCGATCACCGCCCTCGCCGACCTGGGCGCCGATGAGGTCGTGCTCTACTGCTACGGCCTTGACCCGGACCAGGTGGACCGGCTCGCCGACGTGATGTGAGACACCGGGGGCCCGGGTGGCCCGGCAACCGCCGAAGGTGCCCGTGCGCGTCCCCCGGGTGTGGGCACCGGCAGGTGTCCCTTCCGCCGCCCGTGCGGGGAGTCATCCGTTGCACGACGGCGCCGGCCCCTTGGCGTGTGCCGTGCCGAGAACCGGGCACCGGCCGCCGGTGCCGCGCGGCGCCGCCCACGCGGACGGCGGCCCGGGGAGCGTCACGGCGTCACCGAGGGCGTGACTGCCGCGGTGGACGCGGCCGGGCGGCGTGGCAGCAGGCAGCCGAAGGCACGCGCGATCCGCGCTCCGCCCGTGTCCCCCGCACCCGGTCCGTCCGTCGCCTGGGACACCACCGTGCACGCCCGGCTCCTCAGCGGCCGGAAAGGCTGCCTCCGCCGTCCACGCCGAGCACCTGGCCGGTGATGAAGCCGGCGTCCTCGCCCAGCAGGAAGGAGATGGCCGCGGCGACCTCCTGCGGGCGGCCGAAGCGGGCCATGGGTACGGAGCGCAGCACCCTGGTCTCCTCCGCGCCGCCCACCGGGTGCTGCGCGCGGAAGAGTGCGGTCTCCACCGGGCCCGGGGCGACCGCGTTGACCGTCACCCCGTGCTCC
>NZ_BMVN01000033.1:0-104167 GCF_014650735.1 Streptomyces canarius
GTCTTGTGGGTGCCGTAGTTGTCACAGATCAGGTGGATCTGCAGGTGCGCAGGGACCTCCTTGTCGATCCGGGTCAGGAACTTCTTGAACTCCGCCGCCCGGTGTCGGCGGTGCAGGGAGCTGATGACCTCGCCGGTGGCGACGTCGAATGCGGCGAACAGCGTGGTCAGGCCGTTGCGGACGTAGTCGTGGGTGCGCCGCTCAGGCATGCCGGGCATCATCGGCAACACGGGCTGGGAGCGGTCCAGGGCCTGGATCTGGGATTTCTCGTCCACCGAGAGGACCACCGCGCCCTCGGGCGGGTTGAAGTACAGCCCGACGACGTCGTAGACCTTCTCCACGAACAGCGGGTCCGTCGACAGCTTGAAGGTGTCCGTCAGATGCGGCTTGAGCTGGAATCTCCGCCAGATCCGGCCGACGGTGGACTTCGACAGGCCGCTGTGTTCGGCCATCGACTTCCGCGACCAGTGCGTGGCGTTCTTCGGGATCTCTTCCAGGGTGGCGACCACGACCGCTTCGACCTGATCGACACCGATGGTGGGCGGCCGGCCCGGCCGGGGCTCGTCGGCCAGGCCGTCCAGCCGCTCGGCCAGGAACCGCCGACGCCACTTGCGGACCGTGTCCGCGGAAATCCGCAGGTCCCGGGCCACCTGGACGATGGGTGGGATGTCACGGCCTGCACAGGCCAACACGATGCGCGCCCGTAACGCCAGAGCCTGGGCGGAGTTCGCCCGCCGGGTCCAGCGTTCAAGGACAGCACGCTCGTCATCCGCGAGCAGCAGCGGTTGCAGCTTCGGGCCACGACGCGGCACCCCGGCAGAAGAACTCATGCTGGATCTAACGACGGACTACCGGCGCAGGACACTAGCCGAGGTACGCCGGTGACACCGCCGCCGTGCTGATCCGGTGCGGCCGTCCGGAGCCGTCCGCCGGGACCTCGTACAGGTCGGCGCCGTAGTCCCCGGGCAGCGCATACACGAGGGTACGGGTGTCCTTCCACACCGCCTGGTCGTCCACGCTGCGCGGCTCGGCGAGCGGGGTCTCGCGCATCGTGCGCAGGTCGAGGACGTACAGCCGCCAGGGCGCGTCCTTCGGCAGCCCCGCGACCCGCTTCTTGTACGCGACCCGGGTGCCGTCCGGCGACAGGGACGGGCACTCCACGTTGGCGTGCAGCGTGGTGACCGTACGGCGGCGCAGGTCGCCGCGGACCAGGTACGTCCGCCCCTTGGTGGCCAGCGTCGCGTAGAACGTGCGGTCGTCGGCCGCGAACGTCACTCCCCAGAAGTTGGCGTCCGCCGCCCGGTACGGACGCCCGTCCTTGACGATCCGGAAGGACTCCAGGGACGGGATCAGCTTCCCGTCGCGGGTGTCCACGATGGCCGCGCGCGTGGAGAAGTCCGTCCCGGCGTACGAGTCGCCGCCCACGAACGCCGTCCACGCGGCGAAGTGCCCGGTGGGGGAGACCCGGGCGCGGGAGGGGATGCCCGGCACGTCGTAGCGGGCCACGGTCCGCAGGCGCGCGTCCAGGATCAGCGCGCGGTAGGTGTCCGAGACGGGCCCGTGCACGGCCTGGAGGCACACGCCGGTGCCCGAGGCGGCGTAGAACCGCAGGCACTTCAGGCCGGACGCGGTGCGCGGCGCGTCCGGCGCGGAGGCCGGGACGCTGGTCAGCTCGTCGCGGTGCGGCCCCCACGCCATGTTCCGGAACACGAGCCGCCCCGGCCGGCGCAGCGTCACCGTCCCCGGCGTGACGCGCGGCCCGCCCGCCTGCGCCTGGTCCCGGCGGTCCGCCCGCGCGGAGGCGTGCAGCACCGACGCCAGCCCGACCGCCGCCAGCACGGCGACGGCGGAGACCAGGATCAGGATGCGGGTGCGTACGGTCATGCGGGCACCGTTCCCTTCGGGCGCAGGGTGAGGGAGAACGCGGCGCACGCGGCCAGCGCCACCGCCGCGCCCGCCAGCGCCGCCCGGTCGCCCCACACCGTCCAGGCCGCGCCGAACAGCAGCGAGCAGGCGAACCGGGTCAGCGCCTGCCCGGTCTGTACGACGGCCAGCCCGGAGGAGCGCAGCCGTTCCGGCACGCTGTCCGAGGCCGCGGCCATCAGCACCCCGTCGGTGGCGGCGTAGAAGCCGCCGTGCAGGGCGAGCACGAGGTACGGCAGGCCCGTGCCGTGCCAGGAGGTGAGCAGCAGCGCGTACACGACGAGCAGGGCGCCGTGGCCGGCCAGGAAGACCGTCCAGCGGCCCACCCGGTCCGCGAGCCGGCCGAGCGGCACCGCCAGCAGCAGGAAGGCGGCGGCCGTGCCGAGCGGCAGCAGCGCGAACCAGCGGTCGGGGACGCCGAGGCGGCGCTGGAGCAGCAGGTAGACGAAGGAGTCGCTGACCGTGGCGAGGCCCAGCAGCAGCGCGCACACGGTGATCCGGCGCAGATCACGGCCGCGCAGCAGGGCGAGGGCCGCGCGGAGAGTCGGCCGTTCGGCCGGGACCGCGTCACCCCGCCCGCCCGGCACGAAGAGCACCAGCACCAGGACACCCAGCACGGCGACGCAGAAGCTCACGGTGAACACCGCGTCGTACCCGTCGACGGTGGCCCGCAGGATCAGGAACGCCACCAGCGGCCCGAGCAGGGCCCCGGCCGTGTCCATCGCCCGGTGCACCCCGAAGGCCCGCCCGCGTGTCTCCGGCGTACTGGCGAGCGAGATCAGCGCGTCCCGGGGTGCCGTGCGCAGCCCCTTGCCGGTCCGGTCGGCGGCGAGCACGAGCCCGATCGGGGTCAGCGCGTGCGCCACCAGCAGCAGCGGCTTGCACACGGCCGAGATGCCGTACCCCAGCCCGGCGACCCACTTGTGCCGCCCGCCGCCCCGGTCGGCGAAGTGCCCGCCCACCAGGCGCACGAGCGCCGAGAACCCGTTGTAGACGCCGTCCAGCAGCCCGAACCCCAACGGCGACAGACCCAGACCGCTCACCAGGTACAACGGCAGCACCGCCGTCACCATCTCCGAGGAGACGTCGGTGACCAGGCTCACCGTCCCCAGCGCGAGCACGGTCGGCGCGACCGCCGCACGGCGCCGCCCGGCCGAAGGCCGGACGGCACCCTGAGCGGACGTACTCGTACGGCTGTCCGCTACGTACACGTCAGGACGCCCAGATCCCGGTGATGTCCTGGGCGGAGGCCGCGTTGCCCGCGTGCGTGGTCAGGCCCTGGGAGTCCTCCAGGGTGCGCAGCAGGTCGTAGTGGTTGTACGTGGTCGAGGAGCTGGACCCGGCGGCGACGGGCTGCCCGTAGAACACGGTCGGGATCTTGTTCCCGCTCAGCCGGTTGTCCTCGTCGAAGGTGACGACGAGCAGGCTGTTGTGGGTCTTGGCCCAGGTCGCGTAGGCGCCCAGGTTGTTCTTCAGCCAGGTGTCACCGGTGGACACCGAGCAGTCGTGCATGTCGCTGCACAGGTTCGGCACCACGAACGACATCTGCGGCAGCGTCGAGTAGTCCGTCGGGAACTGGGCGAACGTCTTGGCGGTCGACGTCGGTACGTTGCTGAACCCGAACCAGGGGTTGTGCTTGCGGGCGTAGGTGCCGCTGCTGCACGTCGTGGAGCCCTGGCTCGGCAGCGTCTCGTTGTAGCTGGCCCAGGTGCGGCCGGCGGCGATCAGCTCGGACGCGAGGTTGCGCGCCGAGGAGAACCCCGGGGTGTAGCAGCTGTCGTCGGTGATCCCCTGCGTCGACCCGGAGAACAGCGCGAAGTAGTTCGGCTGGCTGGGGTGGGTCTCGGCGTACGACTGGGTCAGGTTGGCACCCCCCGCCTTCAGCGAGTTGATGTACGGCGCGCTGGAGGAGCCGATGACCTGGCTGTAGGCATGGTTCTCGAAGACCACGACGACCACGTGGTCCGGGCTGGGCACAGCGCCCGCGGCGTGCGCGGACCCCTCGCCGAGCCCGGTCCACAGCCCGACCGCGGCTGCGGCGAGGGCTGCCGCGGACGCCACGACGGCGCGGGCACGGCGGTACACGGAACTGCCGGACACTTCAACCTCCGGGTAGGGATGGGCGGCTGGCGGTGCGGACAGAGCATGCTCACGCCAATGTGCCCATGGCCCACGTCGGCCAACCCCACGGGTGAAAACCCGGTGAACGGCGGGTACCCACGCCCGCATGGCGGACATCCTCATCGGCACGTGCGGCTGGACCGACCCGGCGCTGCTCCGGAGCGGCTGGTACCCACCCGGCCACCGGGACGCCGAGAAGCGGTTACGCCACTACGCCACGCGCTTCCCCCTCGTCGAGGCGGACTCCCCGTACTACGCTCTCCCGGCCCCGCGCACAGCCGCCCTCTGGGCCGAACGCACGCCTCCCGGCTTCCGTTTCGACGTCAAGGCGTTCTCCCTGCTCACCGGCCACCGTACCCGGCCCGCCACGCTCCCCGCGGACCTGCGCGACCACCCCCGCGACGAGGCCCTGCGCACGGAGGTCTGGACCCGCTACGCCGAAGCGCTGGCCCCCCTCCGCGACGCCGGCCGCCTGGGCACCCTCCTCTTCCAGTACCCGCCCTCCCTCACCCCCGGCCCGGAGGCCGAGGCATTCATCCGCACGGCCCGCGAACGCGCCCACGACTGGCCGTTCGCCGTCGAGTTCCGCGACCCCGCCTGGTGGCACCCCGCCCAGGCAGCCCGTACGGCGGCGTTCCTCGGCGACCTGAACGCGACGGCGGTGGCCACGGACACCCCCGACGCCCCGCCCCCCGCCCCCGTCACCACCCCCCACCTGCACCTGATCCGCTTCCACGGCCGCAGCCCCCACTGGGGAAAGGGCACGAAGGAGGACCGCTTCCGCCACAGCTACACCGAGCAGGAACTCTCCGCCTGGCTGCCCCCCATCCGGCAGGCAGCCGCCCAGGCCGAAGAGGTGCACGTCCTCTTCAACAACTGCTGCGGAGACGCGGCCCCGAGGGCGGCCCAGACCCTGCACGACCTCCTGACGACGAGCCTCCCCCACCAGCAGCGCCGATCCACCCCGCACGAGGCAGGATGGGCAGAGGCAGGAGGGCACACGGGAACCCCCGAGGGCCCGCACTCGCGCACGGCGTGACAGGGAACGGGACGTCCCGCAGGGGCCCACGGCGGGGCCAACCGAGGCAGGAGGTCGCGCGGGAACCCACGACGGCCCGCACTCGCGCACGGCGGGAAGGGGACGTGTCGGGTGGTGTCCGCCCGCAGCGGCCGGCGAAAACCCCGGCACTGCACGAGCAACAGCCCGCCGGACCGAGGACGGACACCACCCGGCGCGGCCCCGACCCCCACCCAACGGCAGGCGCGACCCGAGCCACGTCCCACCCGGACGGGCCGCCGCAGGCATAGGACTGGCTGCCCGGCGCGGACTGGCTGCCCGGCGCGGACTGGCTGCCCGGCGCGGACTGGCTGCCCGGCGCGGACCGGTTGCCCGGCACGGTCCGGCCGCCCGGCGCGGACCGGTTGCCCGGCACGGTCCGGTTGCCCGGCGCGGTCCGGTTGCCCGGCGCGGTCCGGTTGCCCGGCGCGGACCGGTTGCCCGGCGCGGACCGGCTCCCGTCGACGGTGGGTGCCGTCTGGCGGAAGGGGCTGGTGGGGCCGGCCGGGGCCGGGATGCCGAGAGGGCTGGGGGTCTGCCGGGGTGGCAGTGCCGCAGGCTTCGGGGGTGTGCCGGGGCGAGGGCCCCTGCGGGTGGGGCTTCCGGGCGGAGGGCGGCGGTCGCCATGGGCGCGGCTTCCGCCCCCCTCCCCGCAACCGCCGGACAGCACCCCGCACCGCACCCCGGCCCCCCAACCCCGTCCGCCACAACCGCCGACCCACCCCCCGCCCCCTCCGGATAGGCTCTGGCCAGGACGACAGCGGATCCGAGGGGAGACCACGGACATGACGCCGGGGCGCAGAAGCAGCACTTTCACCCGTCTGCTGCGGCACGGCTTCACCGACCCGTCCGCCGCCGAACGCCTCCTCGACGGCCCCGAACTGGCCCCCGTCCGCGACGACCCCGTCCTCCTCGAAGCCCTCGGCGCCACCGCCGACCCCGACCTCGCCCTGCACGGCCTGGTCCGCCTCCTGGAGGCCCAGCCCACCCCCACCGCCCACCGGGAACTGCTGGACACCCTCATCGCGGCCAAGCCCCTGCGCGACCGCCTGCTCGGCATCCTCGGCGCCTCCGCCGCCCTCGCCGACCACCTCGCCCGCCACCCCGGCGACTGGCAGGCCCTGGTCACCTACGAGCCGCACGACCTCCACCCGGGTGTCGCGGAGTTCGAGCGCGGCCTGGCGGAGGCCGCCGACCCGGTCTCGCTCCGCGTCGCCTACCGCCGCTGCCTGCTCTCCATCGCCGCCCGCGACGTCTGCGGCACCACGGACGTCGCCGAGGCGGCAGCGGAGCTCGCCGACCTGGCCACCGCCACGCTCCGCGCGGCCCTGTCCCTCGCCGAACGCGCGGCCCCGGAGGACGCCGCCGCCTGCCGCCTCGCGGTGATCGCGATGGGCAAGTGCGGCGGCCACGAGCTGAACTACGTCTCCGACGTGGACGTGATCTTCGTGGCGGAGCCGGCCGAGGGCGTCCCCGAACCCCAGGCGCTGAAGGCCGCGACGAAACTCGCCTCGCACCTGATGCGGATCTGTTCGGAAACCACCGTCGAGGGCTCCATCTGGCCGGTGGACGCCAACCTCCGCCCCGAGGGCCGCAACGGCCCCCTCGTGCGCACCCTCAGCAGCCACCTCGCCTACTACCAACGCTGGGCGAAGACCTGGGAGTTCCAGGCCCTGCTCAAGGCCCGCCCGGTGGCCGGGGACGGGGCGCTCGGCCAGGCGTACATCGACGCCCTCGAACCCCTCGTCTGGAAGGCGGCGGACCGCGAGAACTTCGTGGCGGACGTGCAGAAGATGCGCCGCCGGGTGGTCGAGAACATCCCCGCGGCCGAGATCGACCGCGAACTCAAGCTGGGCCCCGGCGGCCTCAGGGACGTCGAATTCGCCGTCCAGCTCCTCCAGCTGGTGCACGGCCGCACCGACCCCGCCCTGCGCAGCGGCACCACCCTGGACGCCCTGACGGCCCTCGCCGCGGGCGGCTACGTCGGCCGCGAGGACGCCGCCCGCCTGGACGAGGCGTACCGCTTCCTGCGCTCCATGGAGCACCGCATCCAGCTCTACCGCCTGCGCCGCACCCACCTCGTGCCCGAGGCGGAGCCGGACCTGCGCCGCCTCGGGCGTTCCCTGGGCCTGCGCGCCGACCCGGTGGCCGAGCTGAACCGCGAGTGGAAGCGGCACACCGGCGTCGTACGCCGGCTGCACGAGAAGCTCTTCTACCGCCCGCTGCTCGACGCGGTCGCCCAACTGGCCCCCGGCGAGGCCCGGCTGCGCCCGGAGGCGGCCCGCGAACGCCTGGTGGCGCTCGGTTACGCCGACCCGGCCGCCGCCCTGCGCCACCTGGAGGCCCTGGCCTCCGGCGTGACCCGCAAGGCGGCGATCCAGCGCACCCTCCTGCCGGTCCTCCTCGGCTGGTTCGCGGACTCCGCCGACCCGGACGCCGGCCTGCTGAACTTCCGCAAGGTCTCCGACGCGCTCGGCAAGACCCCCTGGTACCTGCGCCTGCTGCGCGACGAGGGCGCGGCGGCCGAGAACCTGGCCCGCGTCCTGTCGGCGGGCCGCCTCGCCCCCGACCTGCTGATGCGCGCCCCCGAGGCGGTGGCCCTGCTGGGCGACGGCAGCGGAGCGGGCCCCGCGGCGCTCGGCGGCGGCCTCGCGCCGCGGCAGCGGGCCGCGCTGGAGCAGGAGATCCTGGCGGCCGTGGGCCGCGCGGAGAACGCCGCGCAGGGTGTCACCGCGGCCCGTGGCGTGCGCCGCCGTGAGCTGTTCCGCACCGCCGCCGCCGACATCGTCGGCTCCTACGGCACCGAGACCAGCCCCGCCGAGGCCGACCAGGGCGCCCTGGTGGACCGGGTCGGCGCGGCCGTCTCCGACCTCACCAAGGCGACCCTGGCGGGCACCCTGCGCGCGGTGGTCCGGGAGGGCTGGGGCGACACCCTGCCCACCCGGTTCGCGATCATCGGGATGGGCCGCTTCGGCGGGCACGAGCTGGGCTACGGCTCCGACGCGGACGTCCTGTTCGTGCACGAGCCGCAGGACGGCGTGGACGAGCACGAGGCGTCGGCCGCCGCGAACAAGGTCGTCGCCGAGATGCGCCGCCTGCTCCAGCTGCCCAGCGCCGACCCGCCGCTGCTCATCGACGCCGACCTGCGCCCGGAGGGCAAGTCGGGCCCGCTGGTGCGCACCCTGAAGTCGTACGAGGCGTACTACCGCCGCTGGTCCCTGGTCTGGGAGTCACAGGCGCTGCTGCGGGCCGAGCCGGTCGCCGGCGACGCGGACCTGGGCCGGCGGTTCGTCGAGCTGATCGACCCGCTGCGCCACCCGGCCACAGGCCTCACCGAGGACGGGGTCCGCGAGATCCGCCGGCTGAAGGCCCGCATGGAGTCCGAGCGGCTGCCGCGCGGCGCCGACCCCAAGCTGCACACCAAGCTCGGCCCCGGCGGGCTGTCCGACGTGGAGTGGACGGTCCAGCTCCTCCAGATGCGCCACGGCCACCGGGAGGCGGGCCTGCGCACCACCCGCACCCGCCAGGCCCTGGCCGCCGCCCGCGAGGCCGGGCTGCTGTCCGCCGAGGACGCGGAGACCCTGGACGAGGCGTGGGTGCTGGCCACCCGGGTGCGCAACGCGGTCATGCTGGTCCGCGGCCGGGCCGGGGACACCTTCCCGACCGAGCCGCGCGAGCTGGCCGCCGTGGGCCGCTACCTGGGCTACGGCGCCGGGCACGCCGGGGACATGCTGGACGCGTACCGCCGTACCACGCGCCGGGCGCGCACGGTGGTGGAGGAGCTGTTCTACGGCGACAGGGCCTGAGCGGGCGCGGGGGTCCGGGCCGGGACCAGCCGGGGCAGCGCGTGCGGCAGGCTGCCGTACCACACCCGGGCCACCGTGAACCCGAAGGTCAGGCAGAGCACACCGCCCACCGCGTCCAGCCAGAAGTGGTTGGCGGTGGAGACGATCACCAGCAGGGTGGCCGTCGGATACAGCAGCCCCAGCACGCGCACCCACGGCACCGACGCCAGCGCGAAGACCGTCAGGCCGCACCACAGCGACCAGCCGATGTGCATCGACGGCATCGCCGCGTACTGGTTCGACATGTGCTTGAGGTCGCCGGAGGCCATCGAGCCCCAGGTGTGGTGGGCCATCACGGTGTCCACGAAGCGCCCGCCGCGCATCAGCCGGGGCGGCGCGAGCGGGAACAGGTAGTAACCGACCAGGGCCACGCCCGTGGTCGCGAACAGCACCATCCGGGTCGCCGCGTAGCGGCCGGGATGCCATCGGTAGAGCCACACCAGCACCCCGATGGTGACGACGAAGTGCAGTGTGGCGTAGTAGTAGTTCATCCCGATGATGAGCCAAGTCACCGAGTTGACGGCGTGGTTGACGGACTGCTCGACGGCGATGCCCAGCGCGTGCTCGGTGCGCCAGATCCAGTCCGCGTTGCGCAGCGCCGCGGACCGCTGCTCCGGCACGGCGTTGCGGATCAGTGAGTACGTCCAGTAACTCACCGCGATCAAAAGGATCTCGAACCACAGCCGGGGCCGCCTCGGCCGCCGCAGCCGGCCCAGCGGACCGCGTGGGACCTCGCCCGTGACGGGCCGCGGAACGGCCACCTCCTCGCGACCTTCCGGCTCTGTCACGGTCGAGTCACTCATAGGCACAAAGTCTGCCAGACAAGGCTTCCTCGGCCGATCATCCCAAGGTTGGGTCCGCGGCGCACCTTCTACGACGTACGGAGGACATTCGGCGCCGAAGCGGTGGAACCGCGCACCACCAGTTCCGGCATGAACACGAACTCGCTGTGCGGTGCCGGTGTCCCGCCGATCTCCTCCAGCAGCGTGCGCACCGCCGCCTGCCCCATCGCCGGGACGGGCTTGCGGATCGTGGTCAGCGGCGGGTCGGTGAAGGCGATCAGCGGGGAGTCGTCGAACCCGACCACCGACACGTCCCGGGGTACCTCCAGGCCCCGCTGCCGGGCCGCCCGTATCGCGCCCAGCGCCATCATGTCGCTGGCGCAGACCACCGCCGTGCAGTCCCGCTCGATCAGCGCCGTCGCCGCCGCCTGACCGCCCTCCAGGGTGTACAGCGAGTGCTGGACCAACTCCGTCTCGACGGTCTGGGCGGGCAGCCCCAGCTGGTCCTGCACCGCGCGGACGAAGCCCTCGATCTTGCGCTGCACGGGCACGAACCGCTTCGGTCCGAGCGCCAGCCCGATCCGGGTGTGCCCCAGCGACACCAGGTGCGTGACCGCCAGCGCCATCGCCGCCCGGTCGTCGGGGGAGATGAACGGCGCCTGCACCTTCGGCGAGAACCCGTCCACCAGCACGTACGGCACGCCCTGGGCACGCAGCCGCTCGTAGCGCTGCATGTCGGCGGTGGTGTCCGCGTGCAGCCCGGAGACGTAGATGATCCCGGCGACCCCGCGGTCCACCAGCATCTCGGTCAGCTCGTCCTCGGTCGATCCGCCCGGGGTCTGGGTGGCGAGCACCGGCGTGTAGCCCTGACGGGTCAGCGCCTGGCCGATGACCTGGGCCAGGGCCGGGAATATCGGGTTCTCCAGCTCCGGCGTGATCAGGCCCACCAGGCCCTCGCTGCGCTGCCGCAGCCGCACCGGGCGCTCGTAGCCCAGCACGTCCAGCGCGGCGAGCACGGACTGGCGGGTGGTGGCGGCGACTCCGGGCTTGCCGTTGAGGACCCGGCTGACGGTCGCTTCGCTCACCCCCGCCTGCGCGGCGATGTCCGCAAGCCGTGTGGTCACGGCACTGGACTGTACCGGTCGTATCCCTCCTTGCACACCGGCCGGACGCCGGGCGCGGGCGGGCGCACGGCCTGCCGTGGGTTGCTGCGTCATCGCGCTCCCTCGGGATTCTCGGTGGCAAGAGCTTGCAAGTCTTGCACACCTGTCGTCATCGCCGCTCAGCGCCAGCACCACTGGGTTGCGCCGTGGTCGACGGCTGGTCACGACGGGGTAACCATCGTGTCCCCTTGCACTTTTTTTCTGCAAGGTCTTTCGCAACGCTTACATGGCTGTTACGTTCCCAGTCGCCCGGCCGCGGCAACGGCGCAGTCGGCAAGTCGCAGGGGCGGACGGGACCGTCCCCTGTACCACTCGGGCTTTACCCTCAAGGAGAACTCATGCGGCGTGGCATAGCGGCCTCCGCGCTGGTGGCGTCCCTCGCCCTGACGGCGACGGCGTGCGGCGGGAGCGACAGCGACAGCGGGAAGTCGGACGGCCCGGTCACCATCACCTGGTGGGACACCTCCAACGCCACCAATGAGGCGCCGGCGTACAAGGCCCTGATCCAGCAGTTCGAGGCTGGCAACAAGGACGTCAAGGTCAAGTACGTCAACGTCCCCTTCGACCAGGCGCAGAACAAGTTCGACACCGCGGCCGGCGCCAAGGGCGCCCCGGACGTGCTGCGCTCCGAGGTCGGCTGGACCCCCGCCTTCGCCAAGAAGGGCTTCTTCCTGCCCCTCGACGGCACCGAGGCCCTCGCCGACCAGGGCAAGTTCGAGCCGAACCTGATCAAGCAGGCCCAGTACGAGGGCAAGACCTACGGCGTGCCGCTGGTCACCGACACCCTCGCGCTGGTCTACAACAAGGCCCTGTTCAAGAAGGCCGGCATCACCGAGGCCCCCAAGACCTGGGACGAGCTGAAGGCCGACGCCGCCAAGATCAAGGACAAGGCCGGGGCCGACGGCTACTGGGGTTCCACCCAGGCCTACTACGCCCAGCCCTTCCTGTACGGCGAGGGCACCGACACCGTCGACGCCGCCGCCAAGAAGATCACCGTGGACTCGCCCGCCGCCAAGAAGGGCTACGGCACCTGGCTGAGCCTGTTCTCCGGCAAGGGGCTGCACAAGGCCGACGCCACCGCCGACGCCTACGCCCACATCCAGGACGCGTTCGTCAACGGCAAGGTCGCCGCGATCATCCAGGGCCCCTGGGAGATCACGAACTTCTACAAGGGCAGCGCCTTCCAGGACAAGTCCAACCTCGGCATCGCCACCGTCCCGGCCGGCTCCGCCGGCAAGGCGGGCGCCCCGACCGGCGGCCACAACCTCTCGGTCTACGCCGGCTCGGACAAGGCCCACCAGGCGGCGGCGCTGAAGTTCGTCAAGTTCATGACCTCGGCGCAGTCCCAGGAGACCATCGCCCTGAAGAACTCCACCCTGCCCACCCGCTCCGACGCCTACACCGACAAGGTCAAGGCCGACCCGGGCATCGCCGGCTACCAGGGCGTCCTCGCCGCCGCCCAGCCCCGCCCGGCGCTGCCCGAGTACAGCTCCCTGTGGGGTCCGCTCGACACCGAGCTGCCCAAGGTCGCCAGCGGCAAGGAGTCGCTGGACACGGGCCTGGGCAACGCCGAGCTGGCCATCTCCAAGCTGGTGAGCGGCTTCAGCAAGTAAGCCCGCGTGGCCGTCGGATCCTTCCTGAGCGAACGGGGGGAAGGATCCGACGGCCACCGCCCTGTGCCCGGCCCAACCCCTTGATCTCTTGAAGGTGTCGAACCATGACAGTCGCCATCGACCGCGCGACCGGCAAGCGCCGCGGTGACCGCGCGCCGCGGCCCGGGCTGGGGCAGCGCGTCCGGAACGGTTTGCAGAAGTACTGGTACGCCTACGCGATGATCGCCCCGGTGGTCGTCGTGCTCGGCGTCCTCGTGGGCTACCCGCTGGTGCGGGGCTTCTACCTCACCCTCACCGACGCCAACAGCCTGAACTCGGCCCGCACGATCGGCGTCAACCACATCGACGCCACCTACAAGTTCATCGGCCTGGACAACTACCGGGACATCCTGTTCGGCCCGACGGCGTACGACCGGTTCTGGTCGCATTTCCTGTGGACCGTGTTCTGGACGGTCGCCTGCGTCGCCCTGCACTACGGCATCGGTCTCGGTCTCGCGCTCATGCTCAACCAGAAGCTGCGCGGCCGTACCGCCTACCGGCTGCTGCTCGTCCTGCCGTGGGCCGTGCCGACCTTCGTCACCGTCTTCTCCTGGCGGATCATGCTCGCCGACTCCGGCGTGCTCAACCAGATCCTCGGCTCGCTCCACCTGCCCCAGCCGGAGTGGCTGGAGGACACCTTCTGGCAGCGGTTCTCCGCGATCATGGTCAACACCTGGTGTGGTGTGCCGTTCATGATGCTGTCCCTGCTCGGCGGCCTCCAGTCCATCGACTCCTCGCTCTACGAGGCCGCCGAGATGGACGGCGCCACTGCCTGGCAGCGCTTCCGGCACGTCACCCTGCCCGGCCTGCGCTCGGTCAGCTCCACCGTCGTGCTGCTCGGCGTCATCTGGACCTTCAACCAGTTCGTCATCATCTTCCTGCTGTTCGGCAAGAACTCCGCCCCGGACGCCCAGATCCTCGTCACCTGGGCCTACCAGCTCGGCTTCGGCCAGCAGCCGCGCGACTTCGCCCAGTCCGCCGCGTACGGCGTGCTGCTGCTGTCGATCCTGACCGTCTTCACCTCCTTCTACTTCCGCTGGCTGAAGCGCAATGACCAGCTCGCCGTCTGACGCCGCAGGAGCCGCCGCCATGAGCACCACGACCCTGGACAAGACCGAGACCGCCCCGGCCCCCGCCGCCGCGCCCCGGCGCCGCGTGCGCCGGCGCGGCGAGCGCGGCCCGGTCGGCGCCGCCCTGCTGCACGGCGGCCTCGCCGTGGCGAGCCTGATCGCCCTGGCCCCGGTGGCCTGGCTGTTCTACCTGTCCCTCGGCCCGGACAAGGAGGACTACCTGCACCCGGCCGACATCGCGGGCAAGTTCAGCTTCTCCAACTACAGCTTCGTGCTGGAGCACACCGGGTTCCTCGACTGGTTCAAGTCGACGATGATCGTGGCCCTCGGCACGACGCTCATCGGTGTCTTCGTCGCCGCCACCACCGGCTACGCGGTCTCCCGCATGCGCTTCCCCGGCTACAAGCAGCTGATGTGGGTCCTGCTGCTCACGCAGGCCTTCCCCATCGCCATCCTGATCGTGCCGATGTACGAGATCTTCAGCGAGCTCGGCCTCATCGACACCTACTGGGCGCTGATCCTCATCAACTCCACCACCGCCGTGCCGTACAGCGCGTGGCTGCTCAAGGGGTACTTCGACACCATCCCCTTCGAGATCGACGAGGCCGGCCGCGTGGACGGGCTCAGCCCCTTCGGCACCTTCTTCCGGCTCATCCTGCCGCTGGCCCGGCCGGGCCTGGCCGTGGCCGCGTTCTACACGTTCATCACCGCCGTCGGCGAGGTCGCCTTCGCGACCACCTTCCTGCTGGACGACTCCAAGTACACCTTCGCCGTCGGCCTCCAGACGTTCGTCAGCGAGCACGACGCCCAGTGGAACTACATGGCCGCCACCGCGGTGCTGATCGCGATACCCGTGACCGTGTTCTTCTACCTCGTGCAGAAGAACCTCGTCACCGGTCTCACCGCCGGCGGCACCAAGGGCTGACGCCCGCACCGACCAGGCGGCCGCGGTGCCTCCCCCAGCTCTCGGCTTCGCTCGACCCGGGGGGACCCCCAGACCCCGCTGTCACCGCGGCCCGCCTCACCGCCGTACCCACCGACCGCCCACCATGCCCCCGTTACGTATCAAGGACGCCATGAGCCAGCAGCACCCTGCCGCACCGGCCCGCCACTCCGCCGTCACCGTCGCCGACCGCCGCGACTGGTGGCGGGACGCGGTCATCTACCAGGTCTACCCGCGCAGCTTCGCCGACAGCAACGGCGACGGCATGGGCGACCTGGAGGGCGTACGCTCCCGCCTGCCCTATCTGCGTGACCTCGGCGTCGACGCCGTGTGGCTCAGCCCCTTCTACGCCTCCCCGCAGGCCGACGCCGGCTACGACGTCGCCGACTACCGCGCCGTGGACCCGATGTTCGGCTCGCTGCTGGACGCCGACGCGCTCATCCGCGACGCCCACGCGCACGGCCTGCGCATCATCGTGGACCTGGTCCCGAACCACTCCTCCGACCAGCACGACTGGTTCAAGCGCGCCCTCGCCGAGGGCCCCGGCTCCCCGCTCCGCGAGCGCTACCACTTCCGCCCCGGCAAGGGGGAGAACGGCGAACTCCCGCCCAACGACTGGGAGTCCATCTTCGGCGGCCCGGCCTGGACGCGGGTGGCCGACGGGGAGTGGTACCTGCACCTCTTCGCCCCCGAGCAGCCCGACTTCAACTGGGACCACCCGGCCGTCGGCGACGAGTTCCGCTCCATCCTCCGCTTCTGGCTGGACATGGGCGTGGACGGCTTCCGCATCGACGTCGCCCACGGCCTGGTCAAGGCCGACGGCCTGCCCGACCTCGGCGCCCACGACCAGCTCAAGCTGCTGGGCAACGATGTCATGCCGTTCTTCGACCAGGACGGCGTGCACGAGATCTACCGCCAGTGGCGCACGATCCTCGACGAGTACGCGGACAAAAGGGGGCCCGAAGGGCCTTCGTCGGAAGGGCGGTGGTGGGAGACGGGCGGGCGGATCTTCGTCGCCGAGGCATGGACCCCGACCGTCGAGCGCACCGCCAACTACGTCCGCCCCGACGAACTCCACCAGGCGTTCAACTTCCAGTACCTGAGCACGGAGTGGGACGCGGAGGAGCTGCGGACGGTCATCGACCGCACCCTGGAGGCCATGCGCCCGGTCGGCGCCCCCGCCACCTGGGTGCTGTCCAACCACGACGTCACCCGGCACGCCACCCGCTTCGCCAACCCGCCCGGCCTCGGCACCCAGATCCGCACCGCCGGGGACCGGGAGCTGGGCCTGCGCCGCGCCCGCGCGGCCACCCTCCTGATGCTCGCCCTGCCCGGCTCGGCGTACATCTACCAGGGCGAGGAACTGGGCCTCCCGGACGTCGTGGACCTGCCCGACGAGGTGCGCCAGGACCCGGCGTACTTCCGGGGCGCCGGCCAGGACGGCTTCCGCGACGGCTGCCGGGTCCCGATCCCGTGGACCCGCGAGGGCTCCTCCTACGGCTTCGGCAGCGGCGGCAGCTGGCTGCCGCAGCCCGCCGACTGGGCCGGGCTGAGCGTGGCGGCGCAGACCGGCGCCCCCGGCTCCACGCTGGAGCTGTACCGGGCCGCGCTGCGCGCGCGCCGCGCCCACCCGGACCTCGGCGCGGGGGAGACGGTGGAGTGGCTGCGGGCGCCCGAGGGCGTCCTGGCCTTCCGGCGCGGCGACTTCGTGTGCGTCGCGAACACCACGGGCGAGTCGGTGACGACCCCGTCGTACGGCCGCGTCCTGCTCACCAGCGGCGAGGTGACCGAGGCGGACGGCGAGACCAAGGTGCCCGCCGACACCACCGTCTGGTGGACGACGACGGACTGACAGCCGGACGCGGGGCCGGTTCTGAGGCCCCGTCTGAAAGTTCTTGCATCAAGTTCACAACGGCCCGCTGCCTTTCGGCCAGCGGGCCTTTAACATCTGCGTCACCGCAAGCTTGCTGAAATATTTCAGCAAGCGCCTTCAGCGGTCCCGTTGCCTTCAACGTCGAAGGAACCCCACATGGCACGCAGAACCCTCCCCGCGGCGGTCGCCCTCACAGCCGCCGCTCTGGTTGGCATGACCCCGACGGCCGCCGAGGCCTCCCCGCCCGGCACCAAGGACGTCACCGCCGTCCTCTTCGAGTGGAACTACGCCTCGGTGGCCAAGGAGTGCACCACCGCCCTCGGTCCCGCCGGCTACGGATACGTCCAGGTCTCCCCGCCCGCCGAGCACATACAGGGGGCGCAGTGGTGGACGTCGTACCAGCCCGTGTCCTACAAGATCGCGGGCCGCCTCGGCGACCGCACGGCCTTCCGGAACATGGTGAACACCTGTCACGCGGCCGGTGTGAAGGTCGTCGTGGACACCGTGATCAACCACATGTCGGCCGGCAGCGGCACCGGCACCGGCGGCTCGTCGTACACGAAGTACGACTACCCGGGCCTGTACTCGGTCCACGACTTCGACGACTGCACCTCCCAGGTGTCGAACTACTCCGACCGCTGGAACGTGCAGCACTGCGAACTCGTCGGCCTCGCCGACCTGGACACCGGCGAGGAGTACGTCCGCACGACCATCGCCGGCTACCTGAACGACCTCCTCACCCTCGGCGTCGACGGCTTCCGCATCGACGCGGCCAAGCACATCCCGGCCGGCGACCTGGCGAACATCAAGAGCCGCCTGACCAACCCGTCCGCCTACTGGAAGCAGGAGGTCATCTACGGCGCGGGAGAGGCCGTCCAGCCCTCCGAGTACACCGGCAACGGAGACGTCCAGGAGTTCCGCTACGCCTACGACCTCAAGCGCGTCTTCACCAGCGAGAAGCTGGCCTACCTCACCAACTACGGCGAGGGCTGGGGTTATCTGAACAGCTCGGTCGCGGGCGTCTTCGTCGACAACCACGACACCGAACGCAACGGCAGCACGCTGAACTACAAGAGCGGCGCCGACTACACCCTGGCCAACGTCTTCATGCTCGCCTGGCCGTACGGCGCCCCGGACGTCAACTCCGGCTACGAGTGGTCGGACGCCGACGCCGGTCCGCCCAACGGCGGCCAGGTGAACGCCTGCTGGCAGGACGGCTGGAAGTGCCAGCACGCCTGGCCGGAGATCAAGTCCATGGTCGCCTTCCGTAACGCGACCCGCGGACAGGCGGTCACCAACTGGTGGGACAACGGCAACAACGCGATCGCGTTCGGCCGGGGGACCAAGGGCTACGTGGCGATCAACCACGAGTCCTCGTCCCTGACCCGCACCTACCAGACGTCCCTCCCGGCCGGGACGTACTGCAACGTCCAGAACAACACCCCCGTGGCGGTGAACTCCAGCGGGCAGTTCACCGCCACCCTCGGCTCGAACACGGCCCTCGCGCTCTACGCCGGCAAGTCGAGCTGCTGAGCCCTCGCCTGACGGAGCGTGGAACCTCTTGCGGGAGGTTTCACGCCCCTTGCCGCAAACCCTGAGCCACCCCCGCAAGGAGTCATCACCTGTGATACCGAGATGGCCGGCGCCGCGCAGGCGCCGTACCCCGCACCGTCGACGGGCCGCGGCCGTCACCGCCGTCGCCCTCGCCGCCGCGCTGCTCCAGCCGCTGGCCGCCCACGCGGCCGGCCCGCCCGCGCCCCCCTCGGACGCGCGGCTCGCCGCCGTACCCGCCCGGCACGACGCCACCCGCGAGCAGTTCTACTTCGTCCTGCCGGACCGCTTCGCCAACGGGGACACCTCCAACGACAGGGGCGGCCTGACCGGCTCCCGCCTGTCCACCGGGTACGACCCCACCGACAAGGGCTTCTACCAGGGCGGCGACCTCAAGGGCCTGACGAAGCGGCTGGACTACATCAAGGGGCTCGGCACCACGGCCATCTGGCTGGCGCCGATCTTCAAGAACCGCCCCGTGCAGGGCACCGGCAGCAACGCTTCCGCCGGCTACCACGGTTACTGGATCACCGACTTCACCCAGGTCGACCCGCACTTCGGCACCAACGCCGACCTCAAGTCCCTCATCTCCAAGGCCCACGCCAAGGGCATGAAGGTCTTCTTCGACGTCATCACCAACCACACCGCCGACGTCGTGGACTACGACGAGAAGTCCTACGACTACCTGTCCAAGGGCGCCTTCCCCTACCTCACCAAGGACGGCAAGCCCTTCGACGACGCCGACTACGCCGACGGCGGCCGGCAGTTCCCGGCCGTCTCCGGCGCCTCCTTCCCGTACACCCCGATGGCCACGAGCGGGAGCAAGGTCCCGGCCTGGCTCAACGACCCGACGATGTACCACAACCGGGGCGACTCGACGTACGCCGGCGAGTCCACCACCTACGGCGACTTCTCCGGCCTGGACGACCTGTGGACCGAGCGTCCCGAGGTCGTCCACGGCATGGAGAAGATCTACGAGCGGTGGGTGCGGGACTTCGCCGTCGACGGCTTCCGGATCGACACCGTCAAGCACGTGAACATGGAGTTCTGGACCCAGTGGGCGACCGCGCTGGACCGGTACGCGGCCGGGCACGGACGGAAGAACTTCTTCATGTTCGGCGAGGTCTACTCCGCCGACACCGCCGTCACCTCCCCGTACGTCACCCAGGGCCGCCTGGACGCCACCCTCGACTTCCCCTTCCAGGACGCGGCCCGCGCCTACGCCTCCCAGGGCGGCAGCGCGCGCAAGCTGGCGAGCGTCTTCGGTGACGACTACACGTACACGACCGACAAGGCCAACGCCTACGAACAGGTCACCTTCCTCGGCAACCACGACATGGGCCGCATCGGGTACTTCCTGAAGCAGGACAACCCGAAGGCCACCGACGCCGAGATCCTGAAGAAGGACAGGCTCGCCAACGAGCTGATGTTCCTCAGCCGGGGCAACCCGGTCGTCTACTACGGCGACGAGCAGGGCTTCACCGGCTCCGGCGGCGACAAGGACGCCCGCCAGACCATGTTCGCCTCCCAGGTCGCCGACTACCTCGACGACGACGAGATCGGCACCGACCGCACCCACGCGAGCGCCGCCTACGACACCAAGGCCCCGCTGTACCGGCAGATCGCCGCGCTCGCGGGGCTCCGCAAGGCCAACCCCGCCCTGACCGACGGAGTGCAGACCGAGCGGTACGCGGCCGACGGGCCCGGTGTCTACGCCGTCACGCGCACCGACGCCCGGACGGGCCAGGAGTACGTCGTCGCGTTCAACAACGCCGACTCCGAGAAGACGGCGACCTTCGCGACCGGATCCGCGGACATGGCGTACCGGGGCGTCTACGGGGCCACCGGCTCGGTGACGTCCGACGGCGACAGGAAGGTCACCGTCACCGTCCCGGCCGGTTCCGCCGTCGTCTACAAGGCCGCCGGCACCCTCGACAAGCCGGCCACCAAGCCGCTGATCACCCTGACCGCCCCGGCCGCCGGCGCCACCGGGACGGTCGTCCTCAAGGCCGGCGTCGACGGCGGACAGCTCAACCGGGTCGTCTTCGCCGCCCAGGTCGCAAACGGCACGTGGAAGACGCTCGGCTCCGCCGACCACGCCCCCTACCAGGTCACCCAGACCCTCGGCAAGGACGTGCCCGCCGGCACCGCCCTGCGCTACAAGGCCGTCGTCATCGACTCGGCCGGGCACACCGCGAGCGCCACGGCGAGCAGCACCACCGGCACCCCGCCCGCGCCCGAGGTCCCCACGGCCTCCTCCCGTGACTACGCGATCGTCCACTACCAGCGCACGGACGGCGACTACGCCGACTGGGGCCTGTACGCCTGGGGCGACCTCGCCGACGGCGAGGCCACGAACTGGCCGGCCGGCCACCCCTTCACGGGCCGGGACGCCTACGGCGCCTTCGCCTACGTCAGGCTCAAGCCCGGCGCCTCCACCGTCGGCTTCCTGGTCATCGACAAGGACGGCACCAAGGACGTCTCCGCCGACCGGTCCATCGACGTCACCAGGACGGGTGAGGTGTGGATCGAGCAGGGCAAGGCCGAGGTACGCACCGAACGGCCCGACTATCCCGCCCAGGACAAGTCCAAGGCGGTCCTGCACTACCACCGCGCCGACGGGAACTACGACGGCTGGGGCCTGCACGTCTGGACGGGTGCCGCGCACCCCACCGACTGGTCGGACCCGCTGGAGCCGGTGAAGACTGATGCCTATGGCGCGGTCTTCGAGGTGCCGCTCACCGAGGGTGCCACCAGCCTCAGCTACATCATCCACAAGGGCGACGAGAAGGATCTCCCGGCCGACCAGTCCCTGGACCTCAAGGCCAGCGGCAACGAGGTCTGGCTGGTGAACGGCCAGGAGCAGTACCTGCTGCCCCAGCCGGCCGGCAGCGCCGCCGCGCTGGACCTGACCACCTCCAAGGCGGTCTGGATCGACCGGGACACCGTCGCCTGGAACGGCGTCGACGGCGCCGCCTCCACCCAGCTGCTCTCCTCCCGCGACGGCTCGATCACCGTCAAGAACGGGACGCTGAGCAGTGACGACGAGCACTGGATCCGGCTGGAGAAGACCGCGCTGACCGACGCGCAGAAGGCGAGGTTCCCGCATCTGAGGGACTACACCGCCTGGTCCGTCGACCCGCGCGACCGGGACCGGGTGCGTGCGGCGGTCCGGGGCCAGCTGGTGGCCTCGCAGCGCGCTGCGGGCGGGGCTGTGCTGGCCGCGACCGGCGTGCAGATCGCCGGCGTGCTGGACGACCTGTACCCCGGCGCGACGAAGGCCGCCCTCGGGCCGACCTTCCACGACGGCAGGCCGACCCTCGCGGTCTGGGCACCGACCGCGCAGAGCGTCCACCTCGACCTCGACGGCACGGCCGTGAAGATGCGCCGGGACGACACCACCGGCGTCTGGTCCGTCACCGGCCCGGCCTCCTGGAAGGGCAAGCCCTACCGGTACGTGGTGAAGGTCTGGGCGCCCAGCGTCCGCAAGGTGGTCACCAACGAGGTCACCGACCCGTACTCGGTCGCGCTGACCGCGAACTCCGAACGCAGTCTGGTCGTGGACCTGAACGACCGGTCCCTCGCTCCGGCCGGCTGGTCGGCGCTGCGCAAGCCCAGGGCCGTGCCGCTGAAGGACGCGCAGATCCAGGAGTTGCACATCCGGGACTTCTCCGTAGAGGACCGCACGGCGAAGCACCCAGGGACCTACCTGGCCTTCACGGACAAGGACAGCGACGGCTCGAAGCACCTGCGGGCGCTGGCGCGGGCGGGGACGTCGTACGTCCATCTGTTGCCCGCGTTCGACATCGCCACGATTCCGGAGCGGAAGGCCGATCAGGCGGGTCCGGAGTGTGACCTGGCCTCCTATCCGGCCGATTCCGACCGGCAGCAGGAGTGTGTGGGGAAGTCCGCCGCGAAGGATGCCTACAACTGGGGTTACGACCCGTTCCATTACACGGTCCCGGAGGGTTCCTACGCCACTGATCCGGACGGCACGGCCCGTACCGTCCAGTTCCGCAGGATGGTGCAGTCGCTGAACCAGGACGGGCTGCGGGTCGTGATGGACGTCGTCTACAACCACACGGCGGCGAGCGGGCAGGCGGAGACCAGTGTGCTGGACCGGATCGTGCCGGGCTACTACCAGCGGCTGCTGGCCGACGGCTCGGTGGCGACCAGTACCTGCTGCGCCAACACCGCGCCGGAGAACGCGATGATGGGCAAGCTGGTGGTGGACTCGATCGTCACCTGGGCCAGGCAGTACAAGGTGGACGGGTTCCGCTTCGACCTCATGGGCCACCACCCCAAGGCCAACATCCTGGCCGTCCGCAAGGCGCTGGACGCGCTGACCGTGCAGAAGGACGGCGTCGACGGCAAGAGGATCATTCTGTACGGGGAGGGCTGGAACTTCGGCGAGGTCGCGGGCGACGCCCGGTTCGTGCAGGCCACGCAGGCCAACATGGCCGGCACCGGCATCGCCACCTTCTCCGACCGTGCCCGGGACGCGGTGCGCGGCGGGAGCCCCTTCGACGCCGACCCCGGCGTCCAGGGCTTCGCCTCCGGCCTCTACACCGACCCCAACACGTCCACGGCCAACGGCAGCAAGGAGGAGCAGAAGGCCCGGCTGCTGCACTACCAGGACCTGATCAAGGTCGGTCTGACCGGCAACCTGGCCGAATACCGGTTCACGGACACCGACGGCACGGAGGTGACCGGCGCCGGGGTCGACTACAACGGAGCACCCGCCGGGTACGCGGCAGCGCCCGGCGACGCCCTCGCCTACGTCGACGCGCACGACAACGAGTCCCTCTTCGACGCACTCACCTACAAGCTGCCCAAGGACACGACCGCGCCCGACCGGGCCCGGATGCAGGTCCTGGCGATGGCCACGGCCGCCCTCTCCCAGGGCCCGGCGCTCTCCCAGGCCGGCACCGACCTGCTGCGCTCCAAGTCCCTGGACCGCAACTCGTTCGACAGCGGGGACTGGTTCAACGCCATCCACTGGAACTGCGCCGACGGCAACGGCTTCGGGCGCGGACTGCCCCCGGCCGCCGACAACGCCTCCAAGTGGGACTACGCCCGGCCGCTGCTCACGAGCGTGAAGGTCGGTTGTGAGCAGATCACCGGCGCCTCGGCCGCCTACCGGGACCTGCTGAAGATCCGCACCACCGAGAAGGCGTTCTCGCTCGGAACGGCCGCGCGGGTGCAGGAACAGCTGTCGTTCCCGCTGTCCGGGAAGGACGAGACACCGGGTGTGATCACCATGCGCCTCGGTGACCTGGTGGTGGTGTTCAACGCGACGCCCGCAACACAGGAGCAGCGGATCGCCGCGCTGGCCGGGGAGCACTACCGGCTGCATCCGGTGCAGGCGTCGGGGGCGGACCCGGTCGTGAAGACCGCGGCGTTCGCCCCGGACTCGGGGACGTTCGCCGTCCCCGGCCGTACCGTGGCGGTCTTCACCCGGCGGTGACGTGCGGGCACCGGTGAGGTGGGGCGGCCCCCGCCCGGGGTCCGCCCCACCTCACCGCAGGGAGGCGCCCGGACCGGGGCGGCGGCACCCGGGCTAGGGTGACACCGTTGCCCGGGAACAGGAGTGAGCCCCATGCCGCAGATCACCGTCGACTACTCCGCCGTGATGACTCCGGCCTTCGACCGCGCCGGCTTCGCCCGCGCCCTGCACACGGCGACCGTCGAGATCGCGGACGCGAAGCCGGAAGCGTGCAAGACGCAGTTCCGGCCCAGCGCGCTCACGGCGTTCGGTTACGAGGACCCCGAGGAGCAGCGGCACGCCGTCGTCCACGTCACGATCGGCCTGCTCGCCGGCCGCACGGAGGAGACCAAGACGCGCCTGACCGAGGCCGTCCTCGAACTGCTGCGCGAGCACGTGCGCGACGACGGGTTCGTCCTGCACGCCTCCGCCGAGGTGCGCGACCTCGCTGCCTCCTACCGGAAGTTCGAGCGCTAGGTTCGCCGCCCGCCGGTGCTCATAGGCCGGTGGCCAGGTTCGCCCAGACCGCGTTGCCCCCGGTGAGCGGCGAAGGGACGACTCCCCAGCTGTCCGCGATCTCCTGCACGAGCAGCAGTCCTCGGCCGCCCTCGTCGTCGGGACCCGGCACGCGGCGGGGCAGGCGGCGGCCCGAGTCGTCCCGGTCGTGCACCTCCAGGCGCAGGCCGGCGTCCGACAGCAGACGGATACCGCACAGGATGCGCAGGCTGAGGGTGTGCAGTACCGCGTTGGTGGCCAGCTCGGACACCAGGAGCACGGCGTTCGCGCAGGCGTCTTCGGGCACCCGCCAGTTGGAGAGCCGTGCGCTGACGAAACGCCGCGCCGTTCTGACGCTCGTGCGGTGACCCGGCAGTTCGAGCCAGTGCGCGCGGTCGGTGTTCGCTCCGCCCAGGTGCCGGAGTGAGGAAGTCGTGTGGGGGGACACGGCGGTCGCCTTCCATGGAGGGGCGCGATAAACGACGCGTTCACCAACTGGCCCTACCGGTATGGATGTTGGCGCGTGTGCGTCTCGTGTGACGGGGGCTTCGTCACACAAGTAACTATGCTCGCGGACTAGTTCACACTGCAACTGCCTCCCTGATAATTTCAGCCGGACGTGATCCGGTCCGATCGACGCATCACATCGCCATATCCTCGGTCCTGGTGACGAACTCTCAGGAGGCAGGGCAGCATGAACGAGGTACGCGCGGGCGCCGGCAGCAGTGCACCCACCGTTCTCCGCATGATCCTCGGCCGACGGTTGCAGGACATGCGCCTCGGCGCGGGCGTCTCCCTGGACGACGCGGCCAGGGCCCTGCGGGTGAAGCCCCTGACCATCCGCCGGCTGGAGAAGGCCGAGGTCGGTCTGAAGATCCTCTACGTCGAGAAGCTGCTCCAGACCTACGGCGCCGACCAGCAGGAGATCGACGAGTTCGTCGCCCTCGCCGAACGGGCCAACGAGCCGGGCTGGTGGCACCCGTACCGCGATGTGGTACCCGCCTGGTTCACGGCCTACGTGAGCCTGGAGACCGGTGCGAAGGTGCTGCGGACCTACGAGCCGCACTACGTCACCGGGCTGCTGCAAACGCCCGCCTACGCCCGGGCGACCCTGGGCGGCGGCTTCCCGAACGACACCTCCGAGGACCTCGATCGGCGCGTCGACCTGCGGCTGCGCCGCCAGAGCCTGCTGGAGAAGCCCGACGCGCCCACCCTCTGGGTGGTGATGGAGGAGACCGTGCTGCACCGGGTCGTGGGCGGGCCCGAGGTGATGCGGGAGCAGATCGACCGGCTGCTCGAAGTCTCGGAACTGGAGCACGTCAGCCTCGACATCGTGCCCTTCTCGGCGTGCGCGCACGTCGGGGCGTGCGCTCCCTTCACCTACTTCCGGTTCGAGGAGCCGGAACTGCCCGACATCGTCTACAGCGAGCTCCTCTCCGCCGCCGTGTACCTCGACCAGCGCTCCGACGTCGTGGCGCATCTGGAGGCGCACAACCGCATGTCGCTGCTGACCTCGTCCGCGGACAGCAGGGCGCTCTTGGACCGCATGCGCAAGGAGTACTCATGACCATCGCCGAGGGCAGTGTCTACAACGGGATGCCCGCCTCGGACCTGGGGGACCAGGGCTGGGAGTGCCCGTGGAGCGGCCCCAACGGGGGCCAGTGCGTGGAGACGAAGCGACTCGCCGACGGACGCGTGGCCGTGCGGCAGTCGACGGATCCCGACGGTCCCGCGCTGATCTACACGCCGGAAGAGATCACGGCGTTCGTCACGGGGGTCAAGAGAGGCCTGGCCGACCACCTGACGGCCCACTGACCCGGACAGCCGACGCACCCCCCACCGAAAGGGACAGGATGACCAGCTCGCAGCCCACACGGAGTATCGACACCAGCAGGCCGCACTCCGCCCGCATGTACGACTACTACCTCGGCGGCAAGGACCACTTCGAGGTCGACAAGCAGGCCGCCGAACGCGTGGCCGAGGCGTATCCCGCCATCTTCGTGTGCGCCCGTGAGAACCGGGCCTTCATGCACCGGGCCACCCGCGTCCTCGCCCGGGAACACGGCATCCGCCAGTGGCTGGACATCGGCACCGGCATCCCCACCGAGCCCAACCTGCACCAGGTGGCCCAGTCCGTGGTCCCCGACGCCCGGGTGGTCTACGCCGACAACGACCCGCTCGTCCTCAAGTACGCCGAGCGCCTCATGCGCAGCACCCGCGAGGGCCGTACGACGTACATAGAGGCGGACGTCAACAACATCGACACGCTGCTGGACTCCGCCGAGCTCACCGCGGTACTGGACCTGAGCCGGCCCGTGGCGCTGTCCCTGAACGCCCTCATGCACTTCGTCACCGACGCCCAGGACCCGTACGGCATCGTCCGTCGCCTGCTCGGCATCCTGCCCTCCGGCAGCGCCCTGGCGCTCAGCCACTGCACGCCCGACTTCGACCCGGACACCTGGCAGAAGGTCACCGACATCTACACCTCCGCGGGCACCCCGGTGCAGTTCCGCTCCCGTGCGCAGGTCACCCGCTTCTTCGACGGGCTCGAACTCCTCGACCCGGGCGTCACCGTGGGCCACCACTGGCGCCCCGACACCACCCGGACCGGTTCCGACACCCCCACGGACGCCGAGGTCAGCCTGTGGACGGGGGTGGGCATCAAGCCCTAGGAGGCGAGCGCTATCAGCCGGCCGACCAGTTCGCCGAGCGGACTCTCGGCCGGCTCCTCCTTGAGGGTGCCGCGCAGGACCGCCGCCATCTCCTCGTCGTAGGCGGCGCTGACGGCGGCGAGCGCCGCGAAGTCGTGGACGAGCTGCCGTTCCAGCTCGGCGCGCGGGATGCGCCGGCCGTCCAGCCAGATCAGCGCCGTGGACTCGGCGAGCGAGATCCAGGAGCGGACGACCAGCTCCAGGCGCGGGGAGGCCTCGGTCACGCCCAGGTGGGACAGGATCTGGTCGTACGCGGCCTGCCGGACGGAGTCGACGAGCGCGTTGGTGGTCGTGGAGCCGACCGCCGGGCCGCCGCGCATCAGGGCCGAGAAACCGGGGCCGTGCTCGTCCACGAAGTCGAAGAAGCGGCCCATCACCCGCAGCAGCCGGGCACCCAGCGGACCCTCGTGCGGCTCGGCGAAACGGCTCGCGAGATCCTCCGACGCACGCTCCAACGCGGCCTCGTACAGGCTGAGTTTGCCCGGGAAGTAGTGGTAGACGAGCGGCCGGGAGATGCCCGCCGCCGAGGCTATCTCGTCGATGGAGACCTCGTCGGGCGAGCGTCGGCTGAACAGGTCGAGGGCGACGCCGATCAGCTGCTGCCGACGTTCCTCGACACCCATCCTGCGGCGCACCCCGGTACTCATACGAACACTTTACCGATTGGTTCCGGCCGCTCGTGAGCTCCTGCCGGCTAGCGCAGCCCGCCGATCTCCCGGCCGTCCGTCAGGGTCCCCTTCAGGTCCGCCCGCGCGCCCTGCTCGGCCTTGACGGCGAGCAGCGGTCCCGGCGCGGACGCCGTGACCCCGCCCGTCGCGGAGACCGACGACGTCCCCTCGCTGCCCGCCGCCAGCAGGTACCAGGTCCCCGCCGACGACTTCCACAGCACCCCGGCCAGCACATGAGGATCACGCGGTCCACAGGCCGGCACATCCGTGCCCTTGGCGACGACCGCCCCGGCCGCCCCGCCCGGTGTGCGGAACTGGGCCAGCGCGGCCGTGCCGTCGCCGCGCCAGGTCTCCGCCCGGGTGCACACCCACGCGCCGAGCCCGGTGCCTTCGGGCAGCGGCTGCTCGGCGTACGCCCAGGCGTTGACGCTCCGGATGCCCGACGAGCGCTCGGCCGCCAGGGAGCAGGCGAACGGCGCCCAGGTGCGCAGGCCCCGCGGGCCGGACGCCTCCCCGGGCGCACCGGGCCGGCCGGCCGTGAGGTGGGCCGGGACCAGCTCGCCGAGGTCGGTGGTGAGCCGGGTGCCGGAGGCGTCGGTCAGCTGGAGCACGGTCCACGAGGCGCAGCCGCCGGTCCGCACGGCGGGGCTGGCCAGCGGCGCGGTGACGCCGTCGGCGAGGGTGAGCGGCGTCGCGCCCGCGTCCGGCTTCGTCAGGTCCCGCTGCGCCGCCCTCGTCACCCACGGGGCGGTCAGGTAGCGGACGTTGCCGTCGGAGCGGCCCAGCACCAGCGCGCTCGCCCCGGCGCCCGTCGCGCCGTCGACCCGGGCGAAGTCCAGCGCCGCGCCCCGCGTGCCGTTCTTCGGCTCGGCGTAGCGGGCGATGCGCAGGCCGTCGTAGAGGACCACCACCCGGGCGGCGTCGACCTCGCCCGCGTACAGCAACTGGGGCGGGCCGGCCGGGCCGCCGGTCTGCGTGCCCGGGGTCGCCGAGACGCGGACCGCTTCCCCGGGGCGGGCCCAGACGGCGAGGGCGCGGCGCAGCAGGGCCTTGTCGCCGGTGAGCGGGCCGCGCGCGGGCCACACGGAGAAGTCGGTCCGGGCCGAGGTCCGCCAGGCGGTCGGGGAGACCCGGACCACCTTGCCGGGGTCGAGGGCGGCCTCGGCGGCCGGGTTTCCGGCGTAGGCGGGCGCGGCGGCGCCGTCGGGGCCCCAGCCGCCGCCCGGCAGGGCGACCAGCGCGCCGCACACCGCGAGCGCCGCCGCGGCGGCGAGGGCGGCCTTGGTGTGCTGGCGGCGGCGCATCAGATCGGTGGGCCGGGCCTGGAGCGAGCAGGGGTCGAACTCGGGTGAGGAGAGCAGCCCCGGCTGCATGGGCACACTGTTCGCCGAGGCCAGCGCGCCGCCCGGGTCGGCGACCCCGGCGGCGTCGAGCAGGTCGCGGATGTCCGGGTCGGGCAGCTTCTCCAGGCCGCGCAGGACGTAGGCGGCGCGGGCCGGGCCGGACAGGGCGGACAGCCGCTGGTCCAAGGCGAGTTCGTCGGCGCCGCCGGAGCGCGGGAACAGCTTCAGGCCCCACACCTGCGGCAGCGGCGCAGGGAGCTGGGAGAGCCGGGTCAGGCCCTTGCGGGGGCGGGCCGCCTCCAGGGCCGTGCGCAGGACCCGCTCGCGCAGGTAGGCGTACCCGGGGTCGCCCTCCCGGCCGGCGGCCTGGGCCGGGATCACGGACGGCTGTCTGCGGCCCCGGGGCAGGGCGCGCTGGGCGAGGGCGTGTGCGGTCAGGACCCGGCGGCTGCGGCCGAGGCCCGGCGGCAGCACCAGGTAGGCGAGCCGGACCAGCCGGGGGTAGTGCTCGACGAGCGCGGCCTCGGCCTGCTCGACGTCGACCGGGCCCGCGCTCCCGGCGGGGGAGGGTGCGTGACGCTGGGACACATCCTGTGACTGCACGTCCGGGAGAACGAGCGAGCCGGTGGTTGGTCACCGCCGGACGAGTGATTCACACCCGGGGTTCGACCAGCGCGCGGGCGTAGTTCGCCATCGACCGCTGGTACCGCGGCAGGTGGGGGGCGAGCGCGCCGAGCACCAGGGACAGGCCCTCGCGGTCGCGGCCGAGGCTGGACAGGCACAGGGCGAGACAGGCCCGTACCGCGTCGTCCAACTCGTCCGAGGGCGCGTCCAGTTCGGGGGTGAGGAGCTTGACGCCCTCCGCCGCCCGGCCGGTGTTCCGCAGCGAGCTCGACAGCTGGATCTTCGCCCGGCGGCCCTTGTACCCGTCGAGTCCGCGGGCCAGTGCCTCCCGGTACAGCGGCACCGCCTTGTCGGAGTGCCCGGTGGAGTCCCAGGCGCAGGCCTGCTCGAAGGGCCCGAGCGGGCTGTCGTCCGGCAGTTCGGCGACGAGGGTGTCGATCAGGGCGCGGAACTCGTGGGCGCGCTCCTCCGGATACGCGTCGAAGACGGCCCAGGCGGCGGTCACGCGGTCTTCCCAGTTCTGGTTCACCGCGTCACCCTCGCACACCCGTGCGCGCCCGGTCACCGGATTTGAGCGCAGCGCGCGCGGGAGCCGTATCCGAGGGCGTCGGGGCATGCTCGGCCCACCGGACCGGAGGAAACAGATGAGGTTGACAGGACTGCTGCTCGGCGTCGCGGCCGTACTGACGCTGGCGGGCTGCGGCTCGGGCGGGACGACGGAGTCCGTGCCGCCCACCGCGACCGGCAGTCTGGAGCACCTGGCCGCCGAGGTGAAGTGCGCGCCGAACATGCAGACCGACGCGGACGAGATCCGCCAGGCCATCTGCGGCACCGGAAAGGGCAGGTTCATCCTCGCCACCTTCGCCACCGACCGCGGCCAGCGTGAGTGGATCAACGACGCGAAGGACTACGGCGGTCACTACCTGGTCGGCCGCAAGTGGGTCGCCGTCGGCGACGACGGGGTGGTCAAGGCGCTGCGCGGCACGCTCGGCGGCGACCTGGAGGACGGCGCCGACCACCACGCGCACAGCGGCTGACGAGCGCCTTCGGGCACGGCGAAGGCCGGTGACGGGAGGGGGGATCGTCACCGGCCTTCTGTCCTGCGCCCGTTACGGGATCACGAGCAGTTCTGACCGCGGTTCACGCAGTTGGCGATCTTGTTGGCCAGACCGTTCTTCGTGACGCTGATGAAGTCGTCGTGGTCCGTGGCCGCCTTGTGCAGCTGCTCCGGGAACCCGTCCACCGCGTAGGCGTTCTTCACCTGGCCGTTCTGGACGGTCGGCGGCGTGATGTCGTACACGAGGCGCATCGTCAGCTGCGGGATCGCCTTGAAGCCGTTCTGGCAGTTGCCGCCCGCGTCGGCGAACGCGACGTGCGTGCGGTGGTTGGCGCTGTCGACGTTCTGGCCGTCCCAGCAGCTCTGGAAGGCGAACGTGCGCACCACCTTGCTGCCCCGCGGGCAGATCGGGTACTGCGTGGTCAGCTGGACCTTGTTCTCGAAGCCGGTGCAGCTCCAGTGCGCGTTGGCGTTGGCCAGGCCGTTGGTGGTGGTCTTGGCGTCACCGGTGATGATCCGCAGGAACTGCGGCATCGCCACGACCTTGCTCCGCGGGCTGCCCACGTACTTGATCTGCGCCTGCACCGGGGTCAGGATGCGGCCGACGTTGCCTTCCTTGCCACCGCCGTCGGCGTTCTGGTCGAAGTCCCGGGTGCCGTCCTGGACGCGGACGACCGGCCAGTAGTACGACGACAGGTCGCTCTGGTTCTGGCAGCTCGTGGCGGCCTGGAGGAACGTCTGGTTGCTGGAGAAGGCGTTGACCTTCTGGTTGCCGACGTAGTCGTGCAGGTGGTGCGCGCCGTTGGCCACACCGGGCGCCACGATCACGTTGTCGGTGTTGTGGTTCTTGTTGGCGTTCACACCGCAGCGCGTGGTGAAGGTGCCGGTCGAGGCGTTGCGGCCGGCGCGCGGCTTGGCCTTGACGTTCGCCTGGACCTTGGTGATGTCCACGAAGTCGGCCGCGACCGGACCGTTGCCGGCCTGCCCGCCGATGTTGCCCTGCTGGCCGTTCTGACCCTGCTGGCCGTTCTGACCTTGCTGCTGACCGCCCTGCTGCTGACCGCCGTTCTGCTGCTGACCGCCCTGCTGTTGGCCGCCTTGCTGCTGGCCGCCGGCGGTGGGCTGGTTGGCGTTCTGCGCCGTGCAGGTGGCCAGGGTGTCCAGGCTGCCGGGAGCGGTGCCGCCGACGCGGGTGATCTCCAGCTTGATCCGGTCGAGGATCACCTTCCGCCGGTCCTGGAGCGGCTGGAGGATGGAGTTCTGCACGAAGCTCGCGTCCCTGGCCTGCGCGTCCCGCGTGGTCGCCAGACGCTGGTAGGCGTCGGTGATCTGGCGGTCGAGGTTGGCCAGTTCCCCGGCGACCTCGGTACGGGCCTGCGCCGGCACGTTGGTGAGCTTCTGGCCCACGTCCGGGCAGGAGATCGTCGAGACCTGCGCCGTCGCGGCCTTCGTCTGGTTGCCTCCCCACGACTGGTTGTCCGACTCGTGAGCCGAGGCATAGAAGTTCGCCCAGATCAGCCCGCCCCCACCGAGCGCTAGGGCCGCCGATGCGGCTATGGCCTTGGTGGCCAGCGGCGTACGGCGTTTTCGTGTGTTGCGTCCCATGGAACTCCTCTGACTTCCTTGCGGGGCAGCATCGAGGCGCCCGACAGGAGTGAAGCGGCGCCCATCCATACGGACGCCGCCCCGGAGGTGTTCAGCGGTCTCACGAATTCCTCACGGAACCACGGTGCGACAGCGGCCCCAACCGCCGTGCGCACAAGGGAAGTTCACGGACATCGGCGGTCATGCCGGATCGCTCCCGGTCCGTGCCAGCAGCTTCGCCTCCACCTCCGGGTCCAGGCCCTTGCAGGTCCGGTCCGGGCGCTGGGGCGCGCTGCCGCCGATCTGTGTCAGCCACCGCCAGGTGTCCGCGACGGTCTCGCCCACCGGCCGGCACACCAGCCCCGTAGCCACCGCCCGCGAGACGTCCGCGCCGTGCACGGCGTCGTACATCTCGCCGCCCGGCGGCACCCACACCGGCAGCTCGGTCCACGGCTCGATCCCGGCCTTCAGGATCGGCTCCGGGCCGGTCCAGCGCAGCTCCGCGTCCGCGCCGGTGACCCGCAGGCACGCCTGGAGCAGCTCGCCCATGGTGGTGTGGCCGGGCGGGCTCACCAGGTTGTACGGCCCGGACAGCCCCCGCTCCAGCGCGCCGAGCAGCCATTCGGCGAGGTCGCGCACGTCGACGTACTGCACGGGCAGTTCGCGCGGGCCGGGGGCCAGGACCGGGCCGCCGCGGGCGATCCGGGTCAGCCACCAGGGCAGCCGGCCGACGTTCTCGTACGGGCCGAGGATCAGCCCGGCCCGGACCAGCAGCGAGTCGGCCGCGCCGAAGGCCCCGACGGCGGCCAGTTCCCCGCCGCGCTTGTCCCGCGCGTAGCCCGTCGCCCCGGCGTCCGCGGCGGCGCCCTCGACCAGCGGGGCGTCCTCCGCGCCGCCGTGCGGACAGGGCCAGGCGTACACCGACCGGCTGGAGACGTACGCGTACCGCCCGGCCCGGCCGCGCAGCAGCCGGGCCGCCTCGTGCACGGCACGCGGGGCGGCCGACCAGGTGTCCACCACGGCGTCCCAGTCCTCGCCGTCCGCCGCGAGGGCGGCGAGGCCGTCGGGCGCGGTGCGGTCGCCGTGCAACGACCGCACCCCGGCCGGGGGTCGGTGCCGTCCCCGGTGGAAGACGGTCACCTCCCAGCCGCGTCCGAGCGCGGCTTCCACCACGGCCCGTCCCACGAACTCCGTTCCGCCCAGCACGAGAAGTCTCATGCCGGGATCGTGCCCGGTCCGGGGCCGTGGCGACGCGGGGCTCTGCCGACGGCAGAACGTCCGGCGGGACGCGGCTGCCGGGCCCCTGGCACCCGGCCTTCACCGGTGCCCCACGGCCACCGGGCCCGGCACCGCCGACGTCCCCGCCCCGGCCGTGCGCGGCTTCGGCGGCACCGGCTCGGGTGGTACCCGGGTGGCCGCACCGGTCCCGGCGGCTGTGCGGGGGCTCCGTCGGGGCCGTGCGGTCGGCGGAGCCCGGGCCCGTGGGAGCTGGCGGCCCAGCGGGAGGGGGACCGTCAGGCTCGGGTGGTACCCGGGTGGGCGCACCGGTCCCGGCGGAGCCCAGGCCCGCGGGCGTCGGTGGCCCGGCGGGAGGGGGACCCTCACCCGGGTGGCCGCACCGCTGCACCGGACCCGGTGGAGCCCAGGTCATGGAGCCGGCGGCCCGGCCAGGGGCGGAATCGTCAGCGGTTGGTCGGTGGGGTGTACTTGTAGCCGACCCGGCGTACCGTCTGGATCGCCTGGCGGTGCTCGGCGCCCAGCTTGCGGCGCAGCCGGGCGATGTGGACGTCGACGGTGCGGCCGTCGCCGACGTGGCCGTAGCCCCACACCGTGGTGACCAGCTGGTCGCGGGTGTGCACCCGGTGCGGGTGCGCCACCAGGTGCGCCAGCAGCTCGAACTCCAGGTAGGTCAGGTCGAGTTCACGGCCGTCGACGCTGGCGGTGCGCCGCACGGGGTCGATCCGCACCGGCGGTTCGGTGCCGGGGTCCGGCTCGGTCTCCTGCTGGTCCGGGACCGCGACCGGCAGGAACGGGGGCCGCTGGTCGGCCGGGACCAGCACCAGGTAGCCGACCATCGGCGGCTGGCCCGGCAGGGTGGGCAGGGCGTGCTGCGGCGCGGGCAGCCAGGTGGCGCCGGGCGGCAGGAAGTCCGCGACGTCCACCACCTCGTCCCGGTCGACGGCCCGCAGCCGGTGCCGGGTGCCGTTCGCGGCGGGGGCGGTCAGGGTGGCGGTGGAGAGGGAACGGGAGGTCGCCATGAGAGGTCAGCTCTTTCGCGCGAGGAGTTCGTCGGAAGGTGCGGCGGCCGCGATTCGTGGTCGGGCGCGCCGGAGGACGTACGTCGTTCCGCGCTGGCCGAAGGCCGGGGTGTACGGCTTTAGAGGGCCCGCGCGTTCCTCGCGGGGCGACACACACGGTCGAAGTCGTGGTGCTGACGGGAAGGCCAGAACGGCTCAAGGTCGTGGCGACCCGTCGCGGTGATCTGCTGGAAGCCGTCCATGCGCCCATTGAAGCAGAGGCGTGCGCCGGGCAGGAGCCTCCTCTCACTGCTTGGACGCTTCCTTGGCGTGAAGTTGACGTTGCGTTCACCCCGAATTCCGGATTTCCGCCCTGGTCAGCGGCCTGCCGCCGCCCGCCGGTGGCCGGATTGTCGTCTCATTCCCCGGACAGTGGCGGGGTGGGGGCGGGGCGTGACGCGCGCGAGGGGCGCCCGCCGTCATGGCGGACGCCCCTCGGACGCGGCGGTACGGATCAGACCTGGCCGGCCTTCTCCAGCGCGGTGCAGCAGGTGTCCACCAGCAGGCGGGTCACCACGTACGGGTCGACGTTGGCGTTCGGGCGGCGGTCCTCGATGTAGCCCTTGCCGTCCTTCTCGACCTGCCACGGGATGCGGACCGAGGCACCGCGGTCGGAGACGCCGTAGGAGAACTTGTCCCAGGGGGCGGTCTCGTGCAGGCCCGTCAACCGCTCGTCGATGCCGGCGCCGTAGCTCTTCACGTGGTCGAGCGGCTTCGAGCCCTCGCCGAGCGACTCGCACGCGGTGACGATGGCGTCGTAGCCCTCGCGCATGGCCTTGGTGGAGAAGTTGGTGTGCGCGCCCGCGCCGTTCCAGTCGCCCTTGACCGGCTTCGGGTCCAGGGTCGCGGAGACGCCGAAGTCCTCGGCGGTGCGGTACAGCAGCCAGCGGGCCACCCACAGCTGGTCGGAGACCTCCAGCGGGGCGAGCGGGCCGACCTGGAACTCCCACTGGCCCGGCATGACCTCGGCGTTGATGCCGGAGATGCCGAGACCGGCCTTCAGGCAGTTCTCCAGGTGGGCCTCGACGATCTCCCGGCCGAAGATCTCGTCGGCGCCGACACCGCAGTAGTAGCCCCCCTGCGGGGCCGGGAAGCCGCCCTCGGGGAAGCCCAGCGGGCGGGAGCCGTCGAAGAAGGTGTACTCCTGCTCGATGCCGAAGACCGGCTCCTGCGCGGCGAACCGCTCGGCGACCTCGGCCAGCGCGGCGCGGGTGTTGGACGGGTGCGGCTGCATGTCGGTGTCGAGCACCTCGCACAGCACCAGGATGTCGTCGCCGCCGCGGACCGGGTCCGGGCAGGTGAAGACCGGCTTGAGCACGCAGTCCGAGGAGTGGCCCTCGGCCTGGTTGGTGGAGGAGCCGTCGAAGCCCCAGATCGGCAGCGCGTCGAGACCGGCCGGGGCACCCGTGATGATCTTCGTCTTGGAACGCAGCTTGGCCGTCGGCTCGGTGCCGTCGATCCAGATGTACTCAGCCTTGAAGGCCACGGGGCCACATCCTTCGGGGGTGGGTCGGGTGCACTCGCGGGTGCTGCGGCGCTGCGGCACCGGTGCGCCGCTCGATCTGCCGGGCAGCCTGCCAACAGGCCGTTTCCCGTCCATTGCTCGTCTGTGAACCCCGTGTTACCTGGTCGTTCTGTGTCCGGGCTCACCCGGTGAGGCCGCGCCGGGTGAGGTACGGGCCGCTCACCGCCCGCCGGCGGCGGCCTCCCGTACGCCGGTGAGGAAGTCCCTGATCGCCGCGAGCTGGTGGTCGTCACAGCCGCGCAGCAGCTCCACCGACCGCTCGATCAGCGGCCCGAAGAAGGCCTGGCCGAGCTCCACCGCACGGTCCTCCACCTCGATCACGACCCTGCGCCGGTCCCGCTCGCCGCGCACCCGGCGCACCAGCCCGGCCCCCTCCAGCCGGTCGACGAGCGCGGTCGTACCCGCCGAATTGAGCCCGAGCACGCCGCCGAGCCGCCCGGCGCTCATCTCCTCGCCCGCGCGCCGCGCGTCCATGAGCGCGATCAGGGCGCGCACGTCGGTGGGGTGCATGCCGTTCCGCTGGGCGAACCGGCCGCTGTGCAGGCCGAGTTCCACGGTGGTGGCGCGCAGCAGGTGGACGATCTCCAGTTCGGGCCCCGGGGCGGGGCCGGACGGGGTGGACACGGGCAGCCTCCCGGCTATCATCTCGCTCGACGAATATCTTGCTGGGCGAGATGATAGGGGGCGGCGCCATGGCCGGACACGACCGGGAGGCGTACCGGGTTGCGTACGACAAGGTGATGGCGAAGTGGCCCGCCGACCGTGAGGCGCTGACGGTCGCCACACCCTTCGGCGAGGCCCACGTCAACGTCTGCGGCCCGCGGGACGCGCCGCCGCTGCTCCTGCTGCCGGGCGGCGGCGGAGCGACCTCCGCCTCCTGGTACGCGCAGGCCGCCGGGCTCGCCCGGATCCGCCGGGTGCACGCCGTGGACCTGCCCGGCGCACCCGGGCTGAGCCGGGCCGGCGACCGCCGCCCCCGCACGGTCGCCGACCTGGCCGACTGGCTGGACGCCGTCCTGGACGGCCTCGGTGTCGGTGTGACCGACCTCGGCGGCCACTCCTACGGCGGCTGGATCGCCCTGCACCACGCGCTGCGCGCGCCCGCCCGGGTGCGCCGTCTGTTCCTCCTGGACCCGACCCTGTGCTTCGCCGGGTTCAAGACGGCGTACCTGCTGCACGCGCTGCCGATGCTGCTGCGGCCCGCACCCCGCCGGGTCCGCGCCTTCCTGGAGTGGGAGACCGGGGGAGCGGCGCTCGACCCCGACTGGCTGGCGCTCCAGGAGGCCGCCGCCGGCTTCCCGGCGGCGAAGCCGGTGACCAGGCCCCGGCCGGCGCCGGACGCGCTGCGTGCCCTGCGGGTGCCGGTCCTGCTGCTCGTGGCCGCGAACAGCAGGGCCCATGACCCTCACGAGGTGGTGGCGCGGGCCGGTGCGCTGCTGCCGCACGCGGAGACGGCCGTACTGCCGGACGTCTCCCACCACGCGCTGCCGCAGACGGCACCACCGGACCTGATCCGCCACCTCACCGGATTCCTGTCGGCTCCCTGAGCCTCACCCCACCTTCTCGATCACCGCGCGCCGGATGAGGAACTTGCCCGGTTCCCGGACCTGTTCGAAGGCGGCGTTGTTGAGCAGGACGCAACTGCCGGAGACGGACGTCACCTTCACCGTGGTGGACTTGTCGTTGTCCAGGTTGGTGATCTTCAGGGTCGTCCCCGCCGGGAACTGGCCGCTGGACGCGGCCGGGGCGCCGCCCTCGCCGGAGAGCGTCACAGTGGATCCCTTGCACACCTGCCGGCCGGCGGCCTGCTGGTCGCCTCCTTGCTGGGCGCCCCCCGCCTGCTGACCGCCGCCCTGCCCGGTGTCGCCGCCCTGCGCCGCCTGGGAGCCCTGAGCCGGCTCCCCGACGGTGCAACCGGACGCCTTCTGCTGGACCTTGATCTGTTCGATGACCGCCTGCCGGTTGGCGATCCGGGCCGCCGACTGCGCGTCCGGTTCCGCCTTCTGGTCCGCGATGAACCTCTCGTTGTTGCCGAGGGCCGTGGCCAGCCCCTGGCAGACGGTCGAGTCCCCGGCGGACAGCGTCCTGGCGTCCTGCGGGCTCTGCGCGGCGTCGGAGGTGGACGCCAGGGCGAACGCCCCGCCGCCCGCCACCGCCGCGGCGCTCACGAGCAGCGCGAGCTTCTTCTTCGTACCGGGAGTTCTCCTGCGCGACATGCGCGCCTCCTGAAGAGGTAGGGGAGCGTACGCCGCTATGTACGAGATACCGAACGAGGCTGCTCAGCGGTTGCGGGAGCCGGTGAAGTGACCTGTGTCACCCCGGAGTTGATCCGCTCTCAGCCGTTGCCGCTGTGGGAGAGGGCCTCCCGTACGGCCTCCTCGCTGCGGGCCACCAGCGCCGTACCGTCGTCCGCGGTGATGATCGGGCGCTGGATCAGCTTGGGGTGCTCGCTGAGCGCGGTGATCCAGCGGTCCCGCGCGCTCTCGTCCCGCGGCCACTCCTTGAGCCCCAGCTCCTTGGCGACCGGCTCCTGGGTGCGGGTGATGTCCCACGGTTCGAGGTGCAGCCGGTCGAGTACGGCCCTGATCTCGTCGGCGCTCGGCACGTCCTCCAGGTAACGGCGGACGGTGTACTCGGCCCCCTCGGCGTCGAGCAGGCTGATCGCGCTGCGGCACTTGGAACAGGCCGGATTGATCCAGATCTCCATGCCGCACACGGTACGCGAAACCCGTTCGGCACCCCCGTCACTGGAGCCCCGAAAGCCCTTGTGGCCAGGGGATTTTGTCAGTGGTGGCCCGTAGAATAGAAGCAGTGTTCGAGGGTGCGCCGGACCCCGGCGTGTGCCCTGACCGCGACAGGAGGATGCCTGTGCCCGCTGCCGCCCTGAAGCCGAAGCCGTCGCCGACCCAGTCCACCGCCAAGCGTTCCGCGCTGTTCGACTCGCCCTACGAGCCCGTGGCGAAGCGACCGCTGCCGGCCGGACGGCCGCGCGAGTGGTACGTCACGCACAACCGGCGCCTGAAGGCCATGCGCCTGGCCATAGCCCTGCTCGACTCCGGGGTGTATCTGCCGGACCAGGCCCGCAACGAGACGATCCGCGGCACGGCGGAGCGGATCGGGATGCGCCCGCCGTCCGACACCACGTGCCACATGGTGCGGGCCCTGATGCGTTACTCGCGCTGAGCCGGCCGTGGTGCCGGGTACCCCGCGTCACCGGCGTGGGGCACCCGGCACCGTCACGCCGTCAGTTCCCGCTCCAGCGGGGTCCGGAAGCGCGGGGTGATCCGGGTCGCGCCCAGCCGGTCGCGCAGGCGCTCCGCCTCCGCCGTGACCTCGGCCGCGGCCTCCCGGCGGACGCCCTCCCCGGGGATCCGCCAGACGATCCCGCCGTCCGCGCGCTGGGCCCAGCCGCCCACTACGCGGCCGTTCCACCACACGGTCGGACCCACGTTGCCGCTGCGGTCGAAGAGCAGGGGGCGCAGCGCCGGGTCCAGATACCAGTCGCGCCGCTGCCAGGCCATGGCCGTGGGATCCAGGGCGGGCAGCGCCGCCGCCCAGGGCGCGCCGGGGCCCGTCACCGGCTCCGCGTCCCCGGCACCGACGTATCCCGTGCCCTCGTCCAGCAGGACCTCCTCGGCACCGATCGCCGCCAGCGCGCGGCGGACCTCGCGGAGCGTCCAGCCCGTCCACCACTTCAGGTCCGCCTCGGTCGCCGGGCCGCACGCCCGCAGCCAGTGGCGCAGCAGGGTCGCCTGGGCCCCGGCCACGTCCAGCTCGGGGTGGGGCGGCGCCGGCGCCCAGCGGAACTGGCTCGACGTCCAGGAGCCGAGCGGGCGGCCCCGGACCGCCTTGCCCTCCACGCCGAGCACGCGCAGCAGGCGGGTCGAGACCGTGTGGACGCCCTCGTAGCTCTTCCCGGCCGCGTGGACGAACCGCTCGCGCAGGCGGGGCTCGTCCGCCGCCAGTTCCGCCGCCGTCGCCTGGCCGCGCCGGGCCAGCGCGGCGAGCGTGGCCTCCTCGACCTCCGCCAGCCACGCCGCGCCCGGGGCGCCGGCCAGCGCCATGTCCCGCAGCAGGCTCGCACGCTCACGGGCGGCCACCGTGCGGCCCGTCGAGGCGTGGACGACGGCCGTCAGGTCCGCCGGGAACACGAACACCGTGTGCCGCATGCCGTGCATCCGCACCAGCGTGCGGTCCTCGTACAGCGCCCGTTCCGTCTCCGGTACCGCCTGCGCGGGGTCGGTCAGCCGGGCGGCCACCGGCAGGTGCACGGTCGCCGGGTCCGAGCCGTGCAGGGCGACCAGGGAGGCCGCGACCTCCTCGGGCGTCACCGCCCGTGCCGCCCCGGCCAGCCGGTGCCGCACGGCCAGCCGGGCCCGCCGCTCCACCACGTCGACGTACCGCCGTCCCTCCGCCATACCGGCCTCCCCTTCGGCTCGCGATGTGTTGTCGCCATGGTCGCCGGTGCCACTGACACTGCGCGCGGGGCGAGGCGGTGGAGCCGCGCGCCGACACCGGCCCGCGGCCCCGCGGGCCGGGCTACAGCAGGGTCTTCACGAACTCCCGGCGGTCCTCGGGGTGGTCGTGGAGCCACAGGCCCAGCATGTGGTCGGCGTCGGGAAGGTCGAAGCGGGTGCACTGGGCGCGGGTCGAGAGCGCGTCCTGGACGGCTCGGGTCACCGCCGGGGGGATGATCGTGTCCGTGCCGGGGACCGCGAGCACCGCCCGGCCCTCGTACGAGCGCAGCGCCTCCAGGGCGGGGGAGTCGCGCCAGCTCTCGGGCGTGCGGATCAGCTCCGAGAAGCGGCCCTCGCCGGTGCCGAACGGCACGTCCCAGGCCTCGGGCGTGTAGACGGCGGGCGCGCACAGGCCCACCGCCGCCACCCGGCGCCCGTAGTGCCGTACCAGGTCCGCCACCGTCTGCCCTCCCCCACGCTCGGCTTCGCTCGCGCGGGGGGACCCCCATCGCTGAAGCCGACCAGGATCAGCGGGTCGTCCTCCGGGACGTGCGCGTCGAGCACCGCCACCGCCTGCTCGTACCGCCGCCGCAGGCTCAACTCCGCGAGCGCCCCCGTGCTTTCGCCGTGGCCGGAGAAGTCGAACGCCAGGGCGCGGCAGCCGTGGGCGGCGAAGTCGGCCAGGAGGGGCAGCAGCCGTTGCTTGCTGCCGTTGCCCGCGCCGTGCAACAGGAGTGCCGTGGTACGGCCGGGCCGCCCGGCGCTCACCCCGCTGAGCCGTTCACCGTCGTACGGGTGGTTGAAATCGGTGAGTTCATCCATGCGGGCCATTCACTCACGGCCGCACGCGCCCAGAAAAAACGCGGTGCACGGACCGTCATGGCATCGCTACGCTGGGCGAACCCGCGCGTATCCCCCGACACCCCAGGAGGTCCGTCATGCGTGGCATTCTCGCGACCGGGACCGTCGTCCTGGTGATCCTCGGAACCGGAAACCACCTCTGGTGGCTCGCCGCCGTCGCCCTGCTGTATCTGTACGCGACGCACGGCCGTGGCTCGCCCGGCACCACCCCGCCGGCCGGCACCGGCACCCCGCCCGACAGCTACCGGGCGTACCGGGACCGCCGGGACCGGCAGGCCGAGTGGGAGCGCCGCTACCGCCGTGAGCGGCCCTTCGAGGCCCGGCGGCAGGGGCGGGAGAAGAGCGGGAAGTGAGCGGGGGCGTCGCCGGCCGTCACAGGCCGGGGGCGCCCCACACCGGGAACCAGCGGCCGAGGTCCTGCTCGATCCGCAGGTCGTCGCCGAGCGTGGCCCTGAGCTGGAGCTCCAGCGCGGTGTCCCGCCGCTCGGCGGCGCCGGGCAGCGGGGCGAACGGGTAGAACGTGCCGCGCTTGTAGAGGTAGACGAGCGCCAGCTTCCGGCCGGTGCCGTCCGTGAACCCGGCCAGCGAGCACAGCAACTGCGGGCCGAAGCCGTTGACCTCCAGCGAACTGTTCACGGCGTGCAGATCGTTGACCAGTTCGGGCAGCTGGTCGGGGGAGCGTCGGGACACCAGCCAGGAGTAGCCGTAGCCGTCCCGGCGCAGCTCCACCGGCGGGCCGGTCCGGTCGGTGTCCGCGTCCAGCAGCGCCTGCACCTCACGGTGCATCTGCTCGAAGGCCGCGCCCTCCACCGTGGCGAAGCACACCGCCCCGACCCCGGTCGGCGTGAAACCCGCTGCCACCTCCAGCGTCACGGCCGCCGACGGCAGCGCGAAGAGCTGGTCGAGATCGGGCGCGACCGGTTTGGTACGGCCCAGCAGGATGTCCAGCAGCCCCACCGGTCAGCCCGCCTTCCCCGGGGTGGCGGCCTCGCCCAGCTCCGCCGAGATCCGGCCCAGCTGCTCCAGCCGCTGCTCCAGGGTCGGGTGCGTGGAGAAGAACCGCTCGATGCCGGGTTCCCGGCCGGTCGCCGGGGTGAAGTAGAACGCGTTGAACGCCTGGGCCGTGCGCAGGTCCTTGGTCGGGATCCGGGCGATCTCCCCGGAGACCTTGGTGAGCGCCGCCGCCAGTGCCGACGGCTGGCCGGTCAGGTGCGCCGCGGCGCGGTCGGCCGCCAGCTCCCGGTACCGGGACAGCGACCGGATCAGCAGGAAGCTGATCGCGTACACGGCCGCCGAGACGCCCAGGACCGCGGCGAAGACCGCGGCCGTGTTCTGGTCCCGGCGGCCCGAGCCGAAGACCTGGGAGTAGAGGGCGAACCGCACGACCAGGCCCGCGAGCACCCCGAGGAACGACGCGACCGTGATCACGGCGACGTCCTTGTGCCGCACGTGCGACAGCTCGTGCGCGAGCACGCCCTCCAGCTCGGCCGGCTCCAGCCGGCGCAGCAGCCCGGTGGTCACGCAGACGACCGCGTGCTCGGGGCTGCGCCCGGTCGCGAACGCGTTCGGCATGTCCATCGCGGACACGGCGACCGCCGGCTTGGGCAGGTCCGCGATCGCGCACAGCCGGTCGACCACGGCGTGCAGCTCGGGATACTCCTCCCGCTCCACGACCCGCCCGCGCATGGCGAACATCGCGATCCGGTCGGAGAACCAGAACTGCGCCACGAACAGCGCCCCGATCAGGACGGCGACCAGCACCCAGGACTTCAGCAGCACGATCAGTGCGGCGACGAAGCCCACGTACAGAAGCCCGAGCAGGAACAGCGTCAGACCCATACGCACGGTCAGCCGCCGATCGCTCCGGAACCGGCTCCGCATCTTGCATCACCCCGCAGTCAGGCACTCGTCCCGCTGTCCAGTGTGCACCTGTGGATGGCCATGAAGTGGTCCGGAACGTCCCCAGGAGCAGCAAAATGTCCCTGTGTGTCACCGGTGCGGTGCCTTCGGTCAGCCCAGCAGGGCACGACCCCGGGCCAGCAGCAGGGCGACCTCCGGTTCCGCCCGGCTCCCTGCTCCCCACCGCAGTGCGCGCCGCACCACCGCTGCCGCCCGCGTCCGCAGTCGCTCGTCGGGACCGCCGAGCAGCGCCACGGCCGCCCGCAGGCGTACGACCTCGCCGTGCGCGTGCAGCAGCCGCCACGCCGACACCCGCACCCAGCGGGGGCGTGCCGGGTCCAGCCGCCGCACCAGTTCCTGCCCCGGCAGCCCGGCGGCCGACGGCAGGAGAGCGAGCGTCGCCTCGCGCACCACGCCGGGTGCCGGGTCGTCGAGCATCCGCCACATCCGCCGTACGTCCGTCACGTCCAGCGTCCGCAGCCCGGCCACGGCCCGTGCCCGCACCCCCGGTGCCGGATGATCCGACAGCGGCCACAGCAGGGCGGCGTCCGCGCGCGTCCCGCACTCCGCGAGCCCGATCGCGGCACCGGGCGGCAGTACCGGGTCGGCGGCCTCGGCGCAGCGCGCCCGGTACCAGGACAGCGGATCGGTCCCGTGCTGCCGCAGGACGTAGCGGGCGCAGGCCCGCACCAGCGCCGACCGGTCCGCGAGGAAGTCCAGCGCCCGGTCCGGCCGGCCCAGCCGCCGCAGCGCGGTCACGCCGGCCGACCGGGCCCGTGGGCTGCGGGCGCCGAGCAGAGCGTCCAGCACCTCCGCCGCGGTGTCGTGCGTGATGGCGGTGAGCGCCGCGTCCGCGCACAGCGTCTGTACGACGGTGTCGTCGTCGCGGGCGGCGGCGCGGGCCAGTTCGGCGGGGGAGAGGAAGCCCTCCTCGACGGCGAGGCCGTACGCGAACCGGCGTACCGCACGGTCGCCGGACGCGAGCAGCGGGGCCAGCCGCTCCCGGGGCGCCCGCCGCAGGACGTCGCCGAGCAGGCCCAGGGCGAAGTCACCGCGGTGACGGTCGCCCAGGCGCCGGATCAGCGGGGCGAGCGGTGCGGCCGTCACGGCGTCCAGCGCCTCGGCGAGCCGGTCACGGGCCCGTGCCCGCACCGGCTCCGCCCAGTCGGTGCACCGCACGACCACGAGGGGGAGCAGCGCCGGACGGCCGGCCACCCGGCCCAGCGCACGGTGCCGGACCCTGCCGTCACGGTGACACAGGGCGACGGCGAGCCGGGCGTCGCTCAGCGGATCGTCGGCGGCCAGGGCGGTGAGCAGGGCGTGCTCGCCGGCCGACCGCTCCCGGCCGACGGCCGACGGCCCGCTCCGCCCGGCCACCCGCACACCCTCGTCCAACTCCAGCCAGGCCGCGGGGTCGCCGGTGTCGAGCGCGTCCGCCAGCGCCACGCCCTCGGCGAGGCGGAGTGCCGCCGCGACGCCTGCCCGCATGAACGTCTCCTGCCCGTGTCGTCCGCTCGCTGCTTCCGGCTCGGCTCCTAGTACGGCGAGCGCATCTGGGCGTACCCCAGCAGCACGATGACCACCGCCACGCAGCCGAGGACCACGGCCGTCGAGACCCAGGAGGACCGGCGTGGCGCCGGGTCCGGGTCGGCGCGGAAGGGCGCCGGGTTCGGCGGGTTCTCCTTCCAGCGGGCGGCGAGCATCCGGGCCCGGGCGGAGGGCTCCTTGTGCTCGGCGGAGTTCGCCCAGGTGTGATCGAACTCGCGCTCCCAGTCGTTCTGTTCCGGCATCCCCGTTCAACCTCTCTCGTCCGACACGATCCGGAGGGATGATCTCCCGACAATAGGAAGTCTGAGAAGCGGGAAAGGTTGCACGGCGGCGGAAGCCGGTCAGCCGGAGCGGCGGAAACGGCTCCGGTACTCCGTGGGCGTCGTGTCGAGCTTGCGGCGGAACGCCCGGATCAGCGTGTCGGCCGTACCGAAGCCGCACGCGGTGGCGACGCGGTCCAGGGTGTCGTCCGTGGTTTCGAGCCGGTTCCGTGCCGCCTCGACGCGGGCCGCCTCGATGTAGGCGGCCGGGGTCATGCCGAGCTCCGCCGTGAAGATCCGGGCGAGCTGGCGTTCGCTGACGTGGGCGTGCCGGGCGAGGTCGGCGATGGTCAGCGGCCCGGTGAGGTGCTCGGCGACGAAGTGGCGCAGACCGGCCATGCGCGGGGTGCTGGAGACGGGCTCGACGGGCACGCTGAACTGGCTCTGCCCGCCCGGCCGCTTCAGGTACATGACCAGCTGCCGGGCGACCCGCAGGGCGACGGCCTCCCCGAAGTCCTCGGCGACCAGCGCGAGGGACAGGTCCAGGCAGGCGGTGATGCCCGCGCCGGTCCACACCCCACCGTCCCGGATGAAGATCGGGTCGGCGTCGACCCGGACGGCGGGATGCTCGGCGGTGAGCTGCCGGGCGGTCGACCAGTGGGTGGTGGCGCGCCTGCCGTCCAGCAGACCGGCGGCGGCGAGCAGGTGGGCGCCCACGCAGACGGACGCCACGCGCCGGCTGCGGGCGGCGAGCGTCCGCACCTGGGCGACGACGGCGGGATCGGCCAGGGCCCGCACCCGCCGCTCCTCGTCGACCTCGACCGAGCCCGGCACCAGCAGCGTGTCGATGGCACGCCCGGACACCTCCGCGAAGGTGAGGTCGGGCAGCACCCGCACCCCGGCGGCGGTCGTGACGGGCTCCATGGCCGCGGCGGCCAGGACCACCTCGTAACCGGTATCCCCGCCGGTCTCCCGCCGGACCAGCGCGAACACCTCCGGCGGGCCGGTGACGTCCAGCAGGTCGACGCCGTCGAACAGCATGATCACGATGAACCGCCGGCTCCCGCCCACGCCCTCCCCCTCCGGATGTCCGGATCTGCAAGTTACCCGACATTGCTGCCATGCGGGGGCGGCTCCTAGCGTGATCGGCGTACCCACCACACCACCGAGGAGAGGGCGGTCATGCCCACCACGACGCTGCGCGAACTGAACGGCCTCGACCAGACCCCGGCCACACCGGCCGGCTCCACGCTGATCCTGGTCGACTACCAGAACACCTACACGCGGGGCGTGCTGGAGCTGGCCGGCTGGGACGCCGCGCTCGACGCCGCGGCCGGACTGCTGGCGACGGCGCGGGCCGCGGGCGCCCGGGTGATCCACGTCGTCCACGACGGCGGCCCGGGCACCCCGTACGACATCCGCGCCGAGATCGGTCGGATCCACCCCCGGGTCGCCCCCGCCGACGGCGAGCCCGTCGTCGTGAAGGGCGCCCCCGACGCGTTCCACGGCACCGACCTGGGCGAGCACGTGGACGCCGCCGGCCACCAGGACGTGGTGATCGCCGGCTTCATGACCCACATGTGCGTCCTGTTCACCGCCCAGGGCGCGTTCCTGCGCGGCAACCGCCCCACCGTGGTGGCCGACGCCTGCGCGACCCGCCCCCTGCGCACCCCGCACGCCGAGGTGACCGCGGATCAGCTCCACCACAGCGCCCTCGCCACCGTCGCCGACCTCTACGGCGTGGTCGTACCGTCGGCGTCCGCGCTGACCTGAGCCGGGCACGCCGAGGCCCCGCCGTTCCCGGGGGAGCGGCGGGGCCTCGGTCGGCGCCTGGGCGCGTCTGTCACACGTCGAAGTACAGCTCGAACTCGTGCGGGTGCGGGCGCAGCTGGAGCGGGGCGATCTCGTTGGTGCGCTTGAAGTCGATCCACGTCTCGATCAGGTCGGACGTGAACACGTCGCCCTGGAGGAGGAACTCGTGGTCGGCCTCCAGCGCGTCGAGGACGGCGTTCAGCGAGGTCGGGACCTGGGCGACGTTCGCGTGCTCCTCGGGAGCCAGCTCGTACAGGTCCTTGTCGATCGGCTCGGCCGGCTCGATCTTGTTCTTGATGCCGTCCAGGCCCGCGAGGAGCAGGGCCGAGAAGGCCAGGTACGGGTTGCCGGAGGAGTCGGGCGCGCGGAACTCGACGCGCTTGGCCTTCGGGTTGGAGCCCGTGATCGGGATACGCATCGCGGCGGAGCGGTTGCGCTGCGAGTACACCAGGTTGATCGGCGCCTCGAAGCCCGGCACCAGACGGTGGTACGAGTTCACCGTCGGGTTGGTGAAGGCCAGCAGCGACGGGGCGTGCCTGAGGATGCCGCCGATGTAGTAACGGGCCATGTCCGACAGGCCCGCGTAGCCGGCCTCGTCGTAGAACAGCGGGTCGCCGTTGCTCCACAGCGACTGGTGCACGTGCATGCCCGAGCCGTTGTCACCGAAGATCGGCTTCGGCATGAAGGTCGCGGTCTTGCCGTTGCGCCAGGCGACGTTCTTCACGATGTACTTGAAGAGCTGGAGGTCGTCGGCGGCGGCGAGCAGGGTGTTGAACTTGTAGTTGATCTCCGCCTGGCCGGCCGTGCCCACCTCGTGGTGCTGGCGCTCGACCTTCAGGCCGGACCGCTCCAGCTCCAGGGAGATCTCGGCGCGCAGGTCGGCGAAGTGGTCGACCGGGGCCACCGGGAAGTAGCCGCCCTTGTAGCGGACCTTGTACCCGCGGTTGTTCTCCAGGGCGCCGGTGTTCCAGGCGCCCGCCTCGGAGTCGATGTGGTAGAAGGACTCGTTCGCGGAGGTGGCGAAACGGACGCTGTCGAAGACGTAGAACTCGGCCTCGGGACCGAAGTACGCGGTGTCCGCGATCCCGGTCGACGCCAGGTACGCCTCCGCCTTCTTGGCCACGTTGCGCGGGTCACGGGAGTACTGCTCGCCCGTGATCGGGTCGTGGATGAAGAAGTTGATGTTAAGGGTCTTGTCACGGCGGAACGGGTCCACACGGGCCGTGGACAGGTCGGCACGCAGAGCCATGTCGGACTCGTGGATGGCCTGGAAACCACGGATCGAGGATCCGTCGAAGGCCAGCTCCTCGTCCGGGTCGAACGCCTCAACGGGCACCGTGAAGTGCTGCATGACGCCCGGCAGGTCGCAGAAGCGGACGTCGACGAACTTGACGTCCTCGTCCGCGATGAACTTCTTGGCCTCGTCGGCGTTCTGGAACATCCAGCTCCTCCTACTCCCGACCGTCCTCGCCGGGGTGGTAGATCGTTCGTGCGGCCAGTGCGGTGGCACACGCTGGCCTCGACCCTAGGGACGGGTGATTTCTCGGGCGTGACCCGTTTGTTTCGCAGAAGTTAACCGGCCACATGTCCACCGTAGCCCCGACACACCCCTGTGCGTAGTGCCCGAAACCGGGCACAGTACCGTGGAGGCGTGGACAACAGGCAGGCAATCGGATCGTGGCTCTCCGGACCGCGCGCGGCCATGGAAGAGGCGGGCGCCGACTTCGGGTACCGGGGCGAACAGCTCGGTCTCCCGGAGCACGGGCCGAACTCGATCGCACGGCCCGGACGGCGCCTCGGCGCACTCGCCGTGGACTGGGCGCTGTGCGTCCTGATCGCATACGGCCTGATCACGGACGGCTACCGCGCCCCCGCGACGAGCAACTGGGCGCTCGGTGTCTTCTTCGTCCTGAGCGTCCTGACCGTCGGCACGGTCGGCTTCACCCCCGGCAAGCGCCTCTTCGGCATCCGGGTCGTGGCCCTGCGGACGGGCACGGTCAACCCGGGGCGCGCCCTGCTGCGCAGCGTCCTGCTCTGCCTCGCGATCCCCGCCCTGGTCTGGGACCGCGACGGCCGCGGCCTGCACGACCGGCTCGCGAAGACGGTCGAGGTACGGATCTGACCGAGCGACTTCGGTGATCGTCGGGGACGGCCGGGGTACGCGTCCGACCGCGTGGTCCCGGCGGCCACCGGCCACGCCACCGGGATCACCCGCCTCACCCCCTCCGCGGCACCGCCGTCACCCCTTCCGCAGCACCACCCTCAGTGCCGCCCGCAGCTCCCCCTCCGGGTCGGTCGCGGCGGACGTCGCGCGCCAGGCCACGAAGCCGTCCGGCCGTACCAGCACCGCCCCGTCCGCCGTCGTGCCGTGGAGCGCCGCCCAGTCGGTGCCGGCTCCGGGGCCGTTCCCGTCGTAGGCGAGGTCGGCGTTCGCGCCCGTACCGATCCGGTACGCCTCCAGGCGTACGCCGTCCGTGCGGGCGATCCCCCGGGCGGCGGAGTGCCAGGCCCCGCCCGCGGTCGACCCGGCGTCGCAGAGCAGCACCAGTGACCGCTCGTAGAGGTCGATCGTGGAGAGCCGGTCGCCCGCGCGGCGCAGCCACAGGTGCGGCGCCCGGCTGCCCGGGTCCGCGGTCAGCCGCACCTCGTCGGGTACGACCGGCTGGGCGGGGTCGGCGCCGATGAGGGCGCCCTCCAGGTAGCGGTAGGCGAGGACGACGGGGAGGATGCCGCTGCGCGGGCCGCCGCCGACGCCGGGCGTGGGCGCGAAGCCCGGGTGGCTGTGCTCCACCGAGCGGGCGGAGGCGCGGGCGCTGGTCGCCAGCGCGACGGGCCGGCGCTCGGTGTCGTACGTCTCCAGCAGGTCGGGCCCGGCCCAGCCGTCGAGGACGGCGGACAGTTTCCAGGCCAGGTTGTGGGCGTCCTGGATGCCGGTGTTGGAGCCGAAGGCGCCGGTCGGGGACATCTCGTGGGCGGAGTCGCCGGCCAGCAGCACCCGGCCCGCCGTGTACCGCTCGGCGACGCGTTCGGCGGCGCGCCACGACGCCTTGCCGGTGATCTCGACGTCCAGGTCGGGGACGCCGACGGCCAGCCGGATGTGCCGCTGGAGCCGCTCCTCGGTGAACTCCTCCAGCGTCTCGCCCTGCTCCGGGTGCCAGGGCGCGTGGAAGACCCAGTGCTCCTTGTTGTCGACCGGCAGCAGGGCGCCGTCGGCCTCCGGGTTGGTGAGGTAGCAGCAGATGAAGTGCCGGTCGCCGACCGTCTCGGCGAGCAGCTTGGACCGGAAGGTGACGCTCACGTTCGCGAAGAGGTCGCCGGGGCCGCTCTGCCCGATGCCGAGCCGGCGCCGGACGGGGCTGCGCGGGCCGTCGCACGCGACCAGGTAGTCCGCGCGGACCGTGTACAGCTCGTCGCTGTCCCGGTCCCGGACGAACGCCGTCACTCCTTCGGGGTCCTGTTCGAAGCCCTCCAGCTCGTGGAAGTACCGCAGGTCCCCGCCGAGCGCGCGGGCCCCCTTCAGCAGCACCGGCTCCAGGTCGTTCTGGCTGCACAGGCACCAGGCCGTGGGGCTGAACCTGGCCAGCCCGCCGCCCGGGTCGATGTGCTTGAACAGCCATTCGCCGGCGTCGCCGACCAGGGTCGGGGTCTGGAGGATGCCGTGGTTGGCCGCGAGCAGCGAGGCCGCCGCCTTGATGTCCGGCTCGATGCCGGCCACCCGGTACAGCTCCATCGTCCGCAGGTTGTTGCCGCGGCCACGCGGGTGGATCGAGGTCCCGGAGTGCCGCTCGACGAGCATGTGGGGTACGCCGAGACGGCCCAGGAACAGGGAGAGGGACAGGCCCACCAGCGAACCGCCCACGACGAGGACGGGCACCTGGTGATCGGCTTTGTGCTGCATCAAGGCTCCAGAGGCAGGGTCGGGATGTGAGGCGCGTTGCTGTTTCTGTGCCCTGTGGGACGGCTTTCGCGTGCGCAATCACCCACGTGGTTCACGCGAGTCGCGCGTTGTGCGGGAAGCGGCACAGGATCAAGAAGCACTGACGTCGCGTCATCGGCGGCCGGCGTTCGCCTCTGCCCCCGTGAAGGAGATGCGCAGCATGACCACCTTGTCGGAAAAGATGTCGGACCAGTCGACGCGCCAGGTGTCGAAGAGGGTCTCCCAGTCCGTGTTCGACGGCTCCCGTCTCCGGGTCGTCCTGCTCGTGGACGTCAACGACGGCGCCCAGCAGCAGTTCCTGGAGGCATACGAGCAGCTGTGCAACCAGGTGGCGCAGGTGCCCGGCCACGTCAGCGACCAGCTGTGCCAGTCGATCGAGAACCCCTCCCAATGGCTCATCACCAGCGAGTGGGAGAGTGCCCCGCCGTTCCTCACCTGGGTGAACAGCGAGGAGCACGTGCGGATGGTGGAACCGCTGCACAACTGCGTCCGGGACACCCGGTCGCTGCGGTTCCACATCGTCCGCGAGACCGGCGGCGCGCCGGCCGGGGCGGCGTCACGGCGCCGGCTCCAGGCGTCCCCGCGGATCGGGGACGGCGTGATCCGGCACGCGCTGACCTTCACGGTCAGGCCGGGCAGCGAGGAGAAGGTCGCGGGGATCCTCGCGGACTACGCCTCGCCCCAGGCGCGCGTCGACGAGACGACCCGGCTGTGCCGCACCTCCCTGTTCATGCACGGCAACCGGGTCGTGCGGGCCATCGAGGTGCGCGGCGACCTGCTCGCGGCGCTGCGGCACGTCGCCCGGCAGCCCGAGGTGCGGGCCGTCGAGGAGGCCATCAACCCCTACCTGGAGCAGGAGCGGGACCTGGGCGACCAGGAGTCCGCGCGGGTGTTCTTCACCCGGGCGGCGCTGCCGGCCGTGCACCACGTCACCGCGGACGAACTCGCCGAGGGCGAGCGGCAGGCGCTGTACTACCCGGCCCGGCCGGACTGCGGGATGCGGCTGGCGGAGCTGCTCGCCCAGCAGGACGAGGCGGCTGCGGGGGACCCGGACAGCCCGGTGCTGCGCAGCACGATCTTCCAGCGCGACGACGTCGTCGTCCGGCTGGTCGACGTACGTCCCGGCGCCCGCGCTCTGCTGCCGGAGCCCGGTCGTCAGGCCGCGCTGGGCACCCTGCTGGACGGCGAGCCCGTCGGCATGGACCTCGTCACCGACCGCCGCTCGCCGGACGCCTGAGCCCGGCAGGCCAGCACACCAACGGAGGAACGTCGTGATCAAATCCCTTCCGAAGATCGTGGACCTCAGCGAGATCGAGCCCAACACCCGGCGCGGCGGCGATCTGCGCGCCATGCTCACCCCGGCCACGGTGGGCTCCACCAGCGGCTTCATGGGCGTGGCCATCGTGCAGCCCGGCGACCGCATCGGTGAGCACTACCACCCCTACTCCGAGGAGTTCGTGTACGTCCTGTGCGGACAGCTGGAGGTGGACCTGGACGGTGAGCCGCTCCCGCTGAAGCCCGAGCAGGGGCTGATGATCCCCATCAACATGCGGCACCGCTTCCGCAACGTCGGCAACGTGGAGGCGCGGATCGTCTTCCACCTGGGCCCGCTGGCCCCCCGGCCGGCCCTCGGCCACGTCGACACCGAGGAGACGGAGGCCGTCGCCGTCGCCGCCGATCCGGCCGACCGGGCACGGGTCCGCTCATGAACCGGCGCGTGGCGGTCACCGGCATAGGCGTCGTCGCCCCGGGAGGGATCGGCGTACCGGCGTTCTGGGATCTGCTCGCCGACGGCCGTACCGCGACGCGGGGCATCACGTTCTTCGACCCGACCGGGCTCAGGTCCCGGATCGCCGCCGAGTGCGACTTCGACCCCGCCGCGTACGGCCTGGACGCCGAGCAGGTCGAACGGGCGGACCGGTACATACAGTTCGCCCTGGTCGCCGGCGAGGAGGCGCTCCGGGACTCCGGTCTCGACCTCGGGCTTGAGAACCCCTGGCGGGTCGGCGTCTCCGTGGGCACCGCTGTCGGCGGCACCACCCGGCTGGAGCACGACTACGTCCTGGTCAGCCATCGCGGGCAGCGCTGGGACGTCGACCACACCGGGGCGGAGCCGCAGCTGCACCGGGCGTTCTCGCCGAGCACCGCGGCCTCCGCGGTGGCGGAACGTTTCGGCGCCCAGGGTCCCGTGCAGACCGTGTCCACCGGCTGCACCTCGGGACTCGACGCGGTCGGGTACGCCTTCCACACCGTCCAGGAAGGCCGCGCCGACATATGCATCGCGGGAGCCTCGGACTCTCCGATCTCCCCGATCACCATGGCCTGCTTCGACGCGATCAAGGCCACCTCACCGAACAACGACGACCCCGCGCACGCCTCCCGGCCCTTCGACAACAACCGTGACGGCTTCGTCATGGGCGAGGGCGGCGCGGTGCTGGTCCTGGAGGAACTGGAGCACGCCCGGGCCCGCGGTGCCCACGTGTACTGCGAGTTCGGCGGCTACGCCACCTTCGGCAACGCCTACCACATGACCGGCCTGACCAAGGAGGGCCTGGAGATGGCGCGGGCCATTGACAACGCCCTCGACCAGGCGCGTCTCGACCCCACGGCGATCGACTACGTCAACGCGCACGGTTCCGGCACCCGGCAGAACGACCGCCACGAGACGGCGGCCGTGAAGCGGGCGCTCGGCCACCACGCCTACGACACCCCGATGAGCTCCATCAAATCCATGGTGGGGCACTCCCTCGGGGCGATCGGCGCCATCGAACTCGTCGCCTGCGTCCTGGCCCTCGCCAAGCAGGTCGTCCCGCCGACCGCGAACTACGAGATCCCCGACCCCGAGTGCGACCTGGACTACGTCCCGCGCGTCGCCCGCGAACGGAAACTGACCAGCGTGCTGTCCGTGGGCAGCGGGTTCGGCGGCTTCCAGTCCGCGGTGATCCTGACCCGGCCGAGGGAGTGAGGACACGATGAGCGAACCGCAGGACCGGCACGCGACCATCACCGGCATCGGGGTGGTCGCGCCCAACGGCACCACCACCGGCACCTTCTGGAAGGCCACCCAGGAGGGCCTCAGCGTCCTCGACCGGGTCACCCGCGAGGGCTGTGAGCACCTTCCCCTCAAGGTGGCCGGTGAGGTCCGCGCCTTCGAACCGGCCGCCACGATCGAGGAGCGCTTCCTCGTCCAGACCGACCGGTTCACGCACTACGCCATGGCCGCGGCCGACTTCGCACTGGACGACGCCCGGCTCGCGCTGGCCGACATCCCCGACGCGCCGTACTCCATCGGCGTGGTCACCGCCGCCGGGTCCGGCGGCGGCGAGTTCGGCCAGCGCGAACTCCAGCAACTGTGGGGCAAGGGGAGCCGGTTCGTCGGGCCGTACCAGTCCATCGCCTGGTTCTACGCCGCGAGCACCGGCCAGGTGTCCATCCGCCGCGGCTTCAAGGGACCCTGCTCGGTCGTCGCCTCCGACGAGGCCGGCGGTCTGGACGCCCTCGCCCACGCGGCCCGGGCCGTGCGGCGCGGCACCGACGTGATCGTGGCCGGCTCCACCGAGGCGCCGCTCGCGCCGTACTCGATGGTCTGCCAGCTCGGCTACGAGGAACTGAGCAGGGAGACGGACCCGTCCCGGGCCTACCGCCCGTTCACGGACGGGGCCTGCGGGTTCGTGCCCGCCGAGGGCGGCGGGATGCTCGTGGTCGAGGCGGCCGGAGCCGCCCGGGCCCGCGGCGCCGACATCAAGGCCGTCGTGGCCGGCCACGGGGCCACCTTCACCGGCGCCTCCCGCTGGGACCGGACCCGGGAGGGGCTCGCCCAGGCCGTCCGGCAGGCCCTGGCGGAGGCCCGGTGCGCCCCCGAGGAGGTCGACGTCGTCTTCGCCGACGCCCTCGGGGTACCGGAGGCCGACCGGGCCGAGGCGCTGGCGATCGCCGACGCCCTCGGCGAGCACGGCACCCGGGTACCGGTCACCGCACCCAAGACCGGGATCGGCCGGGGGTACGGCGCGGCCCCCGTCCTGGACACCGCGGCGGCCGTGCTCGCGATGGAGCACGGCCTGATCCCGCCGACGCCGAACGTCTTCGACGTCTGCCACGACCTCGACCTCGTGACCGGCAGCGCCCGCGCCGCCGAACTGCGGACGGCACTGATCCTCAGCCGCGGACTCATGGGGTCGAACTCGGCGCTGGTGCTGCGACGCGGCACCGCGCAGTGAGTACAGAGAAGGAGGAGAGCACATGCCCCAGATCACCGTGGAAGAACTCGCCGCACTGATGAAGAAGGCCGCCGGTGTGACCGTCAGCCCGCAGCAGCTGAAGGAGAAGCCGGACACCGGCTTCGACGTCCTCGGTGTCGACTCGCTCGGCCTGCTCGGCATCGTCGGCGAGCTGGAGAACACGCACGGCACCCCGATGCCGGTCGACGCCGAGCGCTGCAAGACACCCCAGCAGTTCCTCAACCTCGTCAACAGCACCCTGATGGCAGGAGCCTGACATGGCAGGACACACCCAGAACGAGATCACCATCGCCGCCCCGCTGGACCTGGTCTGGGACATGACCAACGACCTGGAGCGCTGGCCCCAGCTGTTCAGCGAGTACGCGTCGGTGGAGGTCCTCAAGAAGGAGGGCGACAAGACGACGTTCCGGCTCACCATGCACCCGGACGAGAACGGCACCGTCTGGAGCTGGGTCTCCGAGCGCGAGCCGGACCGCGCCACCCGCACCGTCAGGGCCCGCCGGGTGGAGACCGGGCCCTTCGCCCACATGGACATCCACTGGCGGTACGAGGAGGTCCCCGCCGGCACCCGGATGGTCTGGACCCAGGACTTCGCGATGAAGCCGGACGCGCCGGTCGACGACGACTGGATGACCGACAACATCAACAAGAACTCGAAGATCCAGCTGGAGCTGATCCGGCAGAAGATCGAGAAGGCGGCGGCCGGCGAGCGGCCCGCCCCGGCCCTGGCCGACTGAGCCGGACAGGAGACGACCGTGCACCAGGCCCTGATCGTCGCCCGCATGGCCCCGGGCTCCGCCACCGACATCGCCAAGGTGTTCGCGGAGTCCGACCGGGGAGAGCTGCCGCACCTCGTCGGAGTCGTCCGGCGCAGCCTCTTCCAGTTCGGCGACGTGTACATGCACCTGATCGAGTCCGAGCGGGAGCCGGGACCGGCCATCGCCAAGGTCACCTCCCATCCCGATTTCAAGGAGGTCAGCGAGCGGCTGTCGGCGTACGTCAGCGCGTACGACCCGCAGACCTGGCGGTCCCCGAAGGACGCCATGGCAGAGCGCTTCTACCTCTGGGAGCGCGACGCCGGCTGAGCACTCCGCCGGAACAGCGGTGAGGGCAGTTCCCCGCGCCCCTTCGGGGCGCGGGGAGCCGGTCATGCGGGGACGATGCAGTCGAACGCGTGCAGATACGGGTTGACCGGCCGGATGTCGCGGACCGCCAGGCCCGCCGCCTCCAGCCGTCCGACCATGCTGTCGGTGGTGTGCTTGGCCCCGCCGACGTTCAGGAGCAGCAGCAGGTCCATGGCCGTGCTGAACCGCATCGACGGGGTGTCGTCGACGAGGTTCTCGATCACCACCACCCGGGTGCCGGGACCGCCCGCCGCGACCACGTTGCCCAGCAGCCGGGCCGTGGACTCGTCGTCCCACTCCAGGATGTTCTTGATGATGTAGACGTCGGCCTCGACCGGGACCGCCTCCCGGACGTCGCCGGGCACGATCCGCGCGCGGTCGGCGAGGTCGCCGCCCTCGCGCAGCCGCGGCAGGGCGTTCTCCACCACCCGGGGCAGGTCGAGCAGGCTGCCGCGCATCGCCGGGTACTTGTCCAGCAGGCACGCCACCACATGCCCCTGGCCGCCGCCGATGTCCGCGACCGAGCTGCTGCCGGACAGGTCCAGCAGGGCCGCCACCTCACGCGCCGACTGCTCGCTGGAGCGGGTCATCGCGCGGTTGAAGACGTCCGCGGACTCGGGGGCGTCCTCGTTGAGGTAGCAGAAGAACTCCTTGTCGTAGAGGTCCTCCACGACGTTCCGGCCGGTGCGCACGGCCCGGTCCAGCAGTGGCCAGGCGTCCCAGGTCCACGGCTCGGTGCACCACATGGCGATGGCCCGCAGGCTGTTCGGGTCGTCCTCGCGCAGCAGCCGGGACATCTCGGTGTGGGCGAACGTCCCGTCCGGCCGCTCGGCGAAGACGCCGTAGCAGGACAGGGCGCGCAGCAGCCGGCGCAGCGGCTTCGGCTCGGCGCGCACCTCGGCCGCCAGGGTCTCCACGGTCATGGGGGCGTCCCCGAGCGCGTCGGCGACGCCCAGCCGGGCGGCGGCGCGGACCGCGGCGGCGCAGGCCGCCCCGAACACGAGCTCGCGCAGCCGCATCGGCGGGGGAGGGGAGGGAGGTGCCCCCGGCTCGGGGGGAGCAGAGGGCGCGCGGGATGGTGCGGTCATGTGCCGCCTTCCTTCCTTGCGTGGATCGGTTACGGCCGTCCGGTCAGCACAGGCCCGCGGGCTTGGAGACCCGGCAGGAGTTGCCGGTGAAGGCGTTGCGGGTCTTGGCGGCTTCCTGGTTGACGAGGTCCGCCGGGGAGTTGTTCGCCAGATGGTTGGCGGTGATCCGGTTCTGCTCGCTCGTGGCGCCCACGAAGCTCTTGAACAGGACGATGCCGCCCGACAGCGGGGACTTGCCCGTGTGCCCGGTGACCCTGTTCCGCGTCACCAGGGCCTTCTCGGTGCCGGTCAGCACGATGCCCGAGCCCTTCAGATAGGGCAGCCGGGCGGTCTTCGGGCAGAACTTGTTGTTCCGGTCGACCAGGTTGTCGCTGACGGTGAGGGCGCCGGCCCGAGGCTTGTTCTCGTCGCCGACGACGAACACGCCCGCGCAGTTGCCGAGGACGTAGTTGCGGGTGACGGCGAGGTTGCGCAGCCGGCGGACGGTGATGCCGATCCGGTTGGCCTCCAGCCGGTTGTGGTCGATCACCGCGCCCTTGCTGTCCGTGGCCCCCTGCTCGGCCTTGACGTTGTTGGCGAGGAAGATCCCCGCGTCCCCGTTGCTCCGGGCGGTGTTGTTGCGGAACACGCCGCGGGTGGAGTGCTCCTGGGCGATGCCCCACTGGCCGTTGTGCTCGGCGATCACACGCTTCACGGTCAGGTGGTCGGTGCCCATGGTGAACACGCCGGACTTGGCGAAGCCGGTCACCTTGAGGTCGGAGACGGTGACGTCCTTGACGGGCTTGTTCTTGCCCCCGACCACACAGATGCCGTTGCCGTCCGAGAGGCAGGTGACGGCGGCCTTCTTGCCGTGCGGCGCGGGCTTGGTCTTCTTCTTGGGGGGCTGGATCACGGTGCCGGGGCCCGCGCCTCGCAGGGTGAGGCCCGCCGTCTTCACCGTGACGCTCTCACGGTAGGTGCCGGCGAGCACGAACACGGTGTCGCCGGCCTTGGCGGAGTTGACCGCCTTCTGGATCGACTGACCCGGATGCACCACGAGGGTCTTGTGGGCAGCGGACGCCGGAGCGGCGCCGATGACCGTGCCGACGAGGGTCGTGGCGCATGCCAGGTACGCAATGTGTCGTTTTGTCACATTCCGAAGGCTAGGAGCGTATGAGCCGATTACCGGCCGGATACTCCGTTCGGCGGCGTGTCCACGCCAGGGGCCGGGTCAGCGCCCCCGGGGCCCGCCCTTGGGCAGCTTCATGCCCTTCGGCATGGGCCCCTTCGGCAGCGGCATGTTGCTCATCAGGTCGCCCAGCGCCCGCAGCCGGTCGTTGGTGGCCGTCACCTGGGGACCGGTCAGCACGCGCGGGAGCTTCAGCATCGTCGTGCGGAGCTTCTTCAGCTCGACCTGGCCCTCGCCGTTGCCGACGATCAGGTCGTGCACCGGCACGTCGGCGACGATGCGGTTCATCTTCTTCTTCTCGGCGGCCAGCAGGCTCTTCACCCGGTTCGGGTTGCCCTCGGCGACCAGCACGATGCCGGCCTTGCCGACGGCCCGGTGCACCACGTCCTGGCTGCGGTTCATCGCCACCGCCGGCGTCGTCGTCCAGCCCCGGCCGATGTTGTCCAGCACGGCCGCGGCGGCGCCCGGCTGGCCCTCCATCTGACCGAACGCGGCCCGCTCGGCGCGGCGGCCGAACACGATCGCGGTCGCCAGCAGGGCGATCAGCAGGCCGAAGATGCCCAGGTAGACCGGGTGCCCGATCAGGAAGCCGATCGCGAGGAAGACACCGAGGGTGCCGATGCCGACGGCCGCGAGTACAAGACCGATCTTCTTGTCGGCCTTGCGGGTCATCTTGTACGTGAGGGCGATCTGCTTCAGTCGCCCTGCGTTCGCGGCGTCCGCCGCGGTTTCCTTCCTCGCCATGCCACGAAGTCTACGTGCCCCCGGGAGCGCGGACGACGGCAGTGCCCGGCGGGCGGCACGGGCCCGCCGGGGCGGCGTCAGGACTGGCCGGCGGCCTGGTCCAGGAACCGCTGGGCCTCGACCCGGTCCTTGGCGCGGCGGCGGTCCTCCAGGACGGAGGTCCAGGCGTTACGGCGGGCGGTGCGCTGACCGCCGCTCAGGAGCAGCGACTCCACGGCGCGCAGGGCGCCGGTGAAGGACGGGATGGCGGTGGCGCGTACGGGTGCGGCCTGCATGATCGAGGTCCCCCCTCTGAGCGATGGAGATACGGGGCGTGATAAGAGAGTCACTGATTGGTGTTACCAGGGCGTGACCGACCGGTCAAACACGCATGAAGCCTTGGTGCGAGGGGCTGGAACGCCGACGCGGCCCCGACGGCGCCCTCATCAGCGAGGACGGTCGAGACCGCGTCGTCTCGGCCATTACTGACCGGTAGGAACTTGTGCGCGAATTCACACGCGCGGCTCACACCGCCTGGGCGGCGACGTACGTGCCACGCTTCTCCACGGCCATCTGGTACAGCCGCCCGGCGCGGTAGGAGGAGCGCACCAGCGGGCCGGACATCACACCGGAGAAGCCGATCTGCTCGGCCTCCTCCTTCAGCTCCACGAACTCCTGCGGCTTCACCCAGCGCTCCACCGGGTGGTGGCGCACCGACGGGCGCAGGTACTGGGTGATGGTGACCAGCTCGCAGCCCGCGTCGTGCAGCTGCTTCAGCGCCTCGCTGACCTCCTCGCGGGTCTCGCCCATGCCGAGGATCAGGTTCGACTTGGTCACCAGGCCGTAGTCGCGGGCCTCGGTGATGACCTTCAGGGAACGCTCGTAGCGGAAGCCGGGGCGGATCCGCTTGAAGATCCTCGGGACCGTCTCGACGTTGTGCGCGAAGACCTCGGGGCGGGAGGCGAACACCTCGGCGAGCTGCTCGGGGACCGCGTTGAAGTCCGGGGCCAGCAGCTCCACCTTCGTCCGGCCGCCCTCGCGGTCCGCCGTCTGCTGGTGGATCTGGCGCACGGTCTCCGCGTACAGCCAGGCGCCGCCGTCCTCCAGGTCGTCGCGGGCGACGCCGGTGATGGTGGCGTAGTTCAGGTCCATGGTGACCACGGACTCGCCCACGCGGCGCGGCTCGTCCCGGTCCAGTGCCTCGGGCTTGCCGGTGTCGATCTGGCAGAAGTCACAGCGCCGGGTGCACTGGTCGCCGCCGATGAGGAAGGTGGCCTCGCGGTCCTCCCAGCACTCGTAGATGTTCGGACAGCCGGCTTCCTGGCACACCGTGTGCAGCCCCTCGCTCTTCACGAGGTTCTGCATCTTCGTGTATTCGGGGCCCATTTTCGCCCGGGTCTTGATCCACTCGGGCTTGCGCTCGATGGGGGTCTGGCTGTTGCGGACCTCAAGGCGCAGCATTTTGCGTCCGTCGGGTGCGACTGCGGACACGACCGGCTCCCTGTGACTTCGATTCTTCGGCGTACCCCAGGGTACGCCGATACTGTGTGCGCCCTGCCGCTCGGGCCAACCCCGCTGTCGCAGGGCGCATTCCCCCGGCGGACGGTCAGGCGGACGCCTTCTCGATCACCCGCGGCTTCAGTTCCGCGTTCTCCAGGACGTCCCGCAGGTGCTTCTCGACCACCGGCAGGACCTCGTCGATGGTGATGTCCCGGCCCAGCTCGGCCGCGAGGGAGGCCACCCCCGCGTCCCGGATCCCGCACGGGATGATCCGGTCGAACGCCTTCATGTCCGGGTTCACGTTGAACGAGAAGCCGTGCATGGTGACGCCCTTGGCCACCCGGATGCCGATCTGCGCGATCTTGCGGTCCTCGCGCCGCTGGCCCGCGTTGGACGGGGCGTACTCGGGGCCGTTGAGCCGCGGGTCGAACTCCTCGTCGGTGAGCCGCGGGTCGAAGTCCAGGGACAGTCCTCCGAGCGCCGGCCGCTGCTCGACCGGGTCGCCGAGCACCCAGACGCCGCTACGGCCCTCCACCCGGGTGGTCTCCAGGCCGAATTCGGCGCAGGCGCGGATGATCGCCTCCTCCAGCCGCCGCACGTGCGCGACCACGTCCACCGGGCGGGGCAGCTTCTGGATCGGGTAGCCCACCAGCTGGCCCGGACCGTGCCAGGTGATCTTGCCGCCGCGGTCCACGTCGATGACCGGGGTGCCGTCCAGCGGGCGCTCGCTGTCCTCGGTGCGCCGGCCGGCCGTGTACACCGGGGGGTGTTCCAGGAGGAGCACGGTGTCCGGGACCTCGTCGGCGAACCGGGCCGCGTGCACCCGGCGCTGCTCGTCCCAGGCCTCCTGGTAATCGACGGCATCCGCACCGAACCCCATGCGGACGAACCGCAACTCACTCACGGCAAGCGCCTCCCTCAGCGACCGGTGTGTCAGGCGCGTAACGCGCCCTCGCCACTGTACGTCCGACCGGAGTACGTCAGCCCTGAGGGCGTTCCTCACACGATCGGATGAATGCACGGCGAAGTATGCGACCGTCTGCTCACTCTCCGCTACATTCGCGCCGTTCGTGAGGCCATAAGGGCTGCTCAAAGGCAATCCGGGCACATCGACCGGCCCGGAAGGCAGGAGACCGCACCGCAGATGACGGACCGACCCGCGCAGCGCACCCCCAACCGCCAGCTCGCCGCGCTCATCGCAGAAGCGGGGTTCTCCAACGCGGGTCTGGCCCGTCGCGTCGACCAGCTCGGCCTGGAACACGGGCTGGACCTCAGATACGACAAGACCTCGGTCACCCGCTGGCTGCGCGGCCAACAGCCACGCGGTACGACCCCCGCCCTGATCGCCGAGGTCTTCACACGCCGGCTCGGGCGCCGGCTCACCGCCCAGGATCTCGGCCTGGACGCGTGTGCGCCGGTGTACGCCGGGCTGGAGTTCGCGGCCACCCCCGAGGAGGCCGTCGACATCGTCAGCGGGCTGTGGCGCAAGGACTCCGGCAGCCACGCCGAACTGCGCAAGATCGCCTTCACCCCGGCGGGGCTCGTGGTGCCCAGCCGGGACTGGCTGATCGGCAAGGCCGACGACCGGGTGGCCCGCGAGCCGGTACCCCGGGTGCCGCCGCAGGGCCGGCCCGGCGCGGCCAGGGCGCCGCAGCCGGGGCCGCTGGTCCCGCCGCGGCTGCGGACGCACGCCGAGCGCGCCCCCGGCCACAGGGTCACCGGCGGTGACATCGCCGCGCTGCACTCGGTGGGCGAGCTGTTCCGCACCCTCGACGACCGGTTCGGCGGCGGCCACGCCCGGCAGGCGCTGGTGCGCTACCTGGAGCACGAGTGCGAGCCGATGCTGCGCGGCAGTTACGACGAGCAGACCGGCCGCCGCCTGTTCGCCGCCGCCGCCGACCTGACCCGGCTCGCGGGCTGGACGTCGTACGACATCGCCGCGCACGGGCTCGCCCAGCGGTACTTCGTGCAGGCCCTGCGGCTCGCCCAGGCGGCCGGCGACCGGGCCTACGGCTCCTACGTCCTGGTCACCATGAGCCGCCAGGCCGTCTACCTCGGCCACGGCAGGGAGGCCGTGCAGCTGGCACGGGTCGCCCAGCAGGGGGTCGGCACGGGCGCCCCGCCGGTCGTCCAGGCGCTGCTGCACGCCTCCGAGGCGCGGGCGCACGGCGTACTGGGGGAGGTGCGGGCGTGCACCGCCGCGCTCGTGCGGGCCGAACGCGCCCTGGAGGCGGCCCGGCCCGGGGACGAGGTGCCGTACTGGGCCGCGTTCTTCGACGAGGCGCAGCTCGCCGACGAGTTCGGCCACTGCCACCGGGATCTCCAGCAGTTCCGGGCCGCCGCGCAGCACGCCGAGCGGTCCCTCCAGCTCCGGGCGCCCGCCTATGCCCGCAGCCGCCTGTTCTGCCGGATCGTCCTCGCCACCGCCCGTCTCGGCCTCGGCGAACTGGACCAGGCGTGCGCGATCGCCGCGGAGGCGGCGGGACAGGCCGCGGAGATGCGGTCGGCTCGCGCCGTGGAGTACGTGAAGGAGTTCGAGCGGCGGCTGGAGCCCTACCGGGACGCGGCGCCGGTGCGGGTGTACCGGGAGAAGGTGGCGGCGCTGGGGTAGTTCCGGTGTCGTGGAGCGCGCCCGCGCGGCGGAGCCGCACATCGATACGGTCCCGCGCCCCTTCGGGCGGTTACGCCGCCCTCGGCATCGTCGGGACCGGGTCCGCGCTGTGCATCGAGCCCCTCGCGCCCAGGTCCGCCAGGATGGCTGCCGCGGCGCGGTGGGCCGAGTGCAGGGCGCCCTGGACCGTGCTGGTGTCCCGGTGGTCGCCGCAGACGTAGAGACCCGCCAGGAGGCGTACCGGGCGGCGCAGGTCGTGGGGCGGGCGCATCGCGGGGACCGCCTCCGGGGTGTGGTGCACGGCCAGCGTCTCCCAGCGGCGCGTGGAGGTGCCGTAGAGGCGGGAGAGGTGGATGCGGACGGCGGTGTCCACCCCTTCCGGTGGCGTGCCCAGCACCGTCGAGGAGATCAGGACGCGGCCGGCCGGTGCCCGGCTAGGGTCCACGTTGCTGAGGACCGCCGTGTGCGCCACCGGCCCGCCCCGGTCGGCGTCCAGCAGCAGCGAGGTGCCCGTCGCGAACGCCGCCGCCGGCTCGTCCGTGGTGTGGTGGACGACCGTCACCGGGTGGAAGTCCGGCACCCTGAGCCCCGGCAGCAGTCCGGCCGCGGCGCGCGCGTCCGTCGCCAGCAGCACCGCCCGGCAGCGGATCTCCCCGTGCTCGGCGGTCGCCACCGAGGTGGTGGACACCGAGGTGACCCGCACCCCGGTGTGCACGGTGCCCGGCGGGAGCCCCCCGGCCAGCAGCTCCGGCAGCACCTCGGCGCCGCCCTCCGGCACGCACAGCCGTCCGCTCGCGAAGGCGCGCAGCGCCAGGTCGGCGCACCGGCTGGAGGTGGTCAGCTCCGGGTCGCACAGCAGCGTGGCGAGCAGCGGGCGCAGGAAGCCGTCGATGGTGCGCGCCGGGACCCCGCGCTGGGCCAGGGCGAGGGCGGCCGGCATCTCGGGGCGGGCCAGGACGCGGTCGACGGGGGCCGTGGCGATCCGGCCGAGCGCCGCGCCCAGCCGGGCCTGGTCCACCGCGCCGCCCACCGGCGCGCCGGGCGTGGCCGCCGTACCCCGGGGGGCGTTGGCGAGGGCGCGCACCACATGGAGTGCGCCCCGTGCGCCCCGCGCGCTCCCACCGCCCGCCGGCGCGCCCGCGCGATGGGTGCGGCCGTCCCGGTGCAGCAGTACGCCCGGTGCGAAACAGCGCACGGTCAGGGCGTCCAGGCCCGGACTCAGGCGGAGTTCGGGGTAGGACGTGGACAGCAGCTGTCCGATGCGGTCGAGCCGGAAGCCGTCGACCTTCTCGGTCGACATGCGACCGCCGACGTACGGGGCGGCCTCCAGGACCGCGGTCGTGATTCCTGCGCTGGTCAGCCGATGAGCCGCCGAGAGACCGGCGATTCCGGCTCCCACGATGACGACGTCCACCTGGTACGCGGGCTCAAGCACGAGGCCCCTCCTGTGGTTGCGCGACCGGTGGAGACGTCATGCCCCCAACAGGCGCAAGGGATACCCGAGTTCGGGTCGAGGGTAGGGGCGTGATCGGTCAGAGACAGTCGCGCATCAACAGGGCACGGTCGCATAGAGGTCGCATATGGTCACTTTCGTTCGCCGGTGTTGCCAGCCGGCTCATCCCGCCGCGACCGTCCCACCCGCTCACGCCCTCCGCTCACCCCGCCGCGCGGATCGCCTCGTCGATGCCCGGGAACGCGAACCGGAACCCCGACTCCAGCAACCGCCTCGGCACCACCCGCTGACTGCCCAGCACATCCCCGGCCATCTCCCCGAGCGCCGCCCGCAGCACGGGGGCGGGCACCGCGAACACCGCCGGGCGGTGCAGCACCCGCGCCATCGCCTCCGTGATCTCACCGTTCGTCAGCGGCTGGGGCGCCGTCAGGTTGAACGGCCCGGACAGGCCGTCGCCGTCGATGAGATGCCGGATCGCGGCGACCTCGTCGTGCAGCGCGATGTACGACCAGTACTGCCGCCCGTCTCCCAGCCGCCCCCCGAGCCCCGCGCGGAACAGCGGGAACAGCCGCCCCCAGGCCCCGCCGCCCCGGGCCACCACGAGACCCGTGCGCAGGAACACCGTCCGCACCCCCGCCTCCGTCACGGGCGCCGCCGCCTCCTCCCACTCCACGCACAGCGCGGACAGGAAACCGTCGCCCGGCGGCGCGTCCTCGTCCACCACCCGGTCGCCGGTGTCGCCGTAGAAGCCGATCGCGCTGCCGTTCACGAACACCCGCGGCGGTCGCGGCAGGGAGGCCGCCGCCTCCGCCAGCGCGGCCGTGCCCAGCACCCTGCTGTCCCGCAGCAGCCGCTTGTACTCCGGCGTCCAGCGCCGCTCGCCCACCCCGGCCCCCGCCAGGTTGACCACCACGTCACACCCGGTCAGCCCGGCCGCGTCGACGTGACTCCGCCCGGGGTCCCAGCGGACCTCGTCCGCGCCCCGGGGCTCCCGGCGCACCAGCCGGACCACCTCGTGCCCGTCCGCGGCCAGGGACCGCACCAGAGCGCTGCCGATGAGACCGGACGCGCCGGCCACCGCGATACGTGAACGTTCCATGGCCCCAGCATGACCGCACCGCCGACAGGAAACCCGTTGGGACCGCCCGGACGCCCGCCTTAGGGTGATCACCATGCCCGAGCCGTACATACGCAGCGCCCGCGCCGCCGACGAGGAGCCGCTGGCCGCCCTCGACCGGGCCACCTGGTCCCCGCTGCACGCGGTGATGCCCCCGCCGCAGCCGCCGTACCCGCCGTTCTTCGACGAGCGGCACCCGCCGCAGCAGTACCTCGTCGCCGAGGCCGACGGGCGCGTCCTGGGCTACATCCGGCTCACCCACCCGACCCCGCTCGCCTCCAACGCGCACGTCCTGGCCATCCAGGGCTTCGCCGTCGCCGACGAGGCGCGCGGGCGGGGCGTCGGACGCGCGCTGGTCCGGGCCGCCGTCGAGGAGGCGCGGCGGCGCGGCGCACGGCGCCTCACCCTGCGCGTGCTCGGGCACAACACCCCGGCCCGGAGGCTGTACGAGTCCGAGGGCTTCGCCGTCGAGGGCGTGCTGCCCGGGGAGTTCCTCATCGACGGCGCGTACGTCGACGACGTCTGCATGGGCCTGGCCCTGTGAGCCCCGCGGTGCCTACGAACTGACCAGCTCGCCCGTGTCCACCGGCGCCGTCGCCGTGGCCGCGCGCCGGGCGTCGCCCGCCACCTCGGCCGCCGTCAGCACGTACCCCGTCTCGGCGTCCGAGGTGGAGCGGGCGAAGACCACCCCGAACACCCGGCCGTCCGTGGTCAGCAGCGGGCCGCCGGAGTTGCCCGGCCGGACCGTGGAGCGGATCGCGTAGATCTCCCGGGTGACCGTGCGGTCGTTGTAGATGTTCCGGCCGGTCGCCCGCACCCGGTTCCCGACCGTCGCCGCCTGGAGGTTCAGGCTCCCGTCCTGCGGATAGCCCGCCACCACCGCCGAGTCCCCGCGCACGGCACCCCCGTCGAACGGCAGCACCGGGGCGCGCAGATCCGGCACGTACAGCACCGCCACGTCCCGGTCCGGGTCGAACAGCACCACCCGGGCCGCGTACGACGGCCCGACCCCGCCGACCCGCACGCTCGGCCGGCCGATGCCGGCCACCACGTGCGCGTTGGTCATCACACGCCGGGGCGCGTACACGAACCCGCTGCCCTCGCGGCCCTCGGTGCCCACGGCGCCCTCGATCTTCACCGTGCTCAGCCGGGCGGCGCTCGTCGCGGCAGGCGTGACGCTGTCACCGGTCGGCCGGGCCACCCGGGCCGTCGACTCGTTCTCGAACGGGTTGAACACCTGCGGGAAGCCCGCCTCGGTCAGCGCGGACGTGGCCCGCGAGAACCAGGCGGGTGTGGTCTGCGGCATCGCCTCCTGCACCGCGCCCAGCACCGTCGAGTTCCGTATCGCCGTCGTCAGGGTCTGCGACGGGGCCGCGCTCAGCACGCTCGCCGCCACCCAGGCCACGATCAGCACCGCGACCGAGTTCGCCGCCGCGCCCCCTATGCCGTCCGCCACCCGCAGCGGCCCCCGGTCCAGCTCCCCGCGCAGCCGCAGCGCCAGCCGGCCCGCCAGCTCGTGCCCCACCACCGCCGGCACCAGCACCGTCAGCACCGCGAGCACCGTCGCCGTCGCCGTGCCCCGCTCCACCTGGCCCGTCACCCACGGCAGCACCCACACACCGACGGCCGCGCCGCCCACGAACCCGGCCAGCGAGACACATCCGGCCACCAGTCCGCGGCGATATCCGGACACCGCGTAGACGACGATCACCAATACGAGCACCAGGTCGAGCAGGTCCACCGAGCCGCCTCTCCCTCAACCTCTCACCACGGACGGGACCGGTCCGCCCATCGGCCCCGCGCACGCGAGGCCGCCACCGGGCGGCGGAACCGGCCACGTACGCCTGTACCACCGGAAACGCCCCGGACCCGGACGATGGTTCCACCAGGTGGCACAGGGCACATCGCGGGCACGCCCAGCGGTCCGGGAGCGCCGCCTCCCCGGGGCGCAGGGAGGCCACAGGCGGCACGCAGCCCGCACCGAGCCGCCCGCCCTGCGGTCGTGCACGACGCAATCCGATCGCAGGCGGGAACAGGTGAGGTCCATGAGCAGTGTCCGTACCGACGGCCGTGGCGAGTGCGCGCGGGAACGGGCCGGACGGGCCGGACGGGCCGGACGGGCCGGACGGGCCCGGACCGGCCGCGGGCCCTGTGCGGTGGTCTGCGCGGTCGTGACCGTCGTCCTCGGCCCGGCCGCCGTCACCGCGTCCGCCCTCGACCAGGCGGGCGCGGCCCCGCCGCACCACGCGGCCGAGGCCGGCCGGCCACGGGCCCTCGGGTCCGCGGGACGGACGGGAGGGTGACGACGGACCCCGGCACCGCCCTCACCCCCTGAACCGCTGCCACAGGCGGGGAAACCGCTGCGCGAGCACCCGGTCGTCCTCCAGGTCCAGGGGCGTGCCCTCCGGCTCGGCCGGCGCCGGGGCGATGCCCAGGTCCGGCGCGACGGTGCCGGTCAGCTGCTCGTACGCCTCGTCCGCCGCGTACCCCAGCTCCTCGCCGTCGCCGTCGATCTCCTCGTCGAAGTCGCCCAGCAGCTCGGCCAGCGCGTCCGGCTCGTGCACGGCGCCCTCGAAGACCTTCCGGCCCTGGCCGATCAGCCAGCACCGGAAGAAGTCGAACGCGTCGTCGCTGCACCCGTCCAGCAGCAGCCAGGCGGCGCCCCACAGGTCCCAGCGGTAGGCGCGGTTGTACCGGGCCTCGAAGTGACGGGCGAAGTCCAGGACGAGATCGGGCTCCAGCCGGAGCAGCCGTTCCACGAGCGCGTCGGCCTGCTCCTCGGGATCGCCCCCGGCGGCCTCGCGGGTGGCGTCGATCAGCTCCCAGAACTCCGTCTCGTCCATCACGCCACCAGCATCGGGCCTCGACCGGTGGGGCGCACGCGGAGCACGGCGGGTCGTCGTCAGCCGTCGTCAGTCGTCGTCATGGCGGTACAGCGCGGCGAGCCGGGCCGCGTCCGCCGCGCATTGCTCCCGCAGGCTCGCCGGCGCCAGCACCTCCGCCTCCGGCCCCAGCGCGGTCAGCTGGCCGTGCGCGACCTCCTCCGACTCCACCGGCAGCGTCACCGTCACCCAGCCCTCGGCGTCCGGGGCGCCCGCGTCCGCCAGCGCCTCCCGCGCGCCCAGCGGATCGACCGCGTGCGGCAGCCGGCGCACGCCCTCCGGGGACAGCCGCACGACCACCTCCGCGCGCAGGATCGACCGGGCGAACCGCTCGGCCTGCTCCGCCCAGAAGCCGGGCAGGTCGAACCCGGGGTCGCGGTCGAACCGCTCGTCGAGCGCGGCCACCGCGGCGAACCGGTCGATCCGGTACGTCCGGAAGGCACCGGCCCCGGCCACCCGCGCGCACAGGTACCAGACGCCCGCCTTGAGCACGAGCCCGTACGGCTCCAGCCGCCGCTCGACGGTCCCGTCCCCGCGCCGGTAGCCGGCGTCGATCCGCCGGTCCTCCCACACCGCCTCGGCGATCAGCGGCAGCCACGCGGGTGCCTCGGGCTCGCGGAACCAGGCCGGGGCGTCCAGGTGGAACCGCTGCGCGGCGGTGTCCGGCGCGTCCCGCAGCGAGGGGAGCAGCGCCGCCGACACCTTCAGCCGGGCCGCCGAGGCCGCGTCCTGGAGCCCCATCTCGCGCAGCGCCCCCGGCACCCCGCTCAGGAACAGCGCCTCCGCCTCGCTGCGGGCCAGCCCGGTCAGCCGCGTCCGGTACCCGCCGACCAGCCGGTACCCGCCGGCCCGGCCCCGGTCGGCGTACACCGGCACCCCCGCCTCCGACAGCGCCTGCGCGTCCCGCGTCACGGTCCGCTCCGACACCTCCAGCTCGCGCGCGAGCTCAGCGGCGGTCATGGCGGGCCGGGACTGGAGGAGGAGGACCATCTTGATCAGACGTGCGGCGCGCATGCCCACATCATGCAGGAGGCCCCCGCCGAAGCGGGGGCCTCCTCACCTGCTGCGCGGTCCCTTACAGCCCGTACTTCTCCCGGGCCTCCTTGACCGCCGTGGCCTTCACCTCGCCGCGCCGGGCGAGCTGGGCCAGGGCCGCGACGACGATCGACTGGGCGTCGACGCCGAAGTGGCGGCGGGCGGCCTCACGGGTGTCCGACAGGCCGAAGCCGTCGGCGCCCAGCGAGGACCAGTCCTGCTCGACCCACTGCGCGATCTGGTCCGGGACCTGGCGCATGTAGTCGGAGACCGCCAGCACCGGACCCTCGGCGCCCTGGAGCGCCTGGCGGACGTACGGCACCCGCTCCTCGCCCCGCAGCAGCGCCGCGTCGGCCTCCATGGCGTCCCGGCGCAGCTCCGACCAGGAGGTCGCCGACCACACGTCCGCGGCCACCCCCCACTCCTCGGCCAGCAGCTTCTGCGCCTGGACGGCCCAGTGGATCGCCGTACCCGAGCCCAGCAGCTGGATGCGCGGGGCGTTGGCGGGCACGGACACGCCCGCGGACTCGGCCGTGTTGAAGCGGTACAGGCCCTTGACGATGCCCTCGTCGATGCCGAGGCCCTGCGGCTTGGCCGGCTGCGGCAGCGGCTCGTTGTAGACCGTCAGGTAGTAGAAGACGTTCTGGTCCTCGCCCGGCTTGGCCTCGCCGTACATCCGGCGCAGACCCTCACGGACGATCACCGCGATCTCGTAGGCGAACGCGGGGTCGTACGTCAGCGCGGCCGGGTTGGTCGCGGCGATCACCGGGGAGTGGCCGTCGGCGTGCTGGAGGCCCTCACCGGTGAGGGTCGTACGGCCGGCCGTCGCGCCGACGAGGAAGCCGCGGCCGAGCTGGTCGCCGAGCTGCCACATCTGGTCGGCGGTGCGCTGCCAGCCGAACATCGAGTAGAAAATGTAGAACGGGATCATCGCCTCGCCGTGCGTCGCGTACGCGGTGGACGCGGCGATGAAGTCGGCCATCGAACCGGCCTCGGTGATCCCCTCGTTGAGGATCTGGCCGTTCTTGGCCTCCTTGTAGTACATCAGCTGGTCGCGGTCGACCGGCTCGTACGTCTGGCCCTTGGGGGAGTAGATGCCCAGGGACGGGAACAGGCTCTCCATGCCGAAGGTCCGCGCCTCGTCGGGGACGATCGGCACCCAGCGCTTGCCCGTCTCCTTGTCGCGGACCAGGTCCTTGACCAGGCGGACGAAGGCCATGGTGGTGGCCACGTTCTGGGAGCCGGAGCCCTTGTCGAAGGAGGCGAACGCCTTCTCGGCGGGGGCCGGCAGCGGGGCCAGCGCGTGCGTGCGGCGGGCCGGGGCCGGGCCGCCGAGGGCCGCGCGGCGCTCCTGGAGGTAGCGGACCTCGGGGGAGTCGGCGCCCGGGTGGCCGTAGGGCACCACACCGTCGGCGAAGTCGCTGTCCTTGATCGGCAGGCCGAGCAGGTCGCGCATCGCCTTGAACTCGTCCACCGTCAGCTTCTTCATCTGGTGGTTGGCGTTCTTCGACGCGAAGCCCTCGCCGAGGGTGTGGCCCTTGACCGTCTGGGCCAGGATCACGGTCGGCGCGCCCTTGTGCTCGACGGCGGCCTTGTACGCGGCGTAGACCTTGCGCGGCTCGTGACCGCCGCGGGAGAAGTGGAAGCAGTCGAGGATCTTGTCGTCGCTCAGCAGCTTCGCCATCTCGGCGAGCGCCGGGTCCTTGCCGAAGAAGTCCTCGCGGATGTAGGCGGCGCCGCGGGTCTGGTACGTCTGGACCTGCGCGTCCGGTACCTCGCGCAGCCGGCGTACCAGCGCGCCCGTGGTGTCGAGCTGGAACAGCTCGTCCCAGGCCGAGCCCCACAGCGTCTTGACGACGTTCCAGCCGGCGCCGCGGAACTGGGCCTCCAGCTCCTGCACGATCTTGAAGTTGGCGCGGACCGGGCCGTCCAGGCGCTGGAGGTTGCAGTTGATGACGAAGGTGAGGTTGTCCAGCTGCTCACGCGCGGCCAGCGCGAGGGCCGCCGTCGACTCGGGCTCGTCCATCTCGCCGTCGCCGAGGAAGGCCCAGACGTGGGAGGCGGAGACGTCCTTGATGCCGCGGTTGGTGAGGTAGCGGTTGAAGCGTGCCTGGTAGATGGCGGAGAGCGGGCCGAGGCCCATCGACACCGTCGGGAACTCCCACAGCCAGGGCAGCCGGCGCGGGTGCGGGTACGACGGCAGGCCGTTGCCGCCGGCCTCCTGGCGGAAGTTGTCCAGGTGGTGCTCGCTGAGCCGGCCGTCGAGGAAGGCGCGGGCGTAGATGCCGGGGGAGGCGTGGCCCTGGATGTAGAGCTGGTCGCCGGAGCCGTCACCCTCCTTGCCCTTGAAGAAGTGGTTGAAGCCGGTCTCGTACAGCCAGGCCGCGGAGGCGAAGGTGGCGATGTGGCCGCCGACGCCGTGCTTCGCGCCGCGGGTCACCATGGCGGCGGCGTTCCAGCGGTTCCACGCGGTGATCCGGGCCTCCATCTCCGGGTCGCCGGGCAGCGCCGGCTCCGCGGAGGTGGGGATGGTGTTGACGTAGTCCGTTTCGAGGAGCTTCGGCAGCGCGATGCCGCCCGCCTCGGCGCGCTCCAGCGTGCGGCGCATCAGGTACGCGGCGCGGTGCGGTCCGGCCTCCCTGGCGACGGCGTCGAGGGAGGCCTGCCACTCGGCGGTCTCCTCCGGGTCGCGGTCCGGGAGCTGGTCGAGCGCGCTCGGCTGGATGGCGTTGGGGTCGGTCATGTCGCCGCCTTCCTCAGTCGAAGGGGGTTCCCTCACAGGTAAGGGTTCGGGGGTGCCCTTGGTCTTTGGCAGGACAGGGCGGGCGGACCTCGGTGGCGGTGTCGTTGTGCGACTCCGTCGCGCGTCCGTCGGTGACTGTAACTCCCTGATCGATGATCGATCAAAGGGTTGAGGGCCAAAACCTCTTGATTTGGAGAAAGTCGGCACGCGGTGCCTTGGGCGATGGCACCCGGTGACGTGGAATTGCCGAGTTTTCGCAGGTGAGCGTGGGGGTGCTCGACTGGGTCACGCGCGCGGGGCGCAGCCCAGCACATGGGCCTTCACCAGCTCGGGGATCCGGGGGTCCCGGCGCTTGAACGCCTGGACCAGCTCCTCGTGCTCCTCCGCGTACGACTGCTGCACGGTGCCCAGCCAGCGGATGGACAGCGCCGTGAACACCTCGATGCCGAGGCCCTCCCAGGTGTGCAGCAGCACCGAGTTGCGGGCCGCGCGGACCAGCTCCCGGTGGAAGCCGACCGTGTGCCGTACCTGCGCCGTGCCGTCCGCCTCCCGGTCGGCCTCGTACAGCGCCAGGACGTGCGGCTCCAGCGCCGAGCAGTCCTCCGCGAGGCGGTCGGCCGCCAGCTCGGCCGCGATGGCCTCCAGACCGGCCCGGACCGGGTAGCTCTCCTCCAGGTCCGCCGCCGTCAGGTTCCGTACCCGGACGCCCTTGTTGGGGGCCGACTCGATCAGGCGCAGGGACTCCAGCTCGCGCAGGGCCTCGCGGACCGGGGTCTGGCTGACCTCCAGCTCGGTGGCGATCCGGCGCTCCACGATGCGCTCGCCCGGCTGCCAACGCCCGCTGACGATCCCCTCCACGATGTGCTCGCGGATCTGCTCGCGCAGCGAGTGGACGACGGGCGCGGTCATGAGGGCTCCTTAGGGAGGGCTGACGTTTAGACAATACGGCCGGTTCGCTCCGCGGGTAGGCGCGTCGGGGTGCTGTGGTGCAGGTGAGACGAGGCTTACACGCTCCGTATGCCGACAAACACGAACACCCCGCCCGGAGAGGTTCCGGACGGGGCGTTCGGGCAGGACAAGCCTTACAGGCCGAGCTCGACCTCGAACTCGCCCGCCTCCAGGATCGCCTTGACCGCCGTCAGGTAACGGGCCGCGTCGGCGCCGTCGACCAGGCGGTGGTCGTAGGAGAGGGTCAGGTAGGTCATGTCGCGGACGCCGATGACCGTGCCCTCCTCGGTCTCGATGACGGCCGGACGCTTGACCGTGGCACCGATGCCGAGGATCGCGACCTGGCCCGGCGGCACGATGATCGTGTCGAACAGCGCGCCGCGCGAACCGGTGTTGGAGATGGTGAAGGTCGCACCGGACAGCTCGTCCGGGGTGATCTTGCTGGCCCGGACCTTGCCCGCCAGCTCGGCCGTGGCCTTGGCGATGCCCGCGATGTTGAGGTCGCCGGCGTGCTTGATGACCGGGGTCATCAGGCCCTTCTCGGAGTCCACCGCGATACCGATGTTCTCGGTGTCGAAGTAGGTGATGGTCCCCTCGGCCTCGTTGATCTTGGCGTTGATGACCGGGTGGGCCTTCAGCGCCTGCGCGGCGGCCTTGACGAAGAACGGCATCGGGGAGAGCTTGACGCCCTCGCGGGCCGCGAAGGAGTCCTTCGCCTTGGCGCGCAGCTTCATCAGGCGGGTGACGTCGACCTCGACGACCGACGACAGCTGGGCCTGCTCGTGCAGCGCCTTGACCATGTTGTCGCCGATGACCTTGCGGATGCGCGGCATCTTGACGGTCTGGCCGCGCAGCGGGGAGACCTCCAGCGCCGGGGCCTTCCTGGCGGGGGCCGGGGCGGCGGCAGCGGCCGGAGCCGGGGCAGCGGCGGCGGCCTTCGCGGCCTCGGCGGCGGCGATGACGTCCTGCTTGCGGATACGGCCGCCGACGCCGGTGCCCTTGACGGTGGCCAGGTCGACGCCGTTCTCGGCGGCGAGCTTGCGCACCAGCGGGGTGACGTACGCGCCCTCGTCCGTCGCCTGGGTGGCGGTCGGGGAGGTCGGCGCGGTCGCCGGGGTGACCGGAGCCGGGGCGGGCGCCGGTGCGGGGGCCGGGGCAGCGGCGACGGGCGCCGGGGCCGGGGCGGGCGCCGGGGCCGGAGCGGCGGGGGCCGGAGCCGGAGCCGGGGCGGGCGCGGGCGCGGGGGCGGCAGCCGGAGCAGGGGCCGGGGCGGCGGCGGGGGCCGGGGCGGCAGGCGCCGGAGCGGCGGCCGGGGCAGCACCCGGAGCGCCGATGACGGCGAGCTTGGCGCCGACCTCGGCGGTCTCGTCCTCGCCGACCACGATCTCCAGCAGCACGCCGGAGGTGGGCGCCGGGATCTCGGTGTCGACCTTGTCCGTGGAGACTTCGAGCAGCGGCTCGTCGGCCTCGACGCTGTCGCCGACCGACTTCAGCCAGCGGGTGACGGTGCCCTCGGTGACGGACTCACCGAGCGCGGGCAGGACCACGTCCGTGCCCTCGGCGCCACCGGCGGGGGCGGCCTCGGCGGCGGGGGCGGGAGCCGGGGCGGCCGGGGCCTCGGCGACCGGGGCCGGCTCGGGGGCCGGAGCCGGGGCGGGGGCCTCGGCGGCGGCGGGGGCCGGGGCGGCGGCCGGGGCACCCGTGCCGTCGTCGATCAGGGCCAGCTCGGCGCCGACCTCGACCGTCTCGTCCTCGGCGACCTTGATGGAGGCCAGCACGCCGGAGGCGGGGGCCGGGATCTCGGTGTCGACCTTGTCGGTCGAGACTTCGAGCAGCGGCTCGTCGGCCTCGACGCGTTCGCCCTCGGCCTTCAGCCAGCGGGTGACAGTGCCCTCGGTGACGCTCTCACCGAGCGCCGGAAGGGTTACGGAAACCGCCATGGTTTCGGTTGCTCCTAACGAATTGCGGAAGTCTGTGTCGTCGCGCCCGTTGACCGAAGGCTCAGTCGTGGGAGTGCAGCGGCTTGCCGGCCAGGGCCAGGTGGGCCTCGCCGAGCGCCTCGTTCTGCGTCGGGTGGGCGTGGATGAGCTGGGCGACCTCGGCCGGCAGCGCCTCCCAGTTGTAGATCAGCTGGGCTTCGCCGACCTGCTCGCCCATGCGGTCGCCGACCATGTGGACGCCGACGACGGCACCGTCCTTGACCTGGACGAGCTTGATCTCGCCCGCGGTCTTCAGGATCTTGCTCTTTCCGTTGCCCGCCAGGTTGTACTTCAGAGCGACGACCTTGTCCGCGCCGTAGATCTCCTTGGCCTTGGCCTCGGTGATACCGACGGAGGCGACCTCCGGGTGGCAGTACGTCACCCGGGGAACACCGTCGTAGTCGACCGGGACGACCTTCAGACCGGCCAGGCGCTCCGCCACCAGGATGCCCTCGGCGAAGCCGACGTGCGCGAGCTGGAGCGTCGGGACGAGGTCGCCGACGGCGGAGATGGTCGGGACGTTGGTGCGCATGTACTCGTCGACGAGGACGTAGCCGCGGTCCATGGCGACCCCGGCCTCCTCGTAGCCCAGGCCCTGCGAGACCGGGCCGCGGCCGACGGCCACCAGCAGGACCTCGGCCTCGAACTCCTTGCCGTCGGCCAGGGTGACCTTCACACCGTCCTGGGTGTACTCGGCCTTCTGGAAGAAGGTGCCCAGGTTGAACTTGATGCCGCGCTTGCGGAACGCGCGCTCAAGAAGCTTCGAGCTGTTCTCGTCCTCGACCGGGACGAGGTGCTTCAGGCCCTCGATGATCGTGACGTCGGCACCGAAGGACTTCCACGCCGAGGCGAACTCGACGCCGATGACACCGCCGCCCAGGATGATCGCGGACTTCGGCACGCGGTCCAGGACGAGGGCGTGGTCGGAGGAGATGATGCGGTTGCCGTCGATCTCCAGGCCCGGCAGCGACTTCGGCACGGAGCCGGTCGCCAGCAGGACGTGGCGGCCCTGGATGCGCTGGCCGTTGACGTCGACGGAGGTCGGGGAGGACAGGTAGCCCTCACCCTCGATGTAGGTCACCTTGCGGGAGGCGATGAGCCCCTGAAGACCCTTGTACAGACCCGAGACGACGTCGTCCTTGTACTTGTGGACGGCCGGGACGTCGATGCCCTCGAAGGTGGCCTTCACACCGAACTGCTCGCTCTCGCGGGCCTGGTCGGCGATCTCGCCCGCGTGCAGCAGGGCCTTGGTGGGGATGCAACCCCGGTGCAGGCAGGTGCCGCCGACCTTGTCCTTCTCGATCAGGGCGACGTCCAGGCCCAGCTGCGCCCCGCGCAGGGCCGCGGCGTAACCACCGCTACCACCGCCGAGGATCACTAGGTCGAAAACGGTGCTGGCGTCGTTCGCCACGTCACGTCCTCCATGCATGTGCGCCGTACGCCGGTCTCCGATGACCGGCTGGCGGCTGGTGTCCGGCCGCTTGATGCTTCGGCCCTTCGGTGGGGCCCTGTCCTGCCGGGCTCCATCTTCGCACTTGTCGGAGGCGATCGAGACGCGGGGCCGGTGTGTGAGACGTCCCACGTTCACCGGGGAACGAGGGCGCGCCGGGGCAGGGGGGCGCGTGGCAACCGGCCCGAGGGGCGCGGGGCTGTGTCGACGTGCGGCTGCGCCGCGGGCGCGACCAGCACCCACGCCCCGCACCCGCCGTACTGACGGGACCGGGCCGGTGGGCGAACGCTAGCCCAGGTCACCCGCGGCGGTCAGCTCCGCGAGACGGACCAGCGTGCGCACCGCCGACCCCGTGCCGCCCTTCGGCGTGTACCCGAAGGGGCCGCCCTCGTTGAACGCCGGACCGGCGATGTCGAGGTGCGCCCACGTGATCCCCTCGCCGACGAACTCGCGCAGGAAGAGCCCGGCGACGAGGCCGCCGCCCATCCGCTCGCCCATGTTCGCGATGTCGGCCACGGACGACTCCATGCCCTTGCGCAGGTGCTCCGGCAGCGGCATCGGCCATGCCGGCTCGCCGACCTCCTCCGCCGCCTCGTGCACCGCGGAGCGGAACGCGTCGTCGTTGGCCATCACACCGAACGTCCGGCTGCCCAGCGCCAGCATCATCGCGCCGGTCAGCGTGGCCACGTCCACGATCGCGTCCGGGTTCTCCTGCGAGGCCGCCCACAGCGCGTCACCGAGCACCAGCCGGCCCTCGGCGTCGGTGTTGAGCACCTCGACCGTCTTGCCGCTGTACATGCGCAGCACGTCACCCGGGCGCACGGCGGAGCCGGACGGCATGTTCTCGGCCAGCGCCAGCCAGCCGGTGACATTGACCTGGAGGCCGAGGCGCGCGGCGGCGACGACCGCGGCGAACACGGCGGCGGCACCGCTCATGTCGCACTTCATCGTCTCGTTGTGCCCGGCCGGCTTCAGCGAGATGCCGCCCGAGTCGTAGGTGATGCCCTTGCCGACGAAGGCCAGGTGCTTGACCGCCTTCGGGTGCGTGTACGACAGCTTCACCAGGCGGGGGGTGGCCGCGGAGCCGCCGCCGACGCCGAGGATGCCGCCGTAGCCGCCCTTGACGAGGGCCTTGTCGTCGAGCACCTGCACCTTGATGCCGTGCTCCTTGGCCGCGGCCTGCGCGATGCCGGCGAAGGAGGCGGGGGTGAGGTCGTTCGGCGGGGTGTTGATCAGGTCGCGGGCGCGGTTCAGCTCCTCGCAGACCGCGACCGCGCGGGCGACCGCGCCCTTGTGGGCGGCGTCGCGCGGCTTGCCGCCGAGCAGCGCGGCCTCGGCCAGCGGCGCCTTGCCGTTCCTGGCCTTGCCGTTGCCGGCGTTCTGGGCGTCGCCCTTGTACGTGTCGAAGGAGTAGGCGCCGAGCAGGATGCCCTCGCCGATCGCGCCGACCGCGCCGGGGTTGTCGACGGGCAGCGCGAACGCGGCCTTCTTCGATCCGGCGAGCGCGCGGGCGGCCACGCCGGCGGCCTTGCGCAGCGCCTCGGCGTCGTAGCCGGGGCCGCTGTCCTCGCCGTCCTCGCCGTCCTTGTCGGCGGGCTGCGCGCCGAGGCCCACCGCCACCACGAGCGGGGCCTTGAAGCCGGCCGGCGCGGGCAGCTTCGTCAGCTCGCCCTCGGCACCCGAGGCGCCGAGGGTCTCCAGGACGCCGGCCAGCTTGCCGTCGTACGCCTTGTCCACGGCCTCGGCGCCCGGCGCGACGACGGGCCCCTGGGCGCCCTTGGCGACACCGATCACGATCGCGTCGGCCCGCAGGCCGGGCGCCGCGGCGGTGCTGAGAGTCAGAGCAGTCACGGTGGTGAAATCTCGCTTCCGATGTGAAGTTCGCTGTGGCCGAAATGGGGTGGGTCGACCGGGCCCGGGAGCCGACCCTAGGCCCAGGGCTGGGCACTGGTGACAACCGGGGCCTTCACCCTGTCGGCGAACACCCGTGACGAGACTACGCCCGTTGCCGACGCGCCCCGAAGGGGCGCGAGGCCGTGGTCGGTGCGCGGCACCGCCGCGGGCACGACCGGTCACGACGGACCGGAGACCGCCACGGGACGTACGGCCCCCGGGCCCAAAGGCGCTAACGGCCGAGGGCCAGCACCACGAGCGCCGTGACCGCGGCCGTCTCCGCGACCGCGCCGAACACATCGCCGGTGACCCCGCCGAACCTGCGGACGCACCTGCGCAGCAGCAGGTCGGCGACGGCGACGGCGGCGGCCACGGCGAGGGCGGTGCGCGCGCCGTCGTACCCGCCGAGGCCGGCGCCCGCCGCCCCGGCCGCCGCCACGACGGCGAACGCCACGGCCAGCGCCGTGCCCTTCGGGACCACCCCGGCCACCGCCGCCCCCAGCCCCTCCGGGCGGGCCGCCGGCACCCCGGCGCGGGCGGCCAGGGTGAGCGCCAGCCGGGCCGCGACCGCCGACACCACGGCCGCCACGGCACCCCGGGCCCAGGAGTCGCCGTAGAGCTGTGCCAGTACGGCGACCTGGGCGAGCAGCACCAGGACGAGGGTGAGCACCCCGAACGGTCCGATGTCCGACTGCTTCATGATCCGCAGCGCGTCCTCGGCGGGCTTGCCGCTGCCCAGCCCGTCGGCGGTGTCGGCGAGCCCGTCGAGATGCAGCCCGCGGGTCAGTGCGGCCGGTACGGCGGCCGAGGCGACGGCGGCGAGCAGCGGGCCGGCGCCGAGGAGGAGCAGCAGCAGGCCGAGCCCGGCCGCGCCCCCGCCGACGACCAGCCCGGCCACCGGCGCGCACACCATGCCCGCGCGCGCGGCCCCCCGGTCCCAGCGGTGCACCCGGACGGGCAGCACGGTGAGCGTGCCGAAGGCGAACCGGAGTCCGTCCCGGAGGCAGGACGGAGAGGACGCGGGGGACGGGGAGGAGGGTGAGGACGTGAACACCGGCGCAGGCTATCCGCCGCCTGCCCCGCCTCCCACCACGCGCCCGCCCGTCCGGCGCCCGGACCCTCGGGTCGCGCCCGGCGCCCGGCCCTCGCAGGCCCGTCCGGCGGCCGGGCCTCCCCCCGGCTGCCACCGCTTCCCGGGGCCCTGTCCCGGCCGCCCCCGGGTCGCGCCCGGCGGCCGTCCTCCGGGGTCCCGTCCGGCGGCCGGACCTGCCGGGCCTCACCCCGGCCACCAGCGGCCTCCCGAGCTCCACCCGGCCGCCGGCCGTCGGCCCCGCGCGCGTCCCTTCCCCGGACCCCGGAGGGATAAAGTGCGCACATGGGGCACTGGTGGGTGCGGAACATCGTCGAGCCGGGCAAGCTTCCGCTGTTGCTGGCCCTCGCCTCCTTCGTCCTGACCTTCGTCGTGACCCGGGTCATCACCCGGCTGATCCGGGCGGGCAGGGGCCCGTTCGGCAACGTCAGGGCGGGCGGGCTGCACATCCACCACGTCGTCCCCGGGGTCGTCCTCACCGTCGTCGGCGGCTTCGGTGCGGTGGCCAGCGACCGCCACGGCGCCGGCGGGGTCGTCTCGGCCGTGCTGTTCGGCATGGGCGCGGGCCTGGTCCTGGACGAGTTCGCGCTGATCCTGCACCTGGACGACGTCTACTGGACCGAGGAGGGCCGCAAGAGCGTCGAGGTCGTCGTGCTCACCGCCGCCCTGGTCGGCCTGTTGCTCGCCGGCTTCGTCCCGTTCGGCGTCAACGACCTCTCCCGGCAGGAACTGGCCGACCGCGGCACGGTCATCTCCAACATCGTCGCGAACTTCCTCTTCTCCCTCGTCGCCCTGCACAAGGGCAAGGCCCGCACCGCGCTCTTCGGGGTGATCGTGCCGCTGGTCGCGCTCGTCGGCGCGGTCCGGCTCGCCCGCCCCGGCTCCCCGTGGGCCCGCCGCTTCTACGGCCGCCGTCCCCGCGCCCGTGCCAGGGCCGCCCTGCGCGCCTACCGGCACGACCGCCGCTGGGCGCGGCCGAGCCGCGCCGTTCAGGACTGGATCGGCGGCAAGCCCGACCCCCGCCCGGCGCGCCTGCCCGGCCACCGCTGACCGCGGGCGCGGCCGGCCAGGGGCGTCCCGCGGTGCCGCGCCGCCGCCAGCAGACACAGCAGCCCCACGGCCATCAGCGCGGCCAGATGCTCCTTGCCCGCCAGGTTCTCCTTGAGCAGCACCTCGACGACCATCGCCAGCGTCACCGCGCCCGCCGTCGCGTAGGCGCCGTACCGCCAGCTCACGAACACCGCGAGCCCCACGACGGCCGCCGAGGGGCCGGTGTCCACCACCTGCCCGTCGGTCCACGGCAGCCCGAACGGGGCGTGCGCGCCCAGGGTGATGCCGAGGCGCGCGTACAGGGTTCCGGCGAGCGTGGCGACGTAGGCGATGGTCAGCGTCCGCCACCAGCCCAGGCACAGCTCGGCGATCCCGAACACCAGCAGGACCTGTGCCAGCGCCCCCCACACCGGCAGGTCCAGCGCGGGCACGAACAGCGACAGGGGGGTGCGCAGCAGGGCGAGCCACAGCGGGTCGTCGGCCCGTACGGCACCCACGTCCTGCACCAGTTGGTACCCCCACGGCTGGTTCTGCACGTACTGGAGGAACGCCGTCAGGCCCACCGCCGCGACCGTCAACGGGGCCGCCGCCGGGCCCCGTCGCCGCAGGGGCCCGCGCACGGCGGCGTACAGCGGCCCCCACTCGGCACGGGCCCAGCGGGCCGGCGTCCTCACCGGACGCCCCTCCTCGAACGTTCCCCCGCCGAGCGTCGTGGCCATCGAGCGTTCCCCCGTCGTGCGTGTCTCATCGATGCGTGTCCAGGTGCCTGCGATGCAGCCACTTGGGCAGCCCCGGCGCCTCCAGGAACCCCTCCGCCCGCGCCGACGCGAGGCCGATGCGCGGTAGGTCCGCGCTCTTCTCGAAGAGCAGGAACCGCGGCTCCCAGATGGGCCGGTACTTGGCGTTGGCGCGGTACAGCGACTCGATCTGCCACCAGCGCGAGAAGAAGCTGAGCAGCGACCGCCACAGCCTCAGCACCGGTCCGGCACCGAGGCGCGCGCCACGTTCGAAGACCGATCTGAACATCGCGAAGTTGAGTGAGACCTGCGTGATCCCGATCTCGTCGGCCCGCTGCAGCAGCTCGATGACCATGAACTCCATCAGCCCGTTGTCGGAGTCCCGGTCCCGCCGCATCAGGTCCAGGGACAGCCCGTGCGGCCCCCACGGCACGAAGGACAGCAGCGCCCGCAGCCGCCCCTCGGCGTCCGTGCACTCCAGCATCACGCACCGGCCGTCCCCGGGGTCCCCGAGCCGGCCGAGCGCCATGCTGAAGCCGCGCTCGGTGGCGCCGTCCCGCCAGTCGTCGGCACGCTCCACGAGCTGCGCCATCTCGTGGGCCGGGATGTCCTCGTGCCGGCGGACGCGCACCCGGTACCCGGCCCGCTTCACCCGGTTGTAGGCCTGCCGGACGGTGCGCATCGCCCGGCCCTCCAGCGTGAACTCGGCGACCTCCACGACCGCCTCGTCCCCGAGCTCCAGGGCGTCCAGACCGTGCCGGGAGTAGACCGTCCCGGCCTCCTCGCCCGCCCCCATGACCGCCGGGATCCAGCCGTGCGCCCGCGCCTGGGCGAGCCACGGGGCGATCGCCCCCGGCCAGGCCTCGGGGTCCCCGATCGGGTCCCCGGACGCGAGGCTCACCCCGCCGACCACCCGGTAGGCGACGGCGGCCTTCCCGGTCGGCGACCACACCACGCTCTTCTCCCGGCGCAGCGCGAAGTAGCCGAGCGAGTCACGGTCGCCGTGCCGCCCCAGCAGCTCGCGCAGCCGCTTCTCGTCGTCCTCGGTGAGCGGGTCGACGGCCCGCCGGGACCGGAAGGCGGCGTAGAACACGGCGAGCACGAGGGCCGTACTGAGCACGTTGATCGTCACGTTGGCCCAGTTGGGCGGGTCGATCCCGGGGAAGTGGGACTCCTCGGCCGCCACCGACACCAGGCGCAGGGTGCCGTAGTGCCAGCGCTCCGGGAACGTGGACCGGGCCGCGTCCGGCGCCTGGTTCGTGACCGTGACCAGCAGCCCGGCCAGCAGGCTCGCCACCAGCCCGCCGCCGACGGCCACCGTGGCCGCGAGCCGGGGGTTGGACCGGTCGCCCTTGGCGTAGAACTCCGGGCGGCCGGCGAGCAGCGCGCCGACGAAGGCGGCGGTCAGGGCGAGGGAGACCCAGTTCTGCGGGTACCGCCGGATCTCCGGGAACGCCATGGCGAACGCGAACAGCGCCAGGAACAGCCCGCTCATCACCAGGTTGAGGATCCACGCGGCCCGCTTGCGGCGCCGCATGGTGATCGCGAGGAAGGCGGTGAACACACCGGAGGCGAAGCCGGCCGTCAGCAGGTACGGCGTGAAGAAGTCGTCCTGGTTGTGCCGGCGCACGTCCTGGCCGAGCGAGACCCACACCGCGCTGAGGAAGTTGACGAAGGCGACGGTCCGCAGGTACCAGACGGCGAACGCGGCGGCCCGCCGGGAAGCCCCGGTGGACCGCCGCGCTCGCTCACCCGTCCGCGCCGCCTCGGCTCGCTGCTCCACGGCAATTCGGACATCTCCCATGGTGCAGGATCATATGGGTGCGGCTCCGGCGAACCGCACTTTTCAGCCCGTCGGCGGCATCGGCCTCACACGTCCTGCTCTTGCTCCGGCTCCTTCTCGGCCGCCGGCCGCTCGGGAAGCTCCGCCGCCAGCGCGGCGGCGCTCAGCACCAGCGGCAGCGCCAGCAGCGCGCCGACGCCCTCGCCGACCCTCACCCCCTGCTCCAGCAGCGGCTCCAGGGCCATCCGGTCCAGCGCCTTCGCCTGGCCCGGCTCCCCGCTGTCGTGCCCGGCCAGCCACCAGTCCGGCGCCCGGAACGCGACCCGCTGCGCGACCAGGGCGCACGCGGCGGCCACGACCCCGTCGAGGACCACCGGCAGCTTCCGCACCGCGCACTGCAACAGGAACCCGGTCATCGCCGCCAGGTCCGCCCCGCCCACGGTCGCCAGCAACTGCAACTGGTCCCCGAGCACCGGCCGGGCCCGCCGCAGCGCGTCGCGGATCGCCGCGCACTTGCGCATCCACGCCAGGTCGTCGATCGCCTCCCCGCCGCGTCCGGTCACCACGGACGCGTCGGTCCCGCACAGCGCCGCGACCAGCACCGCCGCCACCGTGGTCCCGCCCACGCTGACATCGCCGAGGACCACCAGATCGGTCCCGGAGTCGGCCTCCTCGTCGGCGACCGCGACACCCGCCCGCAGCGCGGCCTCGGCCTCCTCCGGGGTGAGCGCGTCCTCGACGTCGATACGGCCGCTGCCCCGCCGCACCCGGTGCCGCACCACGTCCTTGGGGAAGGCGTCCGGGTCGCAGTCCAGGGCCATGTCCACGACCCGTACGGGCACCTCCAGCCGGCGCGCGAGCACGGCCACCGGGCTCGTGCCCTCCAGTACCGCCCGCACCAGGTGCTCCGCACCGCCCGCGGGCCGCGCCGACACGCCCAGCTCCGCGACGCCGTGGTCGCCGGCGAACAGCACCACCCGGGGCCGCTCGACCGGCCGCACCGGCACGGTGCCGCGCGCGGCGGCCAGCCACTCGCCCAGTTCGTCCAGGCGGCCCAGCGCTCCCGGCGGCACGATCTGGCGCTCACGCCGGGCCTCGGCGTCTCGGCGCACGCCCCCGTCCGGGCGCTCGATCAGATCGGTGAAGTCGTCCAGATTAAGGCTGCTCATTCGCCGAACAGTACCGCCAGCGGACGAACACGCCCGCGCCACATCGCCACCACACCCCCATGACGTCTTTGCACCTCAGGGTGTGATCCCATACGTTCCGGTTTGCCGCGGAATGTCGCACAGGGAGCACGCCCATGCCGACCTCGCCCCTCACCCCGCAGATCACCACCCCCCACGACCCCTTCCAGGAGCCCCGCCGCGAGGACTGCCCCTGGTGCGGCTCCCCCCGCCTGCGCACCCGGCTGCGCGCGCCCGACCCGCTGCGCCACCGGTCGGGCAGGTTCGTCCTCGACGCGTGCCGGGACTGCGGCCACGCCTTCCAGAACCCCCGGCTCAGCGCGGAGGGGCTCGCCTTCTTCCACCGCGACTTCTACGAAAGACACCTGGAGGAGTTCGCCGCGCGGATCCTCCCCGCCCGTGCCGTGCGCCGCCGGCACCGCGCCACCGCCTGGCGGCTGTCCGCGCTGCGGGAACCGGAGAGCTGGCTGGACGTCGGCACCGGCCACGCCCGCTTCCCCGAGGCGGCGAAGGAGTTCTTCCCCTACACCAGCTTCGACGGGCTGGACCCGACGGCCCGGGTGGAGCAGGCGCTGCTGGAGGGCCGCGTGGAGGAGGCGCACCGCGGTTACCTCACGACCCCCGGCATGGCGGCCCGGCTGCGCGCCCGCTACGACGTCGTCACCCTGTTCCACCACCTTCAGCACGCGCCCGACCCGCGCGCCGAACTGCGCGCCGCGCTGACCGTGCTGCGGCGCGGCGGCCACCTGGTCGTCGAAGTCCCCGACCCGCGCTGCCTGTTCGCCACGCTGCTGGGCAGGTGGTGGCTGCCGTACGGCCAGCCGCGCCATCTGCACCTGGTGCCGCTCGCCAACCTCCGCGCCGAACTGCGGTCCCTGGGCTGCACCATCCTGGTCACGGACCGCACGAGCCCGCACGTGCCGTACGACCTCTCGGCGGCCGTCGCCCTCGCCGTGGCCCAGGCCCACCCGGTCGTCCAACTCGCCGCGGTCCCCGTCCAGGCCCTGGCCTCGGCCCTGGACCACGGGTGCGCTCCGCTGCTGCGGCGCACGCGCTTCTCCAACGCGTACCGGGTGGTGGCGCGGAAGGACGCGGGGTGAGCGTGGACACGGCCCCGCGCCCCTCCGGGCGCTGGGGCACCCCGTCAGCCCCGGAGCACCAGTGCCTGGCCCGCCACGACCAGCAGGACCTGTTCGCACTCGTTCGCGAACGCCGCGTTCAGACGGCCCAGTTCGTCCCGGTAGCGGCGGCCGGAAGCCGTCGCGGGGACGATGCCGGAGCCGACCTCGTTGGAGACCGCCACCACGGTCCGCCGAGTGCCCCGCACCGCGGCCGTCAGCTCCCGCACCCGCTCCCGCAACGCCTTCTCACCCCCGCCCGCCCACTCCGCGTCGTCCCACGCCCCCACGGAATCCATCACGTCCGTCAGCCACAGCGACAGACAGTCGACCAGCACCGGCGGCCCGTCCTGCGCGAGCACCGGCACCAGGTCCGTCGTCTCCGCCGTACGCCACGACCCCGGCCGCCGCTCCCGGTGCACGGCCACCCGGGCCGCCCACTCGGCGTCCCCGCCCCGCGTGCCGCCCGTCGCCACGTACAGCACCTCCGGGAACGCCTCCAGCCGCCGCTCCGCCTCCACCGACTTGCCCGAGCGCGCCCCGCCCAGCACCAGCGTCCGCCGCGGCACGTCCGGCACCTCCTCGTACGCCCCCACCACCAGCGTCGTACCGTCCGGCACCGCCCGCGCCCCCGCCGCCGCGAGCCGGCGCCGCAACTCCGGGCCGGGCGGCACATCGTGGTCCAGGTGGACGGCGAGCACATCCGTCGTGGGGCCGACCGAGCCGACCGCGCGGAGCCGGGCGAGCGCGTCGGGACGGCCCGCGACGTCCGCGAGGAGCATGTCGTACGACTCCGCCGTCGCCCCCTCCAGCCCCGCCGGCGCCCCGCCCGGCGGCAGGTACAGCAGCCGTTGCCCGTCCGGCCCGGTCACCGCGTACCCGGTGCCGCCCGCGTCCATCGCCACGGCCCGCACCCGGTGCCCCGTCAGCAGCGCCAACTCCCGCCCGTCCGGCACCCGGCCGGGCTGCGGCAGCCCGGCCGGGACCTCCACCGCCGGCCCGTCGTGCGGATGCGACAGCAGCACCTGCCGTACCCCGCCCAGTGACTGTCCGGCGCGGGCCGCCGCGAACGCCGCGCCCGGCGTCAGGTCCAGCAGCAGCGTCCCGTCCACGAGCGCCGCGGTCGCGGCCCGCGCGTCCGGCCCGAGCGCGGTCGCGCACACGGCACAGGAACAGTCGGGGCGGGGCAGTCCCGCCGGGGCGCCGGTACCGAGCAGAGTTACTTCCACGGACCGATTTTCGCCTGACCCCCGAGGTCTCGCGCGACCGGCCACCCGGATGATCCACCGCCTCTAACGGCCGACCCGGCGGAGCGCATACGCTGCGGGGGCAGGTGTTGGATCAAAGGAGGCCCAGATGACGGCATGGACGTGGCGGTTCGAGAAGGCCGACGGGACGGAGGTCCAGCCGGCGGTGCAGCCCGAGGAGTTCACCACGCAGGGGGATGCCGAGTCCTGGATCGGGGAGCACTGGAAGGCGCTGCTGGAGGGCGGGGCCGACCAGGTGCGGCTGTTCGAGGAGACGGCCGAGATCTACGGGCCGATGAGCCTGCACGCCGACGCGTGACCCGGCCGTGAACGGGGTGAGGAGGGGGCACCCTCCTCACTGCTCGCCCAGTGTCACCTCGACCGTCTTCTCGGTGCCGTCCCGCTGGTAGGTGACCGTGGTGCGCCGGCCCGGCTTGTCGCCCGCCAGCGCCTCGGCGAGTGAGGTGATGGTGGTGACGGGCCGGCCGCCCACCGCGGTGATGATGTCGCCGGCGCGCAGGCCCGCCCGGTCGGCCGCGCCGCCGGCGCGGACGGTGACCACCGCGACCCCGCTCGGCTGGTAGCGGTCGTTCACGACCGTCCGCGCGGTGATGTCGAGGGCCGCCCGCCCGGACTCGACGACCTTGCCCTCCCGGACGATCTGGTCGGCGATCGTCCGCACCATCGACGACGGGATCGCGAACCCGATGCCGGGCGCCGCGCTGTTCCCGAAGGTCGGGTCGGCCGCCGCGAGCGTCGGGATGCCGATCACCTGCCCCTGGAGGCCGACCAGGGCGCCGCCGCTGTTGCCGGGATTGATCGCCGCCGAGGTCTGCACCATGTTCGCGATCGTCGCGCCCGTGCCGCCGCCCGAGTCACCCTCGCTGACGGTCCGTCCGGTCGCCGAGACGATGCCCTCGGTCACGCTGGACGACAGCCCGAGCGGCGACCCCATGGCCAGCACGATCTGGCCGACCTGCACCTTCTCGGAGTCCCCGAACACCGCCGGCTTCAGCCCGTCCGGCACCCTGTCCAGCCGGACCACGGCGAGATCCTGCTCGGGGTAGGAGTAGACCAGGCTCGCGGTGAGCGGTTCCTCGTTGTTGGCCGTGGTCACCTGGAAGGTCTTCTCCGACCCGACAACGTGCGCGTTGGTGACGATGTGCCCCTTGTCGTCGTACACCACCCCGGAGCCCAGGTCCCGGCTCGCCTGGATCTGCACGACCGACGGCAGGACCTCCCGGATCACCTTCTGGTACTGGCTCTGCAAGTCGTTCGCGGCCATCGGCACGGCCGCCCGGGTGGCCGCCGCGGCGTCCCGCCCGGCCTGGGCGGCGGGGGAGGTGCAGCCGGCGGCGAGGGCCGCGCAGCACACCAGCGCGGCGGCCGGGACGGCTCTTCCAAGGGCACGCGCGCGGGTACGGGAAGCGTCCATGTCCCGAGTCTCACCGTGTGGTGATCATCCGTCCCGCGCTGTTCCCCCGAACGTGCTCAGCCCCGTACCCCGCACAGGTGCAGCAGCGCCGCCACCCCGCGGTAGGGGTCCGTGCGCCCGGCCCGCTCCTCGACCGCGAGCAGGGTCCCCAGGTCGTCCGGGAGCGCCGCGCCGTCCGCCGCCGTGTCCGTGAAGACCCGGACGCCGTACCAGGCGTGCAGCGGGGCGGCGATGCCGTCGAGCGTGGCGGTGAGGGCCGCCAGCCGGTCGGCCCGCACGTCCGGGCCGAGGCGGAGGGGGGTCCCCCCGTCCGAGTCCGTTCGAGGATGGGGGAGGTGGGAGGTGGTGTCGAAGGCGGCCAGGGCCCCCGACCAGTCCCCGGACAGGCCCGGACGCATGGCGAGCGCGTCGCCGTTGCGGACCAGGAGGGAGAGGAGACCGCCGGGCGCCAGCACCCGGGCCAGCCCCGCCACCAGGGGGTCGGGCTCCTCCACGTACATCAGCACGCCGTGGCACAGCACCACGTCGAAGCTGCCCGGCAGGAAGTGCACACCGGTGTCCCGCCCGTCGCCCTGCACCAGCCGCACCCGCTTCCGGATGCCCTCCGGCTCCCGGGCCACGGCGTCCCGCGCGGCGGCGATCATCGTCGCGTCCTGCTCGACCCCGGTCACATGGTGGCCGAGCCGGGCCAGCCGCAGCGCCTGCGTGCCCTGGCCCATCCCCACGTCGAGCACCCGCAGCCGCTGCCCGACCGGGAACCGCCCGGCTATCTGCTCGTCGAGCTGCCGGGCCACCAGTTCCTGGCACACGACATCCCGCAGGCCGCCCAGCCCGTCCAGCCAGGCATCGGCCGCGCCCCCGGTGAAAGCGTCAGCGCTCAGGGCCGCTCTCCGCGCTTGACCTGCGGCTTCGGCAGCCGGAGCCGGCGGATCTGCAAGGACCGCATCAGGGCGTAGGCGACCGCGCCACGCGTGTTCTCGTCCGGGAAGCGCTCCTGGAGCCGCTTCCTCAGCCGGAAGCCGCTGACCGCACCGTCCAGCACGATCAGCACGATCACGATCAGCCACAGCAGCAGCGCGATGCTCTGGATCGCGGGCACCCGCACCACGCTCAGCACCAGGATGACCACCGCGAGCGGCAGGAAGAACTCCGCCACGTTGAACCGCGAGTCCACCCAGTTCCGGGCGAACTTGCGGACCGGGCCCTTGTCCCGGGCCGGCAGGTAGCGCTCGTCGCCGCTGGCCAGCGCCTGGCGCTGCCGCTCCAGGGCCTGGCGCCGCTCCTCGCGCTGGCGCTTCGCGGCCTCCTTGCGGTTCGTCGGAGTACGGGCGACGCTGCGGCGCTGGGACTGGGCCTCACTGCGCTTGGGAGTGGGCCTGCCCTTCGGGGCCTGCGGGTCGCGGGGCTGCTTGGAGAGGGTCACCGGCGCCTTGTCGGCGGTCGGGGCCTTCTCTTCCTTGGCACGGCTACGGAACACAAAACCCAAGGGTAAGGGCTGCACCGGCATGGACCCCAGCCCGGTGGGGAACGATCCGGCAACACCGGACGTCTCTAGGGGGACAGAGGGGACACACAGAGGGCTTCCGGCGGCATCGGGGTGGATCACCTACTCCCTACGCCGGAGCGGAACGGTCCGCAGTCGTCCTCGGGGATGAGCGCATCACCCCGCGAACAGTGCGGTAATGGAAGCAGGGCCCGTACTGTGGGTCCTGTCGCAGGATCTGTGAGCTGGAGTCCGTCAGAAGGGGGCGCGCGAAGCCCATGAGCGGTGTCATGAAGCGTATGGGGATGATCTTCCGCGCGAAGGCGAACAAGGCCCTTGACCGGGCCGAGGACCCGCGCGAGACCCTCGATTACTCGTACCAGAAGCAGCTGGAGCTGCTCCAGAAGGTCCGCCGTGGCGTCGCCGACGTGGCCACGTCCCGCAAGCGCCTGGAGCTCCAGCTCAACCAGTTGCAGCAGCAGTCCTCCAAGCTGGAGGACCAGGGCCGCAAGGCGCTCGCGCTCGGCCGTGAGGACCTGGCCCGCGAGGCGCTGTCCCGCCGCGCCGCCCTCCAGCAGCAGGTCACGGACCTCGAAACCCAGCACGCGACCCTCCAGGGCGAGGAGGAGAAGCTCACCCTGGCGGCCCAGCGCCTCCAGGCCAAGGTGGACGCCTTCCGTACGAAGAAGGAGACCATCAAGGCCACCTACACCGCCGCCCAGGCCCAGACCCGCATCGGCGAGGCCTTCTCCGGCATCTCCGAGGAGATGGGCGACGTCGGCCTCGCCATCCAGCGCGCCGAGGACAAGACCGCCCAGCTCCAGGCCCGGGCCGGCGCCATCGACGAACTGCTCGCCTCCGGTGCCCTCGACGACCAGTCCGGCATGCACAAGGACGACATCCAGGCCGAGCTGGACCGGCTCTCCGGTGGTACGGATGTAGAGCTGGAACTGCAACGCATGAAGGCCGAGCTGGCCGGGGGCTCCCCGCAGCAGGCCATCGAGGGCGGCACCGGTCAGGGGCAGTCCCAGCAGCAGCCGCAGGACACCCCGCGCTTCGACAAGCAGTAGCCCGGCGCCGGGGCCCGAGCCGAGGAGGCCGACGTGATCGTACGGATCATGGGGGAGGGCCAGGTGACGCTGGACGACTCCCACGTCGTCGAGCTGAACAAGCTGGACGACGAACTGCTGGAGGAGGTGGAGAGCGGCGACGAGGAGGGCTTCCGCCGCACGCTCGGCGCCCTCCTCGACTCCGTCCGCCGGCTCGGCACCCCGCTCCCGGACGACGCGCTGGAACCTTCCGAGCTGATCCTCCCGGCGCCGGACGCGACGCTGGACGAGGTCCGGGAGATGCTCAGCGACGACGGGCTGATCCCGGGCTGAGGCCCCCGGCCGGTCCAGGCACAACGCAGGGGACGGGACGTCTGCCCGCCCCCGCCCCCGGTCGGCCCCCGCACCGCTCGGCGTCCGGTGTCTTCCGCTGCCCGGTGTCCGGTGTCGCCTGGTCCTCGGCGTCCGGTGTCTTCCGCTGCCCGGCGTCCGGTGCCGCCTGGTCCTCGGTCTCCGACATCGCCCGGCGTCCGGCACCGCCCGCACCGGCACCCTGCCGCCGGCCGGTGCCGGGACCGTACTGTGCACACCGTGAGCACTCTCGAACGCGCCCGCTGCGGCCTCAGGGCGCACCCCCTGGCGGCGGACGCGGCGCTCGCCGCCGGCGTGCTGGCCTGCATGGCCGCCGGTTCCTTCGCCGCGCCCCAGGGCCACCACGGTCTGACCTGGAGCATCCGCACCCCGGCCGTCCTCAGCCTCGTCCTCATGCTGGCCGGCGCGGCAGCGCTCGTCTTCCGGCGCCGAGCACCCAGGACGGTCCTCGCCGTCACCGGCACCGTCTCCCTGGTCGAGTGCGTCACCGGTGACCCCCGCGCCCCGGTCGCGATGTCCGCCGTCATCGCCCTGTTCACCGTCGCCGCGACCACCGACCGCTCCACCACCTGGCGCCTCGGCCTGCTCACCATGACCGTGCTGACGGCCGCCGCCATGCTCGCCGGCCCGCTGCCCTGGTACGCCCAGGAGAACCTCGGCGTCCTCGCCTGGACGGGCATCGGCGCCACCGCCGGCGACGCCGTACGCAGCCGCCGCGCGGTCGTCCAGGCCATCCGGGACCGCGCCGAGCGCGCCGAACGCACCCGGGAGGAGGAGGCCCGCCGCCGGGTCGCCGAGGAGCGGCTGCGCATCGCCCGCGATCTGCACGACGTCGTCGCCCACCACATCGCCCTGGTGAACGTGCAGGCCGGGGTCGCCGCGCACGTCATGGACAAGCGGCCCGACCAGGCCAAGGAGGCCCTCGCGCACGTCCGGGAGGCCAGCCGCAGCGCGCTCGGCGAGCTGCGCGCCACCGTCGGCCTGCTCCGCCAGAGCGGTGACCCTGAGGCCCCCACCGAACCCGCTCCGGGCCTGAGCCGCCTGGAGGAGCTGGCCGACACCTTCCGCAGCGCGGGCCTGCCGGTATCCGTGGCCCGCGCCGACCAGGGCACCGAACTGCCCGCCGCCGTCGACCTGGCCGCCTACCGGATCGTCCAGGAGGCCCTGACCAATGTGCGCAAGCACGCGGGTCCCGAGGCCGGGGCCGAGGTGAGCGTCGTACGCGTCGGGCCGAACGTCGAGGTCACCGTCCTGGACGACGGACCGGGCGAGCCCGGCGGCCCCGAGGCCGGCCGTGCGTCCGAGGACGGCGGCGGGCACGGGCTGCTCGGCATGCGCGAGCGGGTCACCGCCCTGGGCGGCACCCTGACCACCGGACCCCGCTACGGCGGCGGGTTCCGCGTCCATGCGATCCTGCCCGTCAAGACGACGACGGCCCAGGGGGAGCCCGTATGACCATCCGCGTCCTGCTCGCCGACGACCAGGCACTGCTGCGCAGCGCGTTCCGGGTGCTGGTCGACTCCGAGCCCGACATGGAGGTGGTCGGGGAGGCATCGGACGGTGCGGAAGCGGTCCGGCTGGCGAAGGAGCACGGCCCCGACGTCGTCCTCATGGACATCCGGATGCCCGGCACCGACGGCCTGGCCGCCACCCGGCAGATCGGCGCCGACCCGTCCCTCGCGCAGGTCCGCGTGGTCATCCTGACCACCTTCGAGGTCGACGACTACGTCGTGCGGGCACTGCGCGCCGGTGCCTCCGGCTTCCTCGGCAAGGGCAGCGAGCCGGACGAACTGCTGAACGCCATCCGGGTCGCGGCCGGTGGCGAGGCACTGCTGTCCCCGGCGGCCACCAAGGGCCTGATCGCCCGTTTCCTCGCCGGGGGCGACGACGGCGACGGCCCCGACCCCGCCCGCTCCGAGCGGCTCGGCACCCTCACCGGCCGGGAGCGGGAGGTCCTCGTCCTGGTCGCCGGCGGCCACTCCAACGACGAGATCGCCGAGCGGCTGGCGGTCAGCCCGCTGACGGTGAAGACGCACGTCAACCGGGCCATGGCCAAGCTGGGCGCGCGGGACCGGGCGCAGCTCGTCGTCATCGCGTACGAGTCGGGGCTGGTACGTCCGAGGATGGACTGATCTCCACCCGGGTCTACTGCGCGCGGAGTAGGGGGCGGCGGAGGAACGGGACCTGGGGCCTACGGAAGGGCCCTCCGGGATGGCTCAGGGTGGTGGAGACTTCTGCCGCTCACAGATGAGAGACCCTGACCCATGTCCTGGCTGTCCAGGTTCAGCCTTGCCCAGCGCGCCCTCGTCGGGCTCGTGTCCCTCATCGCGCTCGCCTTCGGGCTGATCGCGATACCCCAGATCAAACAGCAGCTGCTGCCCACCATCGAACTGCCCATGGTGTCGGTGATCGCGCCGTACCAGGGTGCCTCGCCCGACGTGGTCGAGAAGCAGGTCGTCGAACCCATCGAGGACAACCTGCAAGGCGTCGACGGCGTCACCGGTGTCACCTCCACCGCCAGTGAGGGCAATGCCGTGATCATGGCGTCCTTCGACTACGGCAACGACACCAAGCGGATCGTCTCCGACGTCCAGCAGGCCGTGAACCGGGCCCGCAACCAGCTCCCGGACGACGTCGACCCGCAGGTCGTCTCCGGCTCCACGGACGACATGCCGACCGTGGTCCTCGCCGTCACCTCCGACAAGGACCAGCAGGCGCTCGCCGACCAGCTCGACACCACCGTCGTGCCGGCCCTGAAGGACATCGACGGCGTCGGCCGCGTCCAGGTCACCGGTGTGCGCGACCTCCAGGTCACCGTCACCCCCGACGACGCGAAGCTGGCGCGGGCCGGCCTCACCCCGGCCGCGCTCGGCCAGGCCCTCCAGGCGGGCGGCGCGACCATACCGGCCGGCTCCTTCGACGAGGACGGCGCCAACCGCACCGTCCAGGTCGGCGGCGGCTTCACCTCGCTGGAGCAGATCAAGGACCTGATGGTCACCGGCGAGGGCGTGCAGCGGCCGGTGCGCCTCGGCGCCGTGGCCACCGTCGAGGAACGGCCCGCCCCGGCCGACTCCCTCACCCGCACCGACGGCCGGCCCAGCCTCGCCGTCAGCGTCACGATGGACCACGACGGCAGCGCGGTCTCCATCTCGAACGCGGTCGAGGACAAGCTGCCCGGCCTGCGCGAGGACCTCGGCGCGGGCGCGCGGCTCACGGTCGTCAGCGACCAGGGCCCGGCCGTGTCCAAGTCCATCAAGGGCCTGACCACGGAGGGCGCGCTCGGCCTGGTCTTCGCGGTCCTGGTGATCCTGGTCTTCCTCGCGTCGGTCCGCTCGACGCTGGTGACGGCGGTCTCCATCCCGCTGTCGGTGGTGCTGGCCCTGATCGTGCTGTGGACGCGCGGCCTGTCCCTGAACATGCTCACGCTCGGCGCGCTGACCATCGCCATCGGCCGGGTCGTCGACGACTCGATCGTGGTCCTGGAGAACATCAAGCGGCACCTCGGCTACGGCGAGGAGCGCAAGGAGGCGATCCTCACGGCGGTGCGCGAGGTGGCCGGCGCGGTCACCTCCTCCACCCTCACCACGGTCGCCGTGTTCCTGCCGATCGGCCTGGTCGGCGGCATGGTGGGCGCCCTGTTCGGCTCGTTCAGCCTCACGGTGACGGCGGCCCTGCTGGCCTCCCTGCTCGTGTCGCTGACGGTCGTGCCGGTCCTGTCGTACTGGTTCCTGCGCGCCCCCAAGGGCACCCACGAGGACGCGGCGCAGGCCCGCCGCGAGGCCGAGGAGAAGGAGGCCGGCAGCCGCCTCCAGCGGGCGTACGTGCCCGTTCTGCGGTTCGCGACGCGCCGCCGGCTCACCAGCGTGCTCATCGCGCTCGTCGTCCTGGTCGTCACGTTCGGCATGTCCGGCCTGCTGAAGACGAACTTCTTCGACCAGGGCGACCAGGAAGTCCTCACGGTCAAGCAGGAGCTGAAGCCCGGCACCAGCCTCGCCGCCACGAACGCGCAGGCCAAGCGGGTGGAGAAGCTGCTCGCCACCACCGAGGGGGTGAAGGACTACCAGGTCACCGTCGGCTCGTCCGGCTTCATGGCGGCCTTCGGCGGCGGCACCGACACCAACCAGGCGTCGTACCAGGTGATGCTGAAGGACTCCGCGTCCTACGACGACGTGCAGAAGCAGCTTGAGGACGGCTTGAAGAAGCTCGAGGGCATCGGTACGACCACCGTGTCGGCCGGTGACGGCTTCGGCGCCCAGGACCTCAGCGTGGTCGTCAAGGCGTCCGACGCCGAGGCGCTGCGGACGGCGGCGGAGCAGGTCCGCTCCACGGTCGCCGGCCTCGACCACGTCACGGACGTCACCAGCGACCTCGCGCAGAGCGTGCCGCGGATCTCGGTCAGGGCGAAGGCCGGGGCGGCGGCGGCCGGGTTCGACGACCAGAAGCTGGGCGCCGCGGTGGCGCAGGCCGTGCGCGGTACGACGGTGGCCAAGGCGGTCCTCGACGACACCGAGCGGGACGTCGTCGTGAGGTCGGCGAAGCCCGCGACCACGCTCGCCCAGCTCAAGGCGCTGCGCCTCGGTCCGGTGAAGCTCGGTGACATCGCCACGGTGAAGCTGGTGGACGGGCCGGTGTCCCTGACCCGCATCGACGGGCAGCGCGCCGCCACGATCACGGCGAGGCCGACGGCTGACAACACGGGTGCGATCAGCACCAAGCTCCAGTCGAAGATCAAGGACCTGAAGCTGCCGGCGGGTGCCACGGCCGAGATCGGCGGGGTCTCCTCCGACCAGGACGACGCGTTCAAGAACCTGGGGCTGGCCATGCTGGCCGCCATCGCGATCGTCTTCATGGTCCTGGTCGCGACGTTCCGCTCGCTCGCCCAGCCGCTGATCCTGCTGGTCTCCATCCCGTTCGCGGCGACGGGCGCGATCGGTCTGCTGCTCGCCACCGGCACCCCGATGGGCGTGCCCGCGATGATCGGCATGCTGATGCTGATCGGCATCGTGGTGACCAACGCGATCGTGCTGATCGACCTGATCAACCAGTACCGGGCGCAGGGCCACGGCGTGGTGGAAGCCGTGATCGAGGGCGGCCGGCACCGGCTCCGCCCCATCCTCATGACGGCGCTGGCGACGATCTTCGCCCTGCTCCCCATGGCGCTGGGCGTCACCGGCGAGGGCGGCTTCATCGCCCAGCCCCTCGCCGTGGTCGTCATCGGCGGCCTGATCACGTCGACCCTGCTGACGCTCCTGCTGGTGCCGACGCTCTACGCGATGCTGGAGCTCCGCAAGGAGCGCCGGGCCGAGAAGCGGGCGGCGAAGAAGCCGCCGGTGCCTCAGGACGCGCCGGAGCCGGCCGGAGTGTGACGGCATGACGAAGGGCCGGGTCTCGGCGGAGACCCGGCCCTTCCTGTCGTGCCGGGCAGGCGCGGGGTCCTACTGGGGAAGCGCGAGCATCCGCTCCAGCGCCAGCTTGGCGAACGCCTCCGTCTCCTTGTCGACCTCGATGCGGTTGACCAGGCTGCCGTCGGCCAGGGACTCCAGCGCCCAGACCAGGTGGGGGAGGTCGATGCGGTTCATCGTCGAGCAGAAGCAGACCGTCTTGTCGAGGAAGACGATCTCCTTGCCCTCCGGGGCGAAACGGTTCGCCAGCCGGCGGACCAGGTTCAGTTCCGTACCGATCGCCCACTTGGAACCGGCCGGGGCCGCCTCCAGGGCCTTGATGATGTACTCGGTCGAGCCGACGTAGTCCGCCGCCGCCACGACCTCGTGCTTGCACTCGGGGTGGACCAGCACGTTGACGCCGGGGATGCGCGCGCGCACGTCGTTGACCGAGTCCAGGCCGAAGCGGCCGTGGACCGAGCAGTGCCCCCGCCACAGGATCATCTTCGCGGCCCGCAACTCCTCGGCCGTCAGCCCGCCGTTCGGCTTGTGCGGGTTGTAGACCACGCAGTCGTCCAGGGACATCCCCATGTCGCGGACGGCGGTGTTGCGGCCCAGGTGCTGGTCCGGCAGGAAGAGGACCTTTGTTGCCGAGGGCTCCCCCTGCTCGAAGGCCCAGTCCAGGGCGCGCTTGGCGTTGGAGGAGGTGCAGATCGTGCCGCCGTGCTTGCCGGTGAACGCCTTGATGTCGGCGGAGGAGTTCATGTACGACACCGGGACCACCTGCTCGGCGATGCCCGCCTCGGTCAGCACGTCCCAGCACTCCGCGACCTGCTCGGCCGTCGCCATGTCGGCCATGGAGCAGCCGGCGGCGAGGTCGGGCAGCACGACCTTCTGGTCGTCGGAGGTCAGGATGTCCGCCGACTCGGCCATGAAGTGCACACCGCAGAAGACGATGTACTCGGCCTCCGGGCGCGCGGCCGCGTCCCGGGCCAGCTTGAAGGAGTCGCCCGTGACGTCCGCGAACTGGATGACCTCGTCGCGCTGGTAGTGGTGGCCGAGGACGAAGACCTTGTCGCCGAGCCGGGCCTTGGCGGCGCGGGCGCGCTCGACCAGGTCGGGGTCCGAGGGCGACGGGAGGTCTCCGGGACACTCGACGCCCCGCTCGCTCTTCGGGTCGGCCTCGCGGCCGAGCAGCAGCAGGGCGAGCGGAGTCGGCTGCACGTCGAGCTCCGGGGTCTGGGCGGTGGTCACCACACGCACCCTTTCTACTTTTCGTCTAACTGACGCTATCTATCATAACCGGTTCACGTCACTTTGACGATGGCCATAGCGTCCATGTGACGTGAATCCCGCTCCGGTCCCTCCGCGGGCCGCTGTCGGTGCCGGGGACCATGTGCGAGCATGAAGTCGGAAGCAGAAACGCGACAACGCGAATGCCCGGCCCGGAATGAATCCGCGGAAGCGCCGGTTGCACTCGTCGGCAAGCAGTCTCCGTACAACCCGGGAGAGATGTAGATGTCCGTATCGGACGAGACCACCACCGTCACCGACGGCATCATCCTGACCGACGCCGCCGCGGCCAAGGTCAAGGCCCTGCTCGACCAGGAAGGCCGCGACGACCTCGCGCTGCGCGTCGCCGTCCAGCCCGGCGGCTGCTCCGGCCTGCGCTACCAGCTCTTCTTCGACGAGCGCTCGCTCGACGGCGACGTCGTGAAGGACTTCGGCGGGGTCAAGGTCGTCACGGACCGGATGAGCGCTCCGTACCTCGGCGGTGCCACCGTCGACTTCGTCGACACGATCGAGAAGCAGGGCTTCACGATCGACAACCCGAACGCGACCGGCTCCTGCGCCTGCGGCGACTCCTTCAGCTGAGCCGACGGCCGGCAGAGCCGCACGCTCTGACGGCCGGGAAAGGCGGCGGTCCCCTTCCGGGGGCCGCCGCCTTCACCTTTCCCGCCCGGTCAGCGCGGCTGCGCCGACGCGTCCGGCCGCAGCGAGCCCGGCTTCGCCCTCGGGACCGCCTTGCCGTCCGTGCCGACCACCGTCCGCCCGTCCAGCGGCGCGTCCAGGGTCACCGTCTTCACGTACTCCTTGGCGATCAGGACGCACACCCGGCCCGGCCAGGGCCGCTCGGTGACCGTCACCGTCACCCGGCCGCCGCTCTCCCGCGCCGACGTCCGGTAGTCGGCGCACACCCCGCCGTAGAAGCTCAGGCTCAGCGTCCGCCCGTCGGCCGTATAGGCGTCCACCTTCACGCTCCGGCTCTTCCCGGGCGCCTGGGACGGCTGGGAGGGCTCCGGCGCCGGGGACGCGGACGCCGAGGTCAGGTACGCCGGGTCGACCGCCGGATACGTCACCGTGAACGCGCCGCCCGCCGTGGACCCCCGCACCTGGAACAGCCAGGACGGCACCAGCGTCTGCCGCCCGCCGACGGAGTGCGCGGCCAGCCCGAACACCGCCTTCTCGACCGTCACCGTGTCCCCGGCCGCCTTCGGCGCCCCCGTGGACGCGCCGCACGGCTGCTCCAGCCGGTCCTTCAGCGGCTCCGGGCTCGCGCACCCCCCGATCCCCATCCGGTGGCCGTCCCCCGAAGCCCCGTTCATCAGCTCCAGCGTCTTCGCCGCGCCCACCACGGGGTACGTGTCACCCTTCACCAGCGTCGCCAGCAGCCCGTGCCCGCCGACCAGTTCGCCGTTCCGGTCGACGGTCAGGCCGGTCGTCCAGCCGTACGTGGGCAGCCCGCCGACCACCGGCTCCGCGTCGACCACCCGCCTGGCACCCATGACCCGGCTCGCGTCGGTCCTCGCGCCGTCGAGCCCCGCCGCCCTCAGCACCGGTGCCGCCGCCCTCTCCGCCTCGGCCGCGCTCACCGGGTCGCCGGCCGGAGCGCCCGGGTCCTGCGCGCAGACGGTGACCTTCCGGCAGTTGTCGGTCCCGGGCGCGTACCGGTCGAAGCTCCAGCCACCCGGAGCGTCCCGGTTCACCGTCAGCCTCGGCCCGGAGCCGTCCTGCCCGCCGACCCGCCAGATCCGCCCCTCGGCCACCGGCGCCCCGTCGACCCCGAGCGCCTGCGCCAGCCGGACCACCCGCTCCCGGCCGACCTCGGCCCCCGGCTCGTACACCGGCGCCGAGCCGGGCCCGTCGGGCAGCTCGCCCCGCGCCACGTACCGGGCGCCGTACGGGTCCGGCTCCCCGGGTGCGATTCCGCCGGTGCCGGAGTGCGCCCAGCCGTCCAGGGTGAGCGGCGGGGGAGTGCCGTGGGCTCCGCCGGCGGCGGCCGGACCACCCGTACGGCCGTCCGTGCCGTTGCCCGTGGCGAGATAGGCGCCACCGCCGCCGACCAGCAGGACGGCCGCGGTGGCGACGGCGACGATGACGGCGGTGGGGCGTCGGCCACCCGGCTGCGGGGCCGCGGGGGACCGGTCGCGCCCCTCGGGGCCGCCGGAGTTCTCAGACCGCTCGGTGTTCACCGCATCGCTCCTCGCTGCGTCGTGTCCCGCGTCCCCTGCGCGGGGGACGGCGATGGGACGCGGGAGGGGAGCGCGCGGTTCCCGCTGCTCGCGCCCCGCGGTCAGTCGCCGTAGTCCGACATCGCGTCCAGCAGCCGCGCGGACCGCGCCGGCACGCGCACCCCGTGGATGAGGGACGGCGGCACCGGCCGGGAAGCGGGGTGCTCCGGGACCGCCCAGTGCGGCGCCATCCGGGCGCAGTCGCCGCGCAGCGCGGCGAGGTCGCCGTCGGGATCGGCCGGGGCGGAAGGGGTGACCTCGAGGTTCGTCATGCCCGCACCGTAGACACGGCCCGGCCTGCGGCAAAAGAGCTACTATCGGGTAGTTTCGCCAGCTTCAGTGGCGGCTCAGGACCGGGTAGCGTGAACTGTCAACGCAGCCTCCCGCAGGAGAACTCGTGCGTATCGCAGTCACCGGCTCCATCGCCACCGACCATCTCATGACCTTCCCCGGCCGCTTCGCCGACCAGTTCGTCGCGGACCAGATGCACACGGTTTCGCTCTCCTTCCTGGTCGACAACCTCGACGTACGCCGCGGCGGCGTCGGCGCCAACATCGCCTTCGGCATGGGCCAGCTCGGCACCGGGCCGCTCCTGGTCGGCGCCGCCGGCTTCGACTTCGAGGAGTACCGGGACTGGCTCGACCGGCACGGCGTCGACACCGAATCGGTCCGTATCTCCGAGACCCTGCACACCGCCCGCTTCGTGTGCACCACCGACGCCGACCACAACCAGATCGGCTCCTTCTACACCGGCGCGATGAGCGAGGCCCGGCTGATCGAGCTGAAGACGGTCGCCGATCGCGTTGGCGGTCTCGACCTGGTCCTCATCGGCGCCGACGACCCCGAGGCGATGCTCCGCCACACCGAGGAGTGCCGCTCCCGGAACATTCCGTTCGCCGCCGACTTCTCCCAGCAGATCGCCCGGATGGAGGGCGAGGAGATCCGGATACTGCTGGACGGGGCGACCTACCTCTTCTCCAACGAGTACGAGAAGGGGCTCATCAAGTCCAAGACCGGCTGGAGCGACGCGGAGATCCTGGGCAAGGTCGGCCACCGGGTCACCACGCTCGGTTCCCGGGGCGTGCGCATCGAGCGGGCCGGCGAGGACCCGATCGTCGTCGGCTGCCCGGAGGAGGAGCGCAAGGCCGACCCCACGGGTGTCGGCGACGCCTTCCGCGCGGGGTTCCTGTCGGGACTGGCCTGGGGCGTCTCCCTGGAGCGCGCCGCCCAGGTGGGGTGCATGCTGGCCACGCTGGTCATCGAGACCGTGGGGACGCAGGAGTACCAGCTGCGCCGGGGGCACTTCATGGAGCGGTTCGTGAAGGCGTACGGCGACGAGGCCGGCCAGGAAGTGCGGGCCCACCTCAGCTGATACAGCCCCGGGCCCCTTCGGGGCCGGTCAGCTCACCCGGCGTACCAGGTACGCCGTTCCCCCGGCCGCCGGCTCCTCCCCGACGTACTCCTGCCCCCGCATCTCGCACCACGCCGGGATGTCCAGGCGGGCCGCCTCGTCGTCGGAGAGGACCCGGACGGTCCCGCCCACCGGCACCCGGCCGAACACCTTCGCCAGTTCGATGACCGGGACCGGGCAGCGCTTGCCGAGGGAGTCGACGAGCAGTTCCTCCGCACTGCCCCGGGCGACCGGGGCGGGCGCCCCCAGCTTCTCCCGGACGCCCGCCACCGTCTCCGGCAGCACCTCCAGGAACCGCTCCACGTCCGCCTCCGCCGTGCCGGGCGGCAGGGACACCCGTACGTTCCCCTCGCTCAGCACCCCCATCGCCTTCAGCACATGGCTGGGAGTCAGCGTGCTGCTCGTGCAGGAGGAGCCGGAGGACACCGAGAAGCCGGCCCGGTCCAGCTCGTGCAGCAGCGCCTCGCCGTCGACGTAGAGGCAGGAGAACGTGACGATCCCGGGCAGCCGGCGCACGGCGTCGCCGACCACCTCCACGTCCGGCACCAGCTCCGGCACCCGCGCCCGGATCCGCTCCGTCAGCCCCCGCAGCCGTACCGCCTCCTGGGCCGCCTCGGCCCGGACCGCGCGCAGCGAGGCCACGGCCGCCACGATCGCCGGGATGTTCTCGAACCCGGGCGCCCGCCCCGACTCGCGCTCGTCCACCGGCCCTTGGACGGCGAACCGCACGCCCTTGCGTACGACGAGCAGTCCGATCCCCGACGGCCCGCCCCACTTGTGCGCGCTGGCCGCGAGCAGCGACCAGTCGCCCTCGACCGGCCCCCAGCCCAGCGACTGCGCCGCGTCCACCAGCAAGGGCACCCCGGCCGCCCGGCACACCTCCGCCACCTCGGCCACCGGCTGCACGGTCCCCACCTCGTGGTTGGCCGACTGGAGGCACGCCAGCGCGGTGTCCGCCCGGAGCGCGGACGCGTACCCCGCCGGGTCGACGGCTCCCGCCCGGTCGACGGCCACCCGGGTGACGGTCCCGCCGTCCGCCTCGAACACCTCCGCCGAATGGAGGACGGAGGAGTGTTCGACGGACGACACGATCAGGTGGCGTCCCACCCGCCGCCGCCCGGCCAGCGCCCCCGCGACCCCCGTGTGCAGGGCCCGGGTGCCGGACGACGTGAACACCACCTCGTCCGCACGGCAGCCGACGGCCTCGGCAGCCGCCTCCCGCGAGGCGTCGAGCAGCATCCGGGCCTTGCGTCCCTCCCGGTAGAGCCGGGCGGGATCGGCCCATCCCTCATCCAAAGAGGCCAACAGGGCCTGACGGGCAACGGGATGGAGGGGAACGGCGGAGGAAGCGTCGAAGTAGGCCATACGGCAACGTTAAGACCCTGGTGGAGGCGGCCGGCCCGGGGCGCGAGGCCGTGACATCAGGGGCTCCGCCGCGGGGCGCGACCAGCCACAACGCACCCGCAGCCGCCAATCAAGCGAACCACCCGGGTTAGTAGGCACCCCTCCCCGCGAACCCTCGGAGAGGGTGGGCTAGGGTTTGGTCCGCATAAACATCCAAACCCCTGCCCGACGCAGGGCGGCGACCGACCAGCGAGAAGGCCGCAGCCGACCGCGCGGGCGAGACTCTCGGGAAGGCGCTACGTGAGTCCCAACGGCTCCGACCGCTCGCCGCGGCGCCCGATGCGGCGGAAGCTGCTGCAGGCACTGACCGCGGGCCTGGTCCTGGCGACCGCAACCGGTTGCACATACAAGGACTTCCCCCGCCTTGGCATGCCCACCCCGACCACGGAAGAGGCTCCGCGGATCCTCTCCCTGTGGCAGGGCTCCTGGGCTGCCGCGCTCGCCGTCGGCGTGCTGGTGTGGGGCCTGATCCTGTGGAGCGCCATGTTCCACCGGCGCAGCCGCACCAAGGTCGAGGTTCCTCCGCAGACTCGGTACAACATGCCGATCGAGGCCCTGTACACGGTGGTCCCGATCATCATCATCTCGGTGCTCTTCTACTTCACGGCCCGGGACGAGTCGAAGCTCCTGGACACCTCGAAGAAGCCCGACGTCACGGTCAACGTGGTCGGCTTCCAGTGGAGCTGGGGCTTCAACTACATCGAGAACGTCCCTGGTTCCTCCGGTGACGCCAAGACCGACAAGAACCTGGACGCCATTCCGGACCAGCTGCGGAACCAGTTCCCGGCCAACGCCGGCGGTGTCTACGACGTCGGCACGCCCGGCACGCGGAACCCGCAGACGAACAACCCCGGCCCGACGCTGTGGCTGCCCAAGGGCAAGACGGTCCGCTTCGTCCTGACCTCGCGTGATGTCATCCACTCCTTCTGGGTGGTGCCGTTCCTGATGAAGCAGGACGTCATCCCCGGTCACACCAACGCCTTCCAGGTGACCCCGAACAAGGAGGGCACCTTCCTCGGCAAGTGCGCCGAGCTCTGCGGCGTGGACCACTCCCGGATGCTGTTCAACGTGAAGGTCGTCTCCCCGGAGCGCTACGCGCAGCACCTCAAGGAGCTCGCGCAGAAGGGGCAGACCGGTTACATTCCGGCCGGCATCGCGCAGACGAGCCACGAGAAGAACCAGAGGACGAACAACCTGTGAGCATCCTCAACGAACCCCAGGGTGCCGCGGCAGCTGAAGGCTCGCACGCCGACGAGCTGCCGGTCCGGCGCAAGCAGCCCGGCAATGTCGTGGTGAAGTGGCTGACGACCACCGACCACAAGACGATCGGCACGCTCTATCTGGCGACGTCGTTCGCGTTCTTCCTGATCGGCGGCGTGATGGCGCTGATCATGCGCGCCGAGCTGGCCCGGC
>NZ_BMVN01000034.1:0-103794 GCF_014650735.1 Streptomyces canarius
CGACCCGGTCACCGGCGGCCCTCTCGTCGTCCCGTCCCGCATCTGGCGGCCCGCGCCCGGGGAAGGAGCCGTTTCGGCGGAACTGTCCGGCTGACGGCGGGACGGACCCGGCCGGAGTGCCGTCGCAAGCGGATCAAGCTGCCCGAGCGCCAGACGTTCGAACGCGCCGGTTTCGCACTGCTCCGCAAGCGGGTCCTCCTCGCCCCGTGACCGGTGTCGGTGGCCTCTGGAACCATGCCTTCGTCCGAGGGGCTGTATCAGGAGCCGTGCACGGGAACATGGGGAACCGGTCTCATCGTGACCGCTGCACGGAAGCCGTGCCAGAACCTGAGACCGGGCTCCGGCGCGACTTCTGTGACGCCATCCCTGTCCGTCACAACAACACAACTCGCTGTCGCAGGAGTTGGAAGCCGGCGCGGCCGGACTCCGTGCCACGCGTATCAGGTGCCGTCTGCCGGACTCCTCCGTGCTGGGGCGCGAACGCCGGACCGTCTCGGGGAACATACGCATGGACCCCACCTTGGAGCCGCGCACTGCCACGCCTCGGGATCACGACTGGATCCACGAACTGCGCCATCGCGCTCGATCGCGCGGCGGGCTGGTTGCCGCCAGGGCCAGCCGTGGCGCCGCGGCAGCGCCCATGTACCCGCCGTGGAAGGGTCGGCCGGTCAACGTTTTCACCCGTGCCACGGTCCACCGCTGGTCCTCCCGGCCGTGGGCCGGCAGGCCGAGTTCCAACTCCCCGTCCGGCCACGTCACCTGGGCCTCAGACAACCTCGGGCGGTCCGGTGGAAGGTTCAGACCTCCAGCACGCACGACGGGACGGCGCCCGTGGTGCGGTACGCCGTGCCGCCACCTGCGGTGCGGGCCGCGGCTCGTCGGACAGGGCCTCGCGCCCTGGAGACATGGCTGGGACATGAACGGGGTGCACGAGTGGAGCGGCCTGCTGGACGACCGGATGTCCCCCGGCCCGTGTGCGCCCGCCCGGCACCGGGCCTCCCGGGCACGGCCACTCGGTCCCGGTCGCGGTGACCGTGACGAGGCCCTGCCGGTGCGCGCCTCAGAGGCCGGCCGCGGATATGGCGTGAGGAGTCGTGGAGTGCGTGTCGGAGTCTGGCCGAGGCCTCGTGTCCGTCAACGGACCAGGCAGTCCCCATGCCCCCTCCCCCCTCTGGGATGTCTCCTGCAGGAGCGCCACGCGCCGTAACGAGAGGGCGAAGTCGTTCTCCCGGCACCAGGCCACGGCGATGCCGAGGGGGACGCCCTGCTCGTTACGCAGCCGCAGCAGCGCATGGGCACGTTCGGTGGGACCTTGGCGGCGGGTCACCGTGCTGCGGAGAAGGATCGGCGCTCTGGCGAGTACGTGTGCGAAGCGCTCGCGCTCGTCACGCACGACGGCGAGCAGGGCGTCGGTGAGCGGTGCGAAGCCCAAGGTGGTGCGCACGGACCTGTCCGCCACCTGTACGAGACCGTCGAGGCAGGTCAGGGAGCCACCGGCGAGGGCCAGTTCGGTACCCACGTTCCTCAGTAGGCGGCGTACCACATAGGCGGCCCCCCGAGGGCCGGGCTCGAAACCCGACCCGATCAGCAAGGTGGCGGTGAAGAGGCGATCGGCGATGAGACGGACACGCTGGGCTCGCGCCGCCTGCGTTCCCTTCGCCGGCAGCGCGTCACGCACGCTCTTCACGAGAGTCGCGAAGCGATGGACGCCATACGGTTCGCGCGTGCCGTGCACGGCACCGAGGAGTTCGCTCTCCAGTACGGCGATCTCCATGAGGGAGCGTGTCTGGGACGCCGGGTTGAACCGCAGGTGAGCCAGCACTCGGTAGCGGCCGCATCGGCATCCTGGGCCGCAGGTGATGCTGCACGGAGGGCCGACCGGGAACTCGATGCTCAGGTGCGGGCCGCCGGCCAGCACGGCCCGGCGTACCGTGGCCACGGTCTCCTCGCCGGACCCGATCCGACGGGCATCCACCCCGAGGCGGCCAAGAGCGCGGCGCAGGGAATCACCTTCGGAAGATGAGGACGACACGACGAAGGCCAGGTCGCTGGAGTCCACCCCGGCACTGGCAAGCGCCCTGGCCACATCCCCGACGGGGACATGAAGGGGACGCGGTCCTGCCCAGAGGGCGCTGAGCACGCGCTGCGCCGAGGGAGGCCTGGCCGCCGGCACCGCGTGCCAGTGACGGGCGGCGATCGACCAGCGCACCGTCTGGACGCCCCCGCGTGCGCGTGTCAGGGGGACGAGGAGCGGGTCGATCCACGAAGGAGCGGCGTGGTGGGCGAACAGTCCGGGGCGCGCGGGCACGAGACTCGGAGGCGGCTGCCAGCGGTATCCGTGGGCCGCCATCGTGTCTGAGATTTGCTGGATGTCCGTCGTCACGTTCTTGACTCCCCCGTCTGATTAGTGACTGGAATCTAACAGCTGACTATAACAAAACATTTTGCCTTCCTTTGCCTGGTTTACAAACATAGCCATGACCCCAAATATGCTGTCACTCTAATCAGGACAAAACGCCAAAAGAGCCTCCTTTGGGTCTGGTCATAGAAATATTGACTACCTCAGTCATGTGCTGCGACGATCTCTGCCGTTGAGCTTTGCGACTGAAGGCTGCTCCGACGGAGAGGTGTCCGCTGTGCGTACGATTGCTGCCGCTTTCCTGGTTCTGCTCGCCCTGTTTCAGACAGGTTTCACGGCTGCGGTGGCGGAACCGCTTCCCTCCGGCTCCGCGGCGGAGTCGCACATAGTGCTCGCCCAGGCGGACGCCGGGGACGGTGACGATCTCCCCCTGTGTTGCTGAGACCGGTACGCAAAACGTCCCACAGGGGGCCTTGTGGGACGCTTCGAGGCGGAGTGCGCCAAGGCCGGGTCCGAGCCCTACGTGGCGGGTGGCTCGGTGGGTCAAGTGCGGGGCGGCATCATGGAGTTGAGCACGACGCCCACCTGCTCGCCCCGTCCCGGGCCGTGCTCGACTCCGCCTCAGCGGCTCGATGCGGACACGGCGCACGACGTCCTGACCTGCGGAAACGGCTAAGGGGCAGGCGAATCAACCTCACCGCCGCCCACTGCTGCTACGCGCGCCTCGTCCGCCTGACCGCGCAGGACAGGGTCTAGTTCCGGTTGATCGGCTGGTGCTGCGCGGAGATCAGGCTGCTGCGGTGACCCATGAGCCGCATGCCCTGCCGGTAGGCCCACACGGCTCGCTCGCTCTCACCGATCTTCTCCAGAATCTCCGCGAGCTCCGACCAGGCGAAGGCCGCCTGGCGCCCAGCCTCCGAGGCCTCCAGCAGCAGGGCGCCACGCTCGTAGGCCGCCTGCACCGCCTCGTGGTCGTCCCGCAGCGCGTGGGCAGCCGCAAGGACGAGGTGGACACGTGCGCTCTCGAGGCGGTGCTCCGGTCCCAGTAGATCCAGAGCGCGTTCGGCGTGCTCGATGGCGCTTTCCGGCTGGCCGAGCATCACGTCGGCCCGGGCCATGGCGGTCTCGACGTAGGCGACGTCGATGTTGCTGCCCAGGGCGCGAAGCGTCGACGCGCTCTGCTCAAGCAGTGCCTTGGCGGCTTCCGGGTTCGGATCGTCGGACTGCAACAGCACGGTCGCGTGCGCGTTGCGGACCCGGGCGAGGGCGCGCTCGTCGTCTCCTTCCGCGTAGATGGCGACGGCCTTCTTGATGAGGGGCAGGGCCTCCTCCGACCGCCCCTGACGGTGCAGGACCGCGCTGGCGTTCCAGTAGACACCGCCCAGAGCCCTGCGGTCGGTGATCACCTCCGCATGGCTGATCGCCTGCGTGGCGAGGAAGCCGGCGCGGTGGAGGTCGCCGCGTTCGCAGTAGACGCCGATGAGCGTGGACATCAGTTCCAGGTACGCGACGGTGGGAGGCAGCTCTGTGGCCCTGGCCAGAGCGTCCTCTGCCACCTCGATGGCGTGGGACAGGTTGCCCAGCTCCCGGTAGCAACGGCAGAGGGACATCACCACGCACAGCTGGTCCACTGTGCTGCGCCCCTCCGTGACGCAAAGACGGCGAAGGTCCTCGAAACGCGTCGCGGCCTCCTCGAGGTCGCCCTTGTGCTCCAACGACTGGGCGATGCCCAGGTCGACGGCGAACAGCAGGTCCCGGTGCTCCGGTGCCGTCAGCTCCGCACGCAGGGCGGTGAAGGCGTCGAGGGCCGCCCCGGCGTCGCCGTTGCGCAGGGCGAGTTGCGCGTACCGCACCTCCACCTCAAGACGGACGGCGTCGGGCTTCGCCTGCGGGCCGGCCAGGTAGGCGACGTCACAGCCGAGCCGCTCGGCGAGTTGTGCGAGTACGCCTTCCGACGGAATACGCTTGCCCGCTTCAAGGAGCGAGACATAGCTCGGCGACAGGTTGGGGCGGGCCAGGGATTCCTGTGAGAGTCCAGCGGCTCTGCGGAGGCGCCGAATCCGTGATCCCAGCGACTCGTCGTCCGTCACTGTGACTCCTCACTTGACATGACTTGAGGGCGGCAGGATCTGCATTACGCCCCCGCACCGGGTTCTGGTGTCATGCGCTCGCTACCGCACCTTCTCTCGCGGTCAAGCGTACCTGACCTGGGAACTGTTGAAGATGTCCTGGTGGGGACGCTTGTGACAGATTGCCGTGCGCAGCGGTGTGATGACGCACTGACTCACCGTAGTGCAGGTCTGTCATCATCGCAGTGATGGTTCCGTGTCGAATTCATCACGACCCGGTCTCCGCGGTCCGTGCGGACACTCCGGCCGGTGTCCTGCCTCCGCGCTGTTCCGGGCTGAGCTGGTCTTCGAGGGTGTCGAAGACGGCCTCGATCCACTGGCGACGGTCTCCCGGGAGGGGGCGCAGGGCAGCGGGGTGGAGTCGATCAGCCGCAGGTCCTCGTGCCGGGTGGGGACCTGTCGGGCCAGGGCCTCGATCACGCGGGAGATCAGCGGGCCGGCGGCATTCAGCCGCTTGTTGTAGGCGGACTGCTGGGGCAGGGAACGGAAGAGGTGTCCCAGCCGGGCGTGGGCAAAGCGGATCCAGTGCCGGGCCGAGGGGAAACCCGGCAGTACCTGGGTGACCGCCAGGCACAGCAGTTCGGCGTCTGTCGGTTTCGGGGTCCGCCCGATCCGGCGACGCGGCGCCACGTGGTCGTCGATGAACACGTGCGGTGCGGCCAGAAGGGCGTCCAGGCAAGGAGTCACCACCAGGCCGACGGGCGCCCTTCGCCATGGTCGCGGTCGGCGATGTAGCGGCGCACGCCGGCGGTGAGGTGGGTGTTGAGGATGCCCCAGACCAGCACGATCGGGCCGCCGAGCTGCTGGTGCGCGGTCTGGACGGAGTCGCGGTAGTCCTTCCAGGAGGAGCTCTTGCGCCCGTCGGGCCGGGCGTCCGGGCAGGGCCGGTAGATCAGCCGCGAGCGTTCGCCGTGCCTGTCGCAGGCCAGGGCGGCCACCGACAGGCGGCGGCGGTACCAGATGCGGGTGGTGGGCGGCGTCATCGAGAAGCCGGCCTCGTCCTGAAAGACGAGCCAGGCGTCGAGCGCCGCCGCGGTCCTTCCAATGGGGCGAGGTCTCCTTCCCCCAGCCGGCCACTGCGTTCGCGTCGCGCTCGGTCGCGCGGCGGGCGGGCACCTGGCGCTCCAGCCGTGCCGCTTGAGCAGCGCGACCATCCCTTGCACGGTGTAGCTCTCGTGGAAGCGGTGTCCGACCAGCGTCGCGATCCGCGACAGCGTCCAGGTCTGATCCGGCGCTCCGTGTGCCACCAGACCCTTGCGCAGCCCACGTCCCAGCACGGCGAACAGCCGGACGCCGACCCTCAGCTCGTGAGCGATGACCGCGTCCTCGTCGCCCTGCCTGAACCGCTCGGCCGCCTCCCACCGCAACTGCTCACGCAGGGCCCGCCGTTCGTCGGTCAGCCCGCCCCTTGCGCATTCCTCACGGGTCGGCGTACCGCAGGGATCACGAGACGCCAGCCCCTACGGCACCACGCTGTGAAGGTCAGTGACCCATAGATCCGGCACGGCGAGCCCGGCTCGAGGCCCGGCTCACACTCGCGCGTCGCGCAGGACGGCCAGCCCTCCCAGCAGCGCCTCGCGCAGCAATTTCACCTCGTTGCCGAACGCGATGATGTCGAAGCCCTCGTCGATGTACTGCCGTGCCGCTTCGAGGCTGTACGCGAAGATGCCGGCGCGCTTGCCGTACGTCCGGGCGGCGGTCAGCACCGCCGCGCGGGCCTCGTCGAGGGCGGGACCAGTGAGCACACACGGCTGACCGAGGGAGAGCGCGAGGTCGCCCGTCCCGATGAACAGCACGTCCACGCCTGCTGTGGCGGCTATCTCACCGGCGTTGCCGACCGCGGTGGCCGACTCGATCTGCACCATGCACACCGTGGTCTTGTTGGAACTGTCCACGTAACCCGGAACGTCCTCGAAGTAGCCCGAGGCACGCACCGGGTTCAGGCCGCGACTGCCCTCGGGAGGGAAACGGCAGGCCGACGCGGCCACGGCGGCGTCTCGGGCGTTGTCCACCTTGGGCACCATGACGCCCGCGGCACCCACGTCCAGAGCGTGCTCGATCGCGTGATGGTCGAGGAACGGCACGCGAATGATCGGCGCACAGCCGGAGCCGTTCAGTGCCTGCAACATGTGGAGGGCGTCCCGCTTCGTCATCGGGGACGCCTCCATGTCCAGTACCACCCAGTCGAGCGGCAGGGTGCCGCACAGTTCGGTCAGCATGCTGTTGGCCGTGACGAGGAAGATGCCCAGAGCCGGGCGCTCGTCGGCGGGCCGGAGCAGCCCGGTCCACTCGTCGTGGCGCGGCAGTCGGCCGCGGGGGTCGGTGGTCATGGGAGTTGCCCTTCGGTCGAAGAGAGTGCCGGCGTCGTGACGACCGCGCCGAGCGGGTCCAGCAGTCGCGTCCAGACGTCGACCGGCACGGGGAAGGCCACCTCCGCGCCTGGGCGTGGGCCTCGGCCCGGCAGGCGGGGCGGTGGGTGGGCGGGGTCCTTGGCGGAGGACCGGAGCAGTGCTTCGATACCGGTGATGGCGCGCGCGACCTCGGATTCGGACCGGCCGAACGCGTCGACCCGGAAGGCCAGGAAGAGTCCGCCGTTTCCGGGAAGCCGGGGATCGGCCGGATGGCCCGCGCCGGCCACCACGCCGGCCAGGATCTCGACGAACGCACCCCAGGAGTGCCCCTTGTGGCCGGCTGCGGGCAGGATCGCCGCCTGGGGTGGTGAGGTGTAGAGCAATCGGGGGTCGGTGACCGGCTCCCCGTCGGGGCCGACCAGGAGACCCGGGGGGACGGAGCCGCCGTTCAGCAGCGCGCTGCGGATCACCCCCTCTGCCACCGTGCTCGTGCTCATGTCGGCGATCACCGGCGGCCCGGGGGGCGCAGGGCAGCCGAGTACCACCGGATTGGTGGCCCACATGCCCGAACTGCCCCCCGCGGGAGCTACTTTCTGGCCCGCACCGCAGTAGTTCACGAAGCCGACCAGGGCCAACCCCGCGGAGGCGACCTCCCGGGCCAGCGGGGACAGGCGCCCCAGGTGCCCCGCGGCCCGCAGGCCCACGGCCACCGGTCCGCCGGTGTCCGCGCGGGCGAGCGTGTCGGTGAGCGAGCGGCGCACCACCACGCCCGGAGCGTGCCGTCCGTCGACCAGCCAGGCGCCCGCGCCGGTACGGGTGACCACCGGCTCGGCTGTCGGGTCCAGGTGTCCGGCGTCGATCGCGGCGGCGTACTCCGCGACCCGCAGGAGTCCGTGCGAGGGCATGCCGTGCGTCTCTGCCGCCACGAGGTCCACGGCGGTCGTCTCAGCGGTCTTCGCCGGGAAGCCCAGACGGACCAGGGCTGTCCGACAGACGCGTACCGCCTCGGCCGGCTCCACCCAGAGCACGCCGGGGTGGCCGTCTCCGCGCGGCGGTACCGGCCCGTCGGGAGCGGGAACGCGAGTGGTCCGGACAGGGACGGCGGCATCGGGGACGGGCGGGCGGGCGGCATGGAAGGGACGGGTGACCCCGGCGGTCACCGCCGCGGGCCCCAGCTCGGCGGCTTCACGCGTGGCGATCAGGTCGGTGACCTCGTCGACCGTTCTGGTCCGGGTGTCGATCAGCCGGACACCGGGTACCGACGGCACCTCGCCGTCCAGGTGCGACCACGCGAGACGGCCTCCCGCGTCCTGGACCTTGGGGTCGGTGCGGATGCGGGCCGCGAGCTCGTCGGGCCCGGCGCGCAGACCGTAGAAGACCCACTCCAGCGACGGATCGTCCAGGAGGTCGCGGAACTGGTCGAGGGAGCGGCCGGGCAGCAGGACGCCGCTGACGACGACGACCCGGGCCCCCCAGTCGCGGTACGCCGCCAGACAGCTGCGCAGGTTGCGTCCGAGCACGGCGTAGAGTCGCTCGTCGGCGTTCCACGGGTAGATGTCGGCGACCGTGTCCGTGTCGATGAGCGCGGCGGGGAGGTTGTACCGGCGTACCAGCCGGCGACCGGTTTCGGTCTTCCCGGCGCCCGGGGCGCCGGTGACGACGACGATCCGGGTGGGCCGCGGGGCAGCGGTCATGACGGCCCGCTCCGGCCGGCGCCGCGGCGGCGGGGACGGTTCCGCTCAGCCACGGACGCTCCCGGTGGTTGCCGACCGGCCGAGTTCGGACACACACAGGCGGAACTTGCCCGTGGACGACTCGGGCATCCTTTGCAGCGTCTCGAACTCCACCGCGAACGGGTAGCCGGTGTGATGGCGGATTCGGTCCAGCACGGCGTCCGCGGTGTCCTTGCGGAGCCCCTCTGGCGCGTACATCTTCACGTGCAGCCGGTCGGGCTCGTGCTGCACGACCTGGAACCAGTGCACCTCGGGGAAGCGCATGAAGAGGTACGAGAACAGGTAGGCGTCCACATGGCTGCCGTCGGGCGTGACGATCAGGTCCTGGAGGCGGCCGGCGACGGACGTCATGGCCGGGTACGGCAGCACGGTGTCCGCGGTGCGCGCGAGCGGCGCGGCGAGGTCGCTGGTCTCGTAGCGCAGCAGGGGCATCGAGCGGTTGTTGAGCGTGGTGACGACCATCCGGCCGGTCTGGCCGTCCGCGCACGGCTCGCCGTCGTCGTCGAGGAACTCGACGTAGACGTTCTCCGCCTGGATCATCATCGGTCCGCCGCCGGGGTGTTCATGCGCGACGATGTTCGTCTCGCGCATGCCGTACTTGTCGTACACCTGGCAGTCGAGCGCCTGGCCGATGGTGGCGCGCAGCGCCGGTGGCAGAGGCTCCGAGGTGCCCTGGACCGCGCGCAGCCCGGGGATGCTGACCTTCCTGCGTTCGGCCTCCTTCGCGATGAGGTGCATGGCGTTGGAGTAGGTGCTGATCAACGTGGGCTGGAACCGCACGAGCTGGTCGAGAACCGAGTTGATCAGATCGGGGGAGAGATGGAAGGTGTTGAACTCACGGCGGTTGGTGAGGAAGTTCTCGGTCCGGTCGAGGAGTTGCTTGAACGACCAGTAGATCTCCGAACCCCACAACAGCACGAAGGGGTCCCCGAGTCGCCATCCGGCGCACCACTCGTACGTCCGCAGCTGGTGGGCGCGCATCCACATGCGGAAGTCGAGGTCCTGTTTGAACTCCGCGCGACGGCCGGTCGACCCGGAGGAGTAGTTCGTTTGCAGGGTGTCTCGGTCGGCCTCGGTGGACACCAGCCGGTCCTGCTCGCGGATCAGGACGTCGCGGGTGAGCACGGGCAGTCTGCGCAGGTCGGCCGGGGACTCCAGGTCGCGGATGTCGTGCTCGTCCATCACCTGCCGGTAGTAGGGCACCGTGGCGTAGGCGTGCCGGAAGACGGCGCGCAGCTTGTCGAACTGTAGCTCCGCGATCTCCGCGGGTGTCCTCTCCTGATTGGCGCGCAGCCAGTCGAGGCGTTCGCGCACCGGGCCCCGGCCGCGCAACCGCTGTTCCTGCCAGTACACGGACTCGGCGGCCCGTCGGGGAAAGCGCATGGGGGACGACCTTTCAGTGCTGGTGGAAGCGGTGGTAGCGGTCGAGGGGGAGGGGTGCGCGCGCGGCCTCGTCGGCGCCCAGCCACCGGGCACGGCGTGCCACGAACTCGTTCTCCATGCGGCCGCCGAACCATGCGGCCAGCACCGCGGAGTGGCTGAAGGAATCGCGGGTGTCCTCGATGTCGAGGTTGGAGTCCCAGTCGTAGAAGACGACGTCGCGGCCGGCCGACAGGGCGTCACCGATCTCCCTGGTCACCTCCTCGGGCACCACGTGCTCCAGCGCGTACAGATACACCGGCAGATAGATCAGGTACCGCGCGGCGACGAGCCCGATGGGACGGCCGCCGTAGGAGAAGGTCGTGGCGCCGTAGTCGTATCCCGGGCCCCGCTCCGACTCCGGGGGCCGCTTGGACGGTGGACCGGTGAGCATGCCGAGGTCCGTCGCGCCGTCCACGATCTTGAGGGCTTGCCAGACGCTCTCCACGGAACACGCCCGGACGTCCGCCGGCAGGCCCGGTACGGGAAGGCGCAGCGCGGGATCGTGGTGGAAGGGGTTCATCGTGACGAAGCGCCTCATCGACGCGGGGGCCGCGAGTGCCGTGTCCACCGCCAGCGCGGGACCTGTGGCGGGCAGGGCCGTCCCGGTGGCCCTGCTGACCGCCCGGCACCGACGGGTGCCCGGCGGTGCCGAGGTCGCGGGGGGGCGAGGGGCGGGCGAGGTCATGACGCGGCCGGTGGGCTCGCCGTCGCGGACAGGGCCTCGGCGACGTCCGCCGTCGGGCGGCCGGTGTCCGTGGCGTCGAACTCGATCCACCGGACGGCGGGAGAGCCGCCGGCCTCCGTCCGGACCCCGTCGAGCAGGGCGTGGGACCGCACCCACCGCTCCAGAGCGGTGTCCCGGGGGTCGCTGCCGGGAACCGCGGCCGTGTGGTCGCCCCCCGGCCCGACGGCCACGCACCGTATCCGGTCGCCGCGCACGTAGACGTCGGCGGTCGCGCCGCGGTGGATCAGTCGCCACTGCGGCCGGTCCGTCCGGTAGGCGTTGCGGCGCTGCCAGTCGACGAGGCGCAGCCCGTGGTCCCGGGCTGCGGCGCGCAGGGCCGGTGGCACCTCGGCGAAGGGGACCACGACGGCACCGGCGCCCAGGCGGGCGTACACCGGCAGTTCGTCGGCGCGCGGCAGATCGGTCAGGTAGACCACCAGGGTCCCCTCCCTGCCGGCCGCCGAGGGGAGCGCGTCCGCCAAGTGGTGCGCCAGCTCCTCCCCGGGGCCGCAGGACACCTGGGCGAGAGGACCGTCCGCCGTTCCCTTGCCGGGCACCACGGCGCAGGCGGCGGACCGGTCCGGACTCCCCTCGACCTTCTCCTGGAGCGGCTCCAGCCAGTCCGCGTGGGTCTCGAAGGACCACCGGTATCCGAGGTCTTCTTTCTCCAGCATGAGAGTGCTCATGTTGTGCAGGTCCAGGGGGGCTTCGAGGGGTTCGGTCTCCACCGTGAAGCCCCGAGACCGCAGGAACGCCTCCCGGCGGGGATTGTTGCTGAGCAGACGGACCGCCCCGACGCCGAGGTGCCGCAGGATGGCCGCGACCGGTTCGTACGATCGTGCGTCGACCGGCGCGTCCAGCCGCTCGTACACCGCGTCGGTGTCGAGGTTCTCCTGCTGGCGCATGGCGTAGATGGCGAAGTGGGCGGCGATGCCCAGCCCGCGGGCGTCCTGGTCCACGCCGTACAGCAGGAGACCGCGGCCGTTCCTGGCGAAGCTCTTCATCGCCTCCTCGAGCTGGTAGCCGCAGTCGCACTGCGCGGAGCGCAGGACGTGGCCGAAGACACAGGCCGACTCGATGCGCAGCGGCATCGGCTCGTCGGCCGTCAGGTCGCCGGTGTGGGCGGCCACCCACCGTTCACCGCCGAAGTCGAAGTGCCAGAGGACGAACGGTGTTTCGCCGTTCTCCCAGCGCAGGGGAAGATGCGCGGGACCGTCCGGGGCGGGAGCCTGCAAGACCGTCGCCGGAGTCCGGTCGTGCACCGTCATCGGGTCACCGCGGCGGAGGTGGCGGACTCGCGGACCATGGTCATGCGCGTGTGCGAGTCGATGGGGTGGTGCGGTACGCCGAAGGCGAGGAACTCCACCGGATTGTCGTCCAGGGGGCCCTGGATGCCGTGCGGGTACTCGGCGGGGACGTAGATCGAGTCACCGGTGTGCAGGGCGTAGTCCCGGCCGTCGATGTGCAGTCCGCCGTTGCCGTTCAGGACGTACAGCAGGTGGGCGCCCTCGTGGATGTGGAGGGGGAACCCGCTGCCGGGGTTCATGATGATGCGGTCGACGCCTATCGGCAGGCCGCCGGCGATGCGTGCGGAGGCACCGGCCACTCCGGTGATGTCCTCGAGCCGCACGCCCATGTCGTCGTACATCGTGCGCTCGGCGGACTCGAGAAGGTTCGCTATGTGCTCGTCGGGGTTGAAGATCAAACTCATCGCCGTCTCCTCGTGTGGTTGCTCGAAGGCCTCATCAGGCTGCTCCGACGGTCAGATTAGGGGGATTCAAGCAATGCAGTCAATAAATATTGACTGCGTAGTCACAATCATTCACGGCGCCCGTTCGGCAAGGGAACGGCGGCAGCGCGGCCCGTGTCGGGCACTGGTGCGGCGGCTGTCCCGGTGTCCGCGGATTCCAGGGCCTCGCGCGTGGCGGCGAGCCGGCCGCCGGCCGCCAGTTCCCGCAGGACGGGGTCCGTCAGGTCGGACCGCAGCCGTTTGACGAGGACCTCCCGCAGTGCGTCCCGCTCGGCGAGCCACATCGCCTCCGGCGCGTCCGGAGCGAGGTGCGGGTAGCGCGCCGCGTGCCGGTCCAGACTCTCCGCCGACGGCGAGATCCCCAGCCGGGCCGCCTCCTGACGGATCAGCAGGTCGAGCAGGGCCGCGTCGACGACGGCCGCATCCTCCGCCGTCACATGGTCCAGGAGGCGCGCGGCGGGCACCCCCACGACCTCGGCGGTCCGCCTCTCCGCGCGCTGCTGGCGGACGACCGCCGTCAGCTTCTCCCAGTAGTAGGTGGGCTCGAAGTCGAACTCGGCCCGGAACGGTGTGCACCCCTCGTCCAGGACCTGCCGTACCCGGGCCAGCAGTGCGCGTGCGTCGCCGGCCTTGGCGTCCGGCGCCGTGTCCCGTACGTAGGCCCGCAGGGCGTCCAGCTCGGCGGCCGGCAGTCCCAGCCGTCGGCCGTCCTGCAACAGCCGGGGCCAGGAGCGGTCGGGATAGAACGTGCCCTTCGCCAGGGCGACGAGCCGGTCGTGCGTCCGTGCACCCAGGTGTCCGGCGTCCCGCGCGCCGGCCAGGCCGAGGCGCAGGTTGACCATCGCCTCCGACAGGGGCCGGTAGCCGTTCTCCGCCGGGGCGTGCACGATCGTCACTTCGTCGTCGTCCGTGTAACGGCCGTCCCGGAACGCCTCGAAGACGCCCCCTACGCCCTCCATGCCGAAGCTGTGCAGCTCGGCGGCGCGCAGCGCACCCATGCTGGACGAGCCGAAGACCCGGACCCCCTTGCTGAGCGCGAACAGGATCTCCTTGTGCCAGACCGCCGGTACCTGCTCGAACAGCCCGTCCACGATGGCGATGACGTCGGGCGGCTCCCGGTCCAGGACGAGATCCGTGATGTCGCCGCAGCTCACCGGTGGCAGGTAGTGGGCGTCGAGCACATCGCGTGCCTCGTCGACCGGCAGGCTCGGTCCGAGGAAGACGTACGTGGTGGTCATGACGCCTCCCGCGCCCGGGCCAGCCGCCGTTGCGCGCGTGGGCCGGGGACGTAGCCGATGAACAGGGAATAGTGCTCCAGGCCCGGCACGACCACCTTGACCGTGGGGATCTCCATGTCGGGCCGGGTGAGATCGACCGCGACGACGTTGTCGACGCCCGCCGCCCGCAGACGGTCCAGCAACTCGTCGAGGTCTTCGTTGAGGGTGTCGTGGTCGAATCCGGATCCGGCGTCGAACGGGAAGGACCCGGGCCGGGAGAAGAAGACGTCCCGGGTCCGGGACAGTGTCGTGGCGTCGTTCTGCGCGTGGTACATCGTCCGGAAGTTCTCGTCCCGGCTCGCCGCGATGACGGTGATGCGGCTCTGGGCCGCCTCCGTCAGCGCACGGGAGAGCGCCACCGCGGGCGAGGTATGGGCGCCGTAGCCCCAGCAGGCGCCGAACGACCGCCAGGCGGCCCGGTCGGCGCGTTCCAGGACACAGCACTGGAAGGTGGGAACACCGGTGTCGCAGGTGACGTCCCAGACGGCCACCTCGATCCCCGCGTCCTCGAAGGACCGCAGCAGTCCGGCGCAGACCGGGTCGACGACCGTGGCCAGGTCGAGCTTGCGCGCCTCCACGTCGTCACGGCTGCGCAGCCCCTGCCACCACATGGTCAGGGCGTCGCGCTCGGCCAGCTCGCAGATGCCGTGGATCACGGCCTCGACCAGGTTGTTGCCCGACGCGAGCCCGTTGGAGCCCACCCGGAAGGTCGTCGCCGCGTAGTCGATCCCGACCTTGTTGAGCAGTACGTTCTCGTGCGGCAGCCACATCGGGGTGTCGTTGAGGAGGTCGTGCCCCTCGGTCCACAGCATCGGCAGGTCGGTGCGCAGGCGCGCCCGGGCGGGTGTCTCGCGGCTGCCCTGCCCCGTGGTGTCCAGGCCGCCTCGCAACGGCAGCCGGTGGACGTCGAGCACCGGCAGACGGCGGCGCATGTTCTGGTACGAGTCGTGCCGCAGCGGCCCGTCGAAGAACTCGGCGTGCCAGTACTCCACGGACTCCATCAGAGCGGACACCGCCGCCGCGTCCCGGTCCACCCCCTTGCCCTGGGACACCGACAGGGAGCGCGAATTGGGGCGGATCGCGTTGAAGACCGGAATGCCGATCCAGTCCAGGCCGGTCATGTCGGCGAGGCGGGTGATACCCATCCGCTCCATCCGCCCGCCGAAGTCGGCCAGGGTCTGGGACGGCGGGCGCGAGCGGTGGGTCCCGCCCCGGTGATCCTTGTAGTGGGGCGTCTTGAGCGCTTGCACGGATGTCACCTCACGAGTGCTGCTGAATGGGAACCTGCACGACGGCGCATCGGCCGTCGGAGACCAGCGCCACCGCGAAACGGCGCAGCCCTGGTGCGTCTTGCGCGGGCAGGGCGACCTCCAGCGAGGTGGCACCCGCCCCGATCCGACGGAGCGCCCCGGGCCGCTCCGGGTGGCCGCCCACCGGCTGCCGGCAGGCGGTGTACCAGCCGTCGGCGGACAGCGGCTCGGCGAACTCGACGGTCAGCCGCGTGGCGTGCACCGTCAACCGACGCGGCGGCCGGCTGCCCTCGGGCAGCGCGTACGCGGGGCCGCAGCGTTCGCACACGTAGAAGTCCCGCACGCCGCCCACCGTCCAGCGCGGGACGATCCGGACGACCAGCAGCCGCCGGCCGCAGTGGTGGGCCTCGGCGACCGGACGCTCGGGGGAGTAGGAGACGGCGCCGCTCAGGTAGTCGTGGATGTCCGGCCCCCGGCGGCTGAGGATCCGGCTGAGGAACGCGGTGAACGCGCGGTCGGCGTCCGCTTCGCAGGCGGGTCGGCCGCCGCAGGACGGCACGGTCGGCTCCTCGCCCGACGGCGCGGGATACACCGCCCCGCGGGCCAGTTCCTCCAGCAGGGTGGCGAGTCGGCGGCCGGACTCGCCGGGACAGTCACCGGCGGCGACGGCAGCACGTACCGTCATGGCCTGGAGCAGACGGTCCGCGCCGCGGTCGGGGCGGCTGCCGTGCGGATCAGGCATGTCCGCCTCCCGCCCCGGTGGGTGTCGGGCGGTGGACGGCGAAGGAGCCGGCCGCCACGTGGATCAGTACCGGGACGTCCCCGTCGCCCGCGGGCGCGGCGCACCGGCCGTCCTCGGCGCGCGCCCAGCCGGTGCGCGTGGCCGCGCCTGGGGCGGCGACGGCGCAGACCCCCGGCACCCCGTCACCGTTCCAGCGAACCGTACGGGTGACCCGGTCGATGCGGATGTCCCGCGGGACGGGGCCCGCGGGCGAGGCCGTACCGGCCGGGACGTCGCGGACCACGGCGTGCGTGGGGCAGCGGGTGAGACGCCTCAGGTAGCCGGCGTAGAGGGGGGAGGCGTGTTCCTCCTCGACGGTCGGCCCGCCGCACAACGGACAGGGCGGCCCGGCGCGCTCGCCGGTCGACGTGCACAGCGGATGCCAGGCGGGTCGGTCACCGTCGTCCACCGCTCGCGCCAGCATCCTGGCCACGTGGCGGTCGAAGCGCGGTGTCGCCGGTCCCCGGATCGCGTCGGTGGCCGCCGCGGCCAGGGCATCCGCCGTGGTCACGGCCCCCTGAGAAGCCGCCAGGTCCGCCGCGAAAAGCAGATCGACCGGCCCCTGCGGGGTGGGGCCGGACCGCCGCCGGGCGGCCGGTGCCGCGGGGTCGCGCCCGGGTGCGGTGCGCAGGCCGGCGGAGGCGGTCGCCGGTGCGGCCGGTGTTGTCGCCGTGGCCGCCCCCGGCGTCGTCGTGGGCAGACGCGACAGGGTGAGGTCGGGATCGCCGAGACAGACGTAGGAGGCCGCGTCCGCGGGGGCCAGGCGGTTGATGCGCAGCGCCACCTCGCCGACGCTGGCGCCCTCCCGCAGTAGCCGGTCGACCGCGACCCCGAGCTGCGGAGTCCCGTGGTTGATCCGCACGGACGCCACCACCGCCGCCACGTCCTCACCCCTCATGAGGTTCTGGGAGAGCTGGAACCGCGCTCCCAGCAGGCCGCCGTGGGGCTGATAGGCCGAACAGGACAGCATCACCACGAGCCGCGCGCGCACCGCGTCCGCGCCGTGATAGGCGACGAAGCCCGTCTTGTGGTCCAGCCGGCAGACCCCGCCCGCCTGGCAGGGCAGGAAGCGTTCACCCGGCTCACCGGGTGCCGGGGCCTTGGGGCCGACCCGCAGGCACAGCACGTGGTTGCCGACCCTGAAGTCGGCTCCGTTGCCGTGACTGTGCAGCACCAGGCCCTCGACCCCGTCGGTGAGGCGTGCCATGAACGCGTCGGCCTGCCCCGATCCGTGAGCGCTGGGGTCCGGGGACGGCGGTTCCGGCCGGAAATCGCAGTACAGAGCGGTGCGGTGGCGGTACGCCCGGCCCGCACCGGCCGCCTGCCGCTCCGCGCGCCGCACCGTGCGCCCGGCCTCGTCCGGGTCGTCGGGCAGCGGCAACAGGCCGATCGGCAGACGGGCCGCCCGGCCCTGCTCGATGAGCCGTCCGACCGTCGGGAAGTCGAGGTCCCGCTCCGGCGCCAGCAGGAACACCGAGCGGTGCCGCCCGGCCGAGAGGACCTCCAGTGCGGACGCCCGGTCGGGGACGAGGAGTCCTGGGCGGCCCCGGGCGCGGGCGTACCCGAGGACGAGCGTCTCCGGCACCCCCCAGCCGAGGACGAGTCCCGCCCGCGTAGTCGTCGCCGCCCGAGGCTGCGCTTTCTGCTCCATGTTTATTGACATAGGAGTCACAAATCCTTGTCATCGTCGCATAGTGCGGATATCGTCGCCGGGAATCGGCGGTCAGTCCGGCCGCCGAAACGTCACGACGGAAGGAAGAGGGACATGGTGGACGAAGATCCTGCGGGCGAGGCCCCCGCAGCGGTTCCCGGCACGGACGACGAGCAGGACAGGCAGGAGTACTTCGAGCAGCTCGCCTCGGTGAAGGACAGCATCCTTGAGGGCGTCATCACCCACTGGTGACCGCAGCCCCTGCCGGCGACACCGTCTCCGGCAGGGGCCGGCGCCGTCCATCCAGCCGCCACCGGGAAGCGGCGGCACCCGGCAGCGCCGCGGAGTCCGCGGAGCGCACCGGTACGGAACCGTCGTGCACGTCTGTCCCGCCCCGCCCTCCGCGTCACCGGTCCCGCACCGCGGTCACCCGCACATAGGCGTACCGGCCTGACCGGTACAGCCCGGCGGAGTCACCGCCGATCCGGTCCCGGAAGAACCGTTCGTAAGCCCGCGTGTGCGCGCTGTCGGATCGGCCCGCCAGCCAGCGCGCCACCTCGGACGGCAGCCGGTCCAGTGACCGCAGGACGCCGGCCGTGATGTCGGCCAGGTCCGTCACCCGCAGTCCCGCTTGCGCCAGGAGCGCCGTCAGATCCGCGACGCGGCCCGCCGGCCACTCGTCCGCGAGGACGAGGCGTCCGCCGGGGCGCAGTACCCGGCGGACCTCCGCGAAGCACCGGGCCGGCCCGGCGAAGCAGTGCGCCGACTCCACGCTCACCACCCGGTCGAAGCTCCCGTCCGGGAAGGGCAGCAGGGCCGCGTCGGCGCAGACGAACCGCAGCCGGCCGGGGTGCACCCGGCGGGAGAACGCGACGCCGGCGTGCGAGAAGTCGACGCCGACGACGGACCGGACGCCGGGCTCCCGGGCCAGGAGCGCGGTCCCGCCGCCCCGGCCGCTGCCCAGGTCCAGCACGTCCGTCCCGGCGAGCCCCGACTGCCGCGCGACCAGCTCGTAGAGCCGGGCCGGCGCGCTGCCGAGACCGGTGGCGGGGTCCCCTGCGCCGACCCGGCGCTCGCCCTCGTCCGTGTAGCCCATGTTCATGAAGGTGAGCCATTCGGCCGGGTGCAGCCGCACCATCAGGTCGTACTTGGCGCGGTAGAGCGCGGCGGTGTCACGGTCACCGGTCGCCGTTCCGGTCGCCCCGAACCGCTCCGCCGCCGTCCGGCAGGCGTCCGGGGCAGGGGGCGGACGGTCGGTGAGGCGCTCGGAGATGTGGCGCGCCGCTGCCGGCCAGGGGTCGGAGGCGTCCTGGTGGTCGTGGCACCACGTCAGATGGTCCAGCAGGTGGAGCGTCTGCTCGGCGTCCAGAGCCGTCACCGGCCGGGCGCCGTCCGATCCGGACATCAACGGGGGGCTTGCGCCAGCGTGTTGAGGCCCGCCCGGTCCTGTCCGCTGACGACCACGCTGGCGTGCCGGGGGAAGTGGGGACGCACCTTGACCGCCGGAACGGTCAGCCGCACGGCCAGCCCGAGACGCTGGGAACCCGAGGTGTTGAGGCCTGACGCGTGTACCGCGCGATCGGTGAAGACGGCGCACTGTCCCGGGCGCAGCGGCATCGACACGACGCTGTCCTGGTCCACCTGTTCCTCGTCCATCATCAGGGTCGCGCGCGCACCGGGTCCCTGCGGGCGGGCGGGCAGCACCGCGCGGGTGCCCGAGGCGAACTTCAGGCAGCCGCTGTCCTCGGTGACGTCGCTGATGGCGATCCAGAAAGTGAAGTGCAGCGGCGGCTCCAGCCCGTACTCCTCACCCGGCGCGTAGACCCCGCCCCAGTCCTGGTGCCACTGGAACGCGGGGCCGCCCGGTGCCTTGGCGATGAACGTGGAACGCCAGAGCAGCAGGTCCTCGCCGTACAGGGCGCGGGCGGCGGACAGCAGGACGGGGTGGGTGCAGAGCCGGTGGACGAGCGGGGAGTCGAGGTGCCTGCACTCGATGTACGGCACCGGGCTCTCGCCACCGCGGTCGGCCACCAGCGAGGCGAGTCGGCCGGCGGCCTGTTCCGCCGAGGGCGCCGGGGCCAGTCCTGGAGTGTCCATGACGGCCGCGAGTTGTGGTCGCAGCGCCTCCATCTCCGCCACGGACATGAGGGTGAGCGGGCCGATGAAACCCTTGTCGCGGAAGTCGTCGCGCTGCTGAGCGGTGAGGACGTGCGCAGTCATGTTTCCTGTTCCTTGGTCGTAGGGGGCGGGCCGGGGCCGCGGCGGAATCGGTGCCGCGGGCGGGTGCGGGCGCCGTGTCAGCCCGGCACCGCCTCACCGGCCGCGGCAAGGACGGCCGCGCCCCCGGGGGGCGCGCCGGCGGCCCGGGAGTCCGGGAGCGGTGGGTAGTAGCGGGAGGTGGCGAGGACCAGGCGCTCCCACGGGTCGAGGACCACGCCAAGTTCGGCGAGGGCGTCCAGCTCCAGCTCCCGCCGGTCGGCCGGGCACTCACCGCCCGGAGGCGGCGGGTCGACGATGCCGCCCAGCCGGTGTCCGGCCGGGAGCACGGCCGTGAGCAGCTCCGAGCCTTCGGGGCCGCCCAGCAGGGCGGCGTCGCGGAACGCCGGCCGGCTCTCGGCCAGCGCGCGCCGCGCCGGCTGTATGCGACCCCAGACGGCGGCGAGCACACGGGTGCGCACTCCTGCCAGCACGTCCTCGAACAGCCGGGTCTCCGCCGGGTGTCCGTGTTCGGCCAGGTACAGCGACCGCCGCAAGGCGGACTCCCCGGTCTCCAACGGCCCGTGGCCGCCTTCGAGGAAGGGGACCGCCTCGCGGGCCGTGTCCTCGGCGTCGTCCGACGAATGGACGATGTTCAGAACGGTGTTGATCGAGCGGAGGTCCTTGCGGATCGAGCCGGGGGCGGCGTACGCCGGATCGCCCCGTCCCTTGAGTTCGGCCAGGCGGCGGTGCACCCCGTACGGCGGGTGGCCTGTGCCTTCCTGTACTGCGAGGGCGATCAGCGGGCCGAGCGCGAACAGATCCTCGATCAGCCGGTAGAGCGCGGGGTCGCGGGCCACCGGGGCGTTGCGGCGGTGGAACGCGTCCAGGTCGCCGGGCGCCGTGTGCCACAACCGGTGGCCGGCGACACGGAAACCCGCGACGTCGAGCCGGCGCAGCACCTCTGCGGAGAGGTGCCGGCGCACGGCGTCGGGTGTGATCAGCAGGAGTGCCGTTCGGCGGTAGTCCAGGTCCGACACCTCGGCCGTCCTTTACTGGCGTGCGTCCGCGGAGCGAAGCGCGGGGACTGGGTCGGTGGCCGAGAGGCAGCGCAATCGGCATGCGGCCTAGTGACTCACATTGTGACTACACTGTCAAGAAAGTCCGGATGCCCGGTTACCTGATCGGAGTCGAGCTGCGGATACCGCGAGAAACGGCATGTCCACCGGCCGGGAAAGGTTGACTGCATAATGAAATTCCGGGATGGTTTCGCGATGGTCGTCCACGACCCGGGCCCCACGTTGCGCCGACCGGCCCCGGCGGGCACGGCGGCGTCTTCCCCGTACCTCTGACCCAGAACAGGCAGTGGCCTCACGATGACCTCTTCGAGCGACCCCGCACCGCGTGGCATGACCGTGCTCGGCGCGGCAGCGGGTTCAGGCAAGACCGGTGTGTCGATCGGCGTGCTGCGCAGGCTGCACCTGCGCGGCGTGCCGTGCCTGCCGTTCAAGGCGGTGGCGGTCGTGGCCCCCGACGACCCCGCCTACGCCGCCGTGGAGCCATGGCAGCGCGGAGTGCTCCACAATTGCCGGGCCGCCGGCCTCGCGGTGCGCTGGTGGAACAACCCGGTGGTCGTCGACCTCCCGCGGCCCGGCGCCCCCGAGGGTGATCTCTGGGTCCGCGGTGAGCGGGTGGGCACCGCCGTGGTCGCGGGGGAGGACAGCCTCGACACGGCCCGGCTGCCGGAGCGGCTCCGCCGGCTGTGCGTGGAGGCCGTGGAGGAGGGCCACGAGCGGCTGCGCGCGTCCGGCGCCTGGGTGCTGATCGAGGGTGCCGGCGCCGCGGGGGAGGTCGACCCGGACAACGACCTCGCCAACCAGCTGCTCCCGGCCCGCGCGGGCCTGCCGGTGGTCCTGGTCACCAACGCCCGCCGCTCCGGTCACGTCAACGCACTCGCGGGCATGCCCTCGCTGCTCTCACCGGCGGTGAGGCCGCTGCTGCTGGGTTTCGTACTCAACCAGATCGGCGGCACCCCGGGCGTCGCCGCCGTGGGGGAGCGGGTGACCGCGGCCACCGGCCTGCCCCTGCTGGGCGCGATCGGTTACTCGCCCCTGCCGGAGGGGTACGACGGCTCGGCCGCCACGCTGGAGCTCCTGTACGAACGCAGGTGCCGGTACGTCGAGGAGTCCGGGCTGCCCGGCCGGCTGCCGCTTCCGGGCGGGGCCGTGGAGGAAGCGCTGGAAGCGGCCGGATGACCGGGGCCCCGCCCGGTACCCCCTCCACCCGGTCGTCTCCGAGCAGCTCCCGGGGCACGGGCCCGCCGGACGTGTCCAGCCTCGCCCATCCGCCACTCGCCGAGCCCCCGAGGAACCCCGTGACCACTTCTTCGCACCTGGACCGCACCTCCGTATCCCAACGCCGCGACCCGTCCGTCCCGGCGTCCTCCCTCCCCCGCACGGTGACCTCCGCCCGGACGGACGCGCCCGAAGAACTGTCACCGGACGCCGTACTGCCCTGGGACCAGGGAGAACCTCCCGCCCCGCCCAGGGAGAGTGCCACCGCCCTGCCCTGGCGCCCACCGCGTGACGGCCACCGGCCCCGCGCCCTGGTGTCCGCCGAGGGGTCCGCGGACTTCGACATGGGACGCTTCGCCGGCTGGCTGCGTGACGCCGGGGTCCTCGACACCGGCCCCATCGAACTGCCGGGCGCGACCGTCACTCTGCCCTACGGCATGCGCCTGATGCGCCGCTTCGACACCCTGGTGCGGAGCGTCTACGAAGACCACGCGTACGAGGAGTACGACTACCCGCTGCTCGTGCCGTCCTCGGTGCTGGAACCAAGCCGCTCCCTCATGTCCCTGGACGGGGCGCTGGTGTTCGCGGGCGATGACGAGGACTGGGACGCCGGCCGCAAGCGCATGGTGCTGACCCCGACCGGCGAGGCGGCGGTGTACACGCACTGGGCGCAGATGGTACGCACGGCCCGCGACCTGCCGATCCGCGCCTACCGCCGCACCCGGTACTTCAGGCCCGCCCGCGCCGGTCGCAGCGTGTTCCGTGCCATCGAGGCCCTGGACGTCTACGAGTTCCAGGCGTGCTTCGCGGACGGGCCGGCCGCACGGGAGGGGTTCACCGACGCGGTGGCGATGGCGCGCCGCCTGTGCACCGAGATGCACGTACCGGTGCTGTGGGCGACGCGGCCGCCGTGGACGAACAACACCGGGGTGTCCGAGGTGACCATCGGTGGTGACGTGCCGCTGCCCCGGGGCACGACCATCCAGGTCGGTTGCGTGTACCAGCAAGGCGACCGCTTCTCCAGCCTGTACGGCGTCGGACACCGCGAGGACGGCGTGCTCCACAACACCCACCACGTCACGGGGGCGCTCACCCGCCGGCTGGTCCTCATGCACCTGCTCCTGGGCATGGACTCCCAGGGCGAACTCCTCGTCCACCCCGATCTCGCGCCCGTCCAGGTCGCCGTGACGCTCTCCGGCGGCGACGTGGACGAACGGACCGGCGCGCACGCCTTGGTCAAGCGCCTCCGACAGCTCGGCGTGACCGCCGAGTTGCAGATCGCGGAACGCAAGCAGGTGGGCCGGATCCACCAGCGATGGCGCCGTCAGGGCGTCCCCCTCCGGGTCTACCTGCAACCGCGCCGCAGCCCCGCCGACCGCACCCGCGCCGTCGTCGTGCGGGCGGACACCCGCCATGAGGCCGTCCTGCTCACCGACGACGCGGCGCAACTCGCGGAGCTGCTGCCACCGGCCCTCGCCGAGGTCGGCACCGGATATCTCGTCCGGACGCGCGAGTTCGTCCGTCGCATGTCCCGTCCCGCGGACAGCGCTGACACCGTCCGCGAGGTGCTCGCCGCGCGCGGCGTGGCGGTGGCGCCTCTCCGGGCCACCCGCGAGGTGGTGACGGCCGTCGGCTCCTGGGGACTCGGCGAGGTACTGGGACTGCGTCGCATGCAGCACCCCGCACCGTGCGTCGTCACCGGACGCCCGACGTTCACCAGCGCCTACATCTCACCGCGCAGGTGAGACCACGTCCGAGCAGCCGCCCGGGCCCGGCCCCCCGGGCGGCACACCCCGCCCGGGGCCGGCCGATCGACTCCCCGCCCGCGCGCGGGCGGAGCGCGTGCCCCGGGATCGTGCGGTGACGGCCCCCGTCTATCCCCGCAAGCCGCGCCCCGGGGACCGTGTCGCGGTCCTGTCACCCTCGTCCGGGCTGCCCGCACGGCTGCCGGCCCCCTTCGAACTGGGCATGCGCAGACTGCGCGAGGACTTCCGGCTGGAGCCGGTGGAGTACCCGACGACGCGCCGCCTCGACGCGTCGCCCGAGGACCGGGCCCGGGACGTCAACGCGGCCTTCGCCGACCCCGGCATCGCGGCGGTGATCGCCAGCATCGGCGGCGACGACCAGATCTCGGTGCTCCCTCACCTGGACGACGACCTGCTGCGCGCCTGTCCCAAGCCGTTCTTCGGCTACAGCGACAACACCAACCTGCTGGTCCACCTCTGGAACCTGGGCATCGTCGGATACCACGGCGGCTCCGTGATGATCGAGTTCGGGCGACCGGGCGCCATGCATCCGACCACCGCCGCCTCCCTGCGCGCGGCCCTGTTCACCCCGGGCGAGCACCTGTTGACACCGGCCGAGCGGTGCGGGCACGTCAACCGGCCGTGGGAGGACCCCCGGACCTTCGAAACCGAACCCGAACTGGAAGCGGCCGAGGACTGGACCTGGCACAACGACGGCCAGGTGGTGGAGGGGGTCACCTGGGGCGGCAACCTGGAGATCCTGTCCTGGCTGATGATGGCCGACCGCGCGATCCAGCCGCCCGACGCATACGCCGGCTGCGTCCTCTTCCTGGAGACGTCCGAGGAGATGCCGCCGGCCCGGGAGGTCTACCGCACGCTGCGGAGCATGGGCGAGCGGGGGCTTCTGCGCCGGTTCGGGGCTCTGCTGATGGGACGGGCGAAGAGCTGGTCGTTCGACCGGCCGCTCAGCGCGCCGGAGCGGGCGCGGTACCGCCAGGAGCAGCGCGAGGCCGTCGTGGCGGTCCTCGACCGCTACGCACCCGGCATGCCCGCCGTCTTCGACGTCGACCTGGGTCACACGGACCCCCAGACGGTCATCCCGTACGGCGGGCGCGTCCGGGTGGACGGCCTCGCGCGTCGCATCACCGTCACCTACTGAGGGCCGGGGCGGCTGCTTCCCTCCGCACCGGCGGTGAGGGTGGCGCCGTTCTGCTTCGGGACGGCACTTTCCTCCGATATCGAGTACCTCCCCGGTGTCTCGCATGACAGGTAGCCGAGAAATTATGACTAGGTACTTGACTCACTTGTCATGTGACTGGGATTCTCTAGGAGTCATCAAGACGCGGACCGCGGAAATCGAGCAGTCGGATTCCCATGGCCGCCTCGCCGAACGACGAAAGGACGGTGGTGAGCGTGGGGGGCGCACTCCTTTTCGCTTTCGCTTCCCCCGCCGTGCAGCATCCGGGCACGCTCGCCGGTGCCACCGGCGGGCCGAGTGGCACCCCGGCCCACCCGCCGGTCCGCCGTCTGCGCCCCAAGCCCCCGTACCACGGCGCCGACGTCTTCGGACCCGTGGGTCGGACCCCGGTGCGCCACCTGCTCACCCCGTGCGGGGCGGTCCGATGAACGCCGTCGAAGTCCGTTCCCTACGGCGCGAGTTCACCGTGTCCCGGTCCTCCGGTGAAGCCCCCCGAGTCGCCCTCGGAGGAATCGACCTGTCGATACCCGAGGGCGAGATCCACGGCCTCCTGGGCCCCAACGGGGCCGGCAAGACCACTCTCTGCAAGATCCTCTCGACGGTGCTGGTGCCCACCTCCGGCACGGCCGCCATCCTGGGCCGTGACGTGGTCGCCGACGTCGCCGCGGTCCGCCCGCTGGTCGGCTGCGTGTTCGGCGGTGACCGGGGCCTGTACGGCAGGCTGTCGGCGCGGCACAACCTGTCCTACTGGGCCGCGCTGTACGGCGTACCGGGCCGCCGGATCGGCCTGCGCACCTCCGAGGTGCTCGAACGCTTCGGACTGGCCGGGCACGCCGACGACCGGGTCGAGACCTTCTCGCGGGGTATGAAACAGCGCCTCCACCTGGCACGGGGCCTCGTCCACGACCCGCGGGTGCTGCTGCTGGACGAGCCCACCACTGGCATGGACCCCGTCGCCGCGCACGAGTTCCGCCGACTCCTCGGCAGCCTGCGCAACGACGGCCGGACCATTCTCATCACCACCCACGACATGGCCGAGGCGGAGGCGGTCTGCGACCGGGTCACCCTCATCGACCACGGCGAGATCCTCCACACCTCCACCCCGCGGCAGCTGGCTCGTCTCGTCTCCGGACACGACCGGGTCGACGCGCGCGACGTGCCCGCCGAACTCGCCGACCGTGTCCGCACCTTGGCCGGGGTCAGCCGTGTGCGTCTCCAGGGTGACGGCAGCACCCGAATCGAGACCGAGACCGGCTCCGCCACCGCCGACGTGCTACGGCTGCTCGTCGACTCCGGCGTCACCACGCTGTCCACCTCACGCCCCAGTCTGGAAGAGGTCTACCTCCGCCTGGTCGGAGACCGGGGCATGGAGGTCAGCCGATGACCGCGCTCCTGGCCGGCTTCCGCCTCCAGACCACCGTGCTGCGCCGCTCGCCCGGCGATCTCCAGATCCTGGCCACGGTCCCGCTCTACACCCTGATCTTCCTGGCCATGACCGACCACTCGGACCGGCCGGGGCTGGCCGCCCGGGCCGTGCTGGCGCCCGTCCTGATGGCGTTGTGGTCCATGGCCCTGTTCACGGCCGGTGACATCATCGACCGGGACCGGCAGCAAGGCACCTTGGAAGCCACCGTCGCGGCTCCCGCCTCCCTGGTCCTGGTGCTGACCGGGCGGATCGCCGCCGTGACGACCATCAGCCTGGCGGCCTTCGCCGAAGCGTGGGCGGTCGCCTACGGATGGGGCGTCCGCATCAGCGTCCACCACCCGGCCGTCCTGGCCGCCACCGTTCTCGCCACCGCCTTCGCCACCGCGGGCTCGGCCGCGCTGATCGCGGTACTGCTGGTCCTCAGCCGGGGCGGCAGGCTCTACCAGAACTCCCTCAGCTACCCCTTCTACCTCCTGTCCGGCATCCTCGTCCCGGTCTCCCTGCTGCCCGACTGGGTCCGCCCGGTCAGCAGGCTCATCTTCCTGTCCTGGTCGGCCGACCTGCTGCGCTCCGCCCTCGCCGCGGAGCCCGCCGGTCACGTGCCCCAGCGACTGCTCGCCCTCGTCGCGCTCGGTCTGGCCGGCTCGGCGGCGGCCACCGTACTGCTGCGCCGGGTCCTGAACCGGGTGCGGGTACTGGGAACCCTGGGGCACGTATGAGAACCGCACGGATCGCGCAGGCCGCCGAAGTCCTCCGCCGTGGCAGCGCGGTCGCGCTCGCCGACCTGGCCGCCATCTACACCTGGCGTACGTGGTTGTGCGGCTGGGTGGCCCGGATGCTCTGTCAGGTCGCCTTCTTCACCCTGATAGGCAGGCTGCTCGGAGGCGCCGGTGACGAACGCTTCCTGGTGATCGGCAACGCCCTCATGGTCTGTGCCATCGAAGCCACCATGGTCGTCGCCTCCACCGCCTGGGAGCGCGGCCTGGGCACGCTTCCCCTGCTGACCGCGGCCCCCACCCACCTCGCGTGGGCCTTCATCGGGCGGAGCCTTCAGTGGATCGTCAGCGGCACGGCCACCTCGCTGGTCGCCCTGTACGCCGTCACCCCGTTCTTCGGCGTCCACTGGACCGTCGTCAGCGTGACCGCGGCCGTGCTACCGGTGTTCCTGACCGCGGCCGGGACCTACTGCTTCGGCCTCACCCTGGCCGCCCTCGTCCTGAACCGGCCCGGTCTGCGCAACGTGGTCTCCAACGTCGCCTACCTCGGCATGATGGCCATCTGCGGAGTACAGGTCCCCCTGCACGACTGGGCCGTCCCGGTCCGGGCCGTCGCCGCCCTTCTGCCACTCACCCACGAACTCCTCGCACTGCGCCACCTGCTGGACGGCGCGCCGGTGTCCGCGGTCGCCGGGGAGACCGCCCTCGGCGCGCTGGCCGGAGCCGGCTGGCTGGCCGCGGCGGTGACCGCCTTCGGGTGGGTCGCCGAACGCGGACGCCGGGCCGGAACGATCGAGTTCGGCACATGACGCGGCGACGCGACCACCCCCAAGCTTCCGGGCGCCGCAGGCCGCCCGGTGGCCGAGGAAAGGCCTCCGCCTTCGCCTCGGCGAACCACCGGCAGTACCGCCCGGCGACCGGGCCTCACCGGCCGCCGGTCCGGTTCCGACCCCCTGGAAGGAGGTGCCCCATGTCTCGCAACCACGCGTCCGGTCTTCGTCCGCGCCTGGACAAGATCAAGGTGAAGGCCGGCAAGTGACGCCCGTGCCACCGGGGAGTCCCGTACTCCCTGGTGGCGGCGACAGGCCTTCTGCCCCCGCCTCGGCGAACCACACGGTACCGCCCGGCGACCACGGTCCACCCGGCTGCCGGTCCGGACCTCGACCCCCTGGAAGGAGGTGCCCCATGTCTCGCAACCACGCGTCCGGTCTTCGTCCGCGCCTGGACAAGATCAAGGTGAAGGGCGGCAAGTGACGCCCGTGCCACCGGGGAGTCCGGTACTCCCCGGTGGCAGTCCCCCCCCGTGTACCACCCGCGAGGCACTCCTTGACCCGCCTCGTTCTCGGGAAGACCTCCACCAGCAGGGATGGATGACGAATGCCCCCGCAACGACCGTCCGGACACCGCGCGGTCCTCGGGCAGTACGAGGAATCACGCGCGACCACCACGCTCTGCCTGGCGGCGGGATTCGGCTCCCGGCACGACCCGCCGGGCCACGGCGGCACCGCCCATCTCCTGGAACACCTGCTGATGTCGGCTTCCTTGGACGGCGGACCCTCACTGAGCGAGCGCATAGAACGCCTGGGAGGCGCGGCCAACGCCACCACCGGCCTGGACCACATGTTCTTCCAGGCTCAGGTCCTCAACGAGGACGTTCCCGAGGTTCTGGCCATGATGAGCACCGCCCTGCTGCGTCCCCGCCTCGACGACGCCGTGCTCGCGTCCGAACGCCAGGCCGTGCTCCAGGAACTCGCCGCGGCGGCGGCAGACCCCAGCGACCAGGTCCAGGACGCTTTCCTGGAGAGCGTCTTCCGGGGCCACCCCCTGGGCAGACCGGTCGGTGGCACCGCCGAGGAGATCGAAGCCACCGACGTCCACAGCCTCCGCGAAGCGCACCGGGATCTCTTCCTGGGCAGCCGCATCGTCCTCACCGGCGCCGGCGGGACCCCGGTGGCGAACCTGCGACGGCTCGCTGAGGACACGGGACTCGCCGACGCGCTGGGCCGGCCCCACAGGCGGGACGACGAACCCCTGGCGCCCCTCGCGGCCCCCACCGCCCCCTCCGAGGAGGGGGCGGAGTCCGACGGATTCTCCTGGCTCGCCGTCGGCGGACGGGCACCGGCGGCCGACGATCCGCGCCGGCACGCGTACGTGGTCCTCGCCCACCTCCTCGGCCCCTCCTCCGCCTCGCTGCTCTACCGTCGTCTGCGCGGCGACGCCGGTCTGGTGTACGCCTTCTTCGCCTGGTCCCGCAGCTATGCCGAATCAGGGGCCTGGCGGATCATGGCCGGTGTCGAGGACCGGAACGTGTCCCGGGCCCGGCGGATCATCGAGGGGCTCCTCGCCGAGGTCGCCGCCGACGGACCCACCGCCGACGACCTCACCGCGGCCCGGCACCAGGCCGTCATGGACCTCGTCCTGACCACCGAGAAGTCTTGGGACCACACCACCAAGCTCGCCACCGAGACGCTTCTGGGCACCCGGCCCTGGACGGTCGAAGACGGCATCCAGGCCCTGCGACAGGTCACGGCGGACCAGATCCGCGACGCCGCTGCCGAGCTCGCCGACCGACCGGTCACCGCCATCCGCCCGGAGCGGTCATGACCGGTACCGCCCCGGCCCCCGCGTACTTCGACGCCGCCCGGGACGCGGGGGCACTCACCCGCGTCGCGGGAGCCCGATGCGTCATGGGAGCGGCCACCGACTCCCTGAACGGCGAACACTCCTGCCTGGTGGAGTACGCCGACCCACAGGCCCTGGCCCGGTCCGGCTGGGCAGCCGAACTCCTCGCCCACGCCATGCGCGTCCACCCCACGGTGCACGGCGTGTTGCTGCGCACCGAACCGGGCGTGGAACTGCCCGCGCCGTGGACGCGCCACCTGACCTACCTCCGGCATGACGGACCACCGGAAGACCACCGCACGGACCCGGACGCCGGCGACGTCACGATCGCCGCGGCGACGACCGACCAGACCGCCCTGGTCCTCGGCTGGCTCGCGGACGCCTTCCAGGCCGGAGCGAGAGACCAGGGAATCGACGTCGGACGGGACACCGCCCACGACCACGCCTCCCAGCTCCTGGCCGTTCCCGGCCGGCACAGCCTGGTGGCCGCGACCGCCGGGCAACCGGTAGGCCACGCCACCATGCTGCCCTTCACCGACGACGTGACCGGGACCGAGTACACCGAACTCTTCGACGTTCTGGTCAGGCCCACGGCGGACGTTCGCACGATCACCGCCGCCCTGGTCGACGCCTGCCTCGCCCATGTCGCTCGAACGGGACTGCCGCTGCTGGGCAACGTCATCCATCAGCGGGTCACGGCCGGTGCCTCCGACAGGGGTGACCGCGTCGTGGCCTCCCTGCTCAAGAAGGGCTGGCGAACCGAGCACTGCTACTGGCGGGCTCCCGCGGGTCCACCTGCGAACGCCACCACACCACCGCCGCCACCCGACCGGGAGCCCACGTGAGCACCGTCGAACCCGCTGTGCCACCACATCTCGACCTCGCCTTCTTCCACCGGCTGCTCGACGTGGACGAGCGGGACCCCGCGGTCGAACTGCTGTCCAAGGCCCGGGAGGTCTCCCGGGGCCTGGGCTACCTGGTGATGGCCGCGGCAGCCCGTGACGGCGTCGTCGGCACGGGATCAGCCGACGAACTGCGCCGGATGAGACTGCGCCTCGACTTCTACGCCGAGGTCCTGCGCCACTGCCGGCCGCTGGGCGCACGCGCCGTCAAGGGACCGGCGCTGGCCGTCTGGTACCCCGCCGACCTGCCGCGCCCCATGAACGACCTGGACCTCGTCGTACCGGATGAGGCGGCGCTGTGGCGGACCGTGGGCGCGGTGATCGACGCCTTCGGTCCGCGGACCATGGATGTCACCGTCTTCGGGGGCGAGCCGCGGCACTTCCTCGTGGCGCTCGCCTGGCCGGGCCTGGATCCGCTGCTCGACCACGACCTGCGGGTGGAGATCTGCACCTGCGCCTTCACCGGCGACCACGCCGCCGTGCCCATGCGGGCCCTCCTGCCCGAGGACGAGGTGGCCGCCGGCCTCCTGGGCGTTGCCGAGGAACGCTTCCAGCGTCCCTTCAACGCCAAGGACGCGGCCGACGTCATCATGGCCCTGGCTCCCGGCCGTCCCGTGGACCCGGCCCTGATAGTCGAATCCGCGGAGCGGTGGCGCCTGGCGCCCGAACTGCTGGAACTGTTGCTCCACACCCGGGCGCACAGCGACCATCTCGACCATCTCGACCACGGCCTCCTGGACGGTCTGGCCTTGGCAGCCCGGCGCGAACAGGGGAGGCGCGAGGCATGGTCGCGCGACCACGGGGCGACCGAGGACGCGACCGGCCCGATCGGTTCCGAGGTGGCATCGGCACTACGCGCCCAGGGCACCCCGGTGTTCGGCATGCAGCTGACCGAACTCGAACGCGGCACGCGTCCCCGCCGGGACCCCGCAGCGGCCGTCGTCCACCATTTCGACGGCGGAGCGCTGCTGCGCACACCGGCCGCTGACTTCCTTCTGGTCCTGGACGCGTTGGTCGACCAGGACCTGTACGACCGCGGCATGGCCGCGCTGCGCGATCTCGACGCGGTGTGAACGCGGCAGCCGGTCAAGCCGTCGACCCGGTCTGTCGCGAAGTGCTCCTCGGTCCCGGCGAAGAGGCGGTCCGTCCCGCCCCCGCCGGGACCGCTCCTGCTCGGCAGCGGCTTCCTCAGGCGGTGGAGGCCCGGGCGGGGCGGCGTCTGGCCGCGCGAGTGGTAGGCGACTTCGCCGCTTCCGTTCCCCGTCGGATCCCTGGCCCCGGGGAGGGTCTGGACGAGGCGGCGACTGGACTGCTCGCATGGGCGGTCTCACGAGCCTCCAGGGCGACCACTTCGTCGCCGCGGGTGCCGAGCTCGACGGCGGCCCGCAAGCGCTTGTCGCATCGTGTGGCCGGACCGCGCCCCTGTTCGAGACGGTTGGTGCACCGTGCGACGGGGTCGTGCTGCGGGTTCACGTGCGACGGCCAGCCGCCCTGGCGGGCAACTGGCCGTCGGAGCGTCACTTCCGCAGAGATGGAGAGGACATGTCGGCCGGCTGACGTACGCCACTGCGCCGGATGGTCGACCAGCCAGGTCTCCGACCCTTGCGAAATCGCTCAACGCCCCGTGGCGTTGACCTCGTCCGCGTGGATCAGGGCGGTCTTGTGGCCGTACTGGATCGTGTACATCTTCTCGGCACCGAAGACGACCTTGCCGCTGGACGGGAAGAAGTCATCGGTCGGCGTCGGCTCGGCCGTGGCCACGTACGCCTGCCCGGCGGGAACGCTGTACATGCTCAGCGGAGCCTGCGTAGACGGCGAGAGACCCTCTGGGTATTCGTCGGCGTTCGGGTAGCTGGTACCGAAGACCTTGAGGGACTCGGTCCCAGCGGGCCGGACGACGGTCACGTCACGGGCGGGGATGGTGAAACGACCGTGTGGGTTGTGGAACCACACCTTGCTGCCGCTGTACCAAATGGCCGTCCAGCCGCCCTCCTTGTCGGCGACGACGAACTGTTGCCCGGCCTGGGCGGCGGAGCCCCAGTCGCTGATTCGGTCGGTGCCGGGCTCGTTCGGGTGGATGGACTGCTCGGCGAAGAGCGGCGCGTCAGCACGCGGTTCCGTGCGCAGACGGATGAAGTTCGACGCCTGGCGCACGGTCGTGCACTCCTTAGTGGCGCCGCTGCCGTCCTCCTGCGGGCAGAGCTCCATGGTCTGCTCGTTCCGGGTGAAATCCGGCGCTATCGTCACGGCCGAGCCCACGGGGCCGACGCCGTGCCGTCCCCTCAGTGGAGCACCGACCAGGCCCATGAAGCGCTCCCAGTCCCAGGAGGGCCCCGGGTCCCAGTGCTGGTCCTTGGTGAACCGATCGGCCGGCGCCAGGACATTGTCGTGACCGATGATGTGCTGACGGTCCAGCGGGATGTCGAAACGCTTGGCCAGGTACTTCACCAGTTCCGCGGTCGCGCGGTACTCCGACTCGGTGTACCAGGTGGCGCCGTGCGCCGCGTAGCCCTCGTGCTCGATGCCGATCGAGTGCAGGTTGGTGGAGTAATTGCCCGAGTGGAAGCCCAGGTTCTTGGTGGGCACCATTTGGGTCACCGCGCCGTCGGAGGAGCGCACCACGTAGTGGGCCGAGGTGGAGCTCGACGGGTCCTGGAACGTGGCGATGGCCGACTCGTAGGGCGACTCGGTGTCGTGGATGACGATCTGGTCGATCCTGACCCCGTTCGCGGGCCGGTCCGAGACCTGCCCGTTGCCCGGGGCAGCCGGGACGAAGGTGCAGTCCAGGGTCGGAGGGCACTCGGGGTCGGTCGTCGCCTTGGCACTCGGCAGCTTGAGCGCCTTCATCTGCGAGGTGGCTGGGGTGACCTCGCCGTCGGCGGTGAGCCGCACGGTCTCGCCGTCGTCCGTCTTGCGGGCGACACCCTTCTTCATAGTGTCGAAGACCCGGTTTGCGAACGCCGACGCGCCCTGTCGCACTGTGGCCTGGCTGTACCGGGCGACCGCCCCGTACCAGTCGTTCGGGTTGTTGGAGGTCTTGCCGTTCAATTCCTTCTGGTACGACGCGAGCAGCGCAGCGCCGGCGCGGATGTTCGCCGAGGGGTCGGTACGCAGTTTGTCGACGGGCAGCCCGGAGAGCTTTGCGGCGGTCCGGAGGGTGTGCTTGTCCTCGCCCTTCGCGAGCTTGGTGGCCTCGGCACGGCCGGCCATGCCGGCGGAGCCGCCAGCGATCATCTCGGGGGTGACGTCGGTCAGGTGCATCGGGCCGTAACCGCCCGAGGCACTGTGCTGCCCCTTGTGGGTGTCCCAGGCCGATTGCTCGTAGGCCACCGCAAGCAACACCTGCGGGGGAACGTGGAATTCGGCCGCAGCAGCCGCGAACGCCTTTTGCAGGGTGGGGTCGCTCGCGGGGTCGCCCTGCGTCGCCTGCGCCACCACCGGAACGGCGATGGCTCCGGCCACGGCCACGGCCGCGGCACCGAGCGCAACGGGACGCCGCCGGAGGGCATGCTTCCGGCGGGAGTTCGTCTCTTTTGTCATCAACTTCCCAAATCTGGGCAGAGGTGAAGGTCACATCGGCTGTCGGCCGACGGAGATCCACGTCGGCCTGGTTCGATGCGCTCCGAACGTAGCAGACGTGATGACAAGTCAATCACAACGTTGTGACCCGAGTCGGTCGGGCGAGGTTGAACGCCGTGAGAACCGCATTGAAGCGCACGATTTCAAGCCCTACCTGCGCCGAACGTGGTGTGCCCCGTGTTGAGCAGGCCCCGATGCATTGCCCGGATTGGCCCACTCCGCGACGACGCAGCGGTTCGAGTGGTGAGCTTCACATCAAACCTTCACATCGACTGACACGTCTCGTCCCACGAGTGCATGAAACTTCATGGAGGCAACCAAAATCCGCGTGGACCACTATGTGTGTCCGTGTCGGTCCACGCGGCACCGAAGCTGGAAGAAGTTGATCTACCATGAAGGACGGCGACGCCAAGACCGTCTGGCTCCCGTACCCCCCACACGAGATCCCCGACCTGACGGACGGGTTGCGATACGTCTTCTGGGACGGCTCGACCGCACTACCCGGCGATCCGGACGATGTGCATTTCCTGGTCGGCCCACCGTCGCCGGGCGCCGACCGCATACTGCGCTCGGTTCTGCCGCGCATGCACAACCTTGAGGTACTCCAACTCCTCAGCTCCGGCTACGAGTACGTCATGCCGCTGCTGGACGGCGTGCCCCCCGGCATGCGGCTTGCGACCGGCCGCGGTGTGCACCGCGAGGCCACAGCCGAGCTGGCGGTGACCCTGCTGCTCTCTCTGTGCCGGGGACTCGACGACTTCAGGGCGCGACAGGACGAGGGCAGATGGCAGCCCGAGTTCCGGACCACACTGGTCGGCAAACGCGTCCTGGTCGTCGGCCACGGGGCTGTCGGCGCGGCGGTCGCGGCCCGGCTGAGCACGTTCCGGTGCGAGGTGGTCCTCGTGGCCCGCACGGCGCGTATGTCCCGGGCGGGGCACGTGCACGGGGCGGCGGAGCTGCCCACGCTGCTGCCCACGGTGGACGCGGTCGTGCTGTGCGCGCCCCTGACTGACCGGACGCGCGGCATGTTCGGCGCGGATACATTGGCGCTGTTGCGGGACAATGCGATGCTCGTGAACATCGCGCGCGGCGAACTGGTCGACACCGACGCCCTGGTCCGCAGGGTGCGGGCGGGGCGGCTGCGGGCCGCGCTCGACGTCACGGATCCGGAACCCCTGCCGGCCGATCACCCCTTGTGGCACCTACCCGGCGTGCTGATCACTCCCCATGTGGCCGCGTTCACGGACGCGTTCCAGGCCATGAGCAAGGACTTCCTGTCGCAGCAGTTGGGCCGTTACCAGCGTGGCCAGGAGTTGCACAACATCGTCCTGACGACAACCGGAGCCCAAGTCGACGAACAGGCGGCCTGAACACATGTCGATGTCCACGCACGACGATCAGATGAAGGCCGTGGGACCCGATTCCACCCTTGTAGGGGTGCTCTCCGCCTTCGAGAAGTACGGCCATGACGACCCCGCTGGAGCCTGGCGGGCCTTGACCAGTACGTGGAACTGGGCCGCACAGCTGCCCACCGGAGTCCCCGGCACCGACTGGACCGGTACACCAGCCGCTCGGCCGGTTTCCGGGGGCTACACCCTCTCGGGGCACTGGCGGCTGCCCTCCGCCGCGGAAGCGATGCCGTGGGTGGCACTGCCACTCGCCGGCGGCCGTAGGTCCTCCGCCGGCACGGACGCCGAGCAGAACGGCCCCGATCTGTTCGTGGTGCCCGCCAAGAACCTCCTCACGACGGGCGGACTCCCCAGCAGTACGGGAGACAGCCGCCCGGCGTCCGGGCCGGTGTCCCGGCCGGCGGACGTGTACGCAGCGGTCGATGTGTATGTGCCGGTCGGCTTCTCCACGTACACGACGGGCAAGCCGTTGTACGCGAGCGATGCCGCCTTCCACTGGACCGCGATCGCCGCCCTGGCGCTGGGAGCGGTCCGTCGGATGACAGACGCGCTGGCGGGCAGCACGCCGGGCCCGACACCGCCGCACCCTCCGGCGGCGCCCGCCGGGCAGGCCGCCGAGCTGGCGGCCGTGCTGCACGACGAGCGGCTGAGTCTGGCGGCCACCGTGCACGGACTTCCCACCGCGCGGCACGTTCTGCCGCAGGTCCTCAAGGTGCGGCTCGCGCAGCAGGTCCGGCAGGTGGCCACCGTCGTCCAGTACGTGCTCACCGAGGTCTACCAGCAGATCCTGTCCGTGGACACGGTGGGCGACCGGCACGACCTGGTGAGCATCATCGAGACCAGTTCCCCCATACTCCAGCAGGCGCGATTCGCAGCGGAGATTCTGCCGCCTGCCGCCAGCACGCCCCTCAGGAAGGGCTGAAGAACGTGACAGCTGTCGCATACCAGGACGAACCTGGTTCCAACTCGGCGTCCGCCGCGAACGCCCTGTACCCGGCAGGCGCGAACTGCCCTGAACCAGCTTCAGTCAAGCCCTGGACGCCGTGATCCTGGGCGACGCCGACGTAGCAGTGATCCCGGTGGACAACTCCGCGCCGGGGCGCGTCGCCGACGTGCACCACCTGCTGCCGGACTCGGACCTGCACAGCGTCGCCGAATACTTCCTGCCCATCCGCTTCGACCTCATGGGCGTGGCGGGCGGCACCCTGAACCAGGTCGAGTACTGCGGTTCGTCGTGCTGTCCCGGGAGGCCGCTCCGGCCCCGCAGACCGGGAGGCCGACGCTGACCATGTCGCCCTTGCCTTGGACGAGCCGCGGTTCCTGCCCTCCGAGGTACGCGCCCTGGGCGTGTACCGGCGCGTCCTTACCGGCTGAAGAGCTGGAACCGGTGGGAGGCTCGGCAGGCGGGGGCGTAGACGGCACCACCCGGCAGGTTCACGACCTGTTACGCGACGACCGCCACGGGAAGGCCGGTCCAACAGGGAATCGTGCCCTTCCGACACGCGCCTCAGGCCGTCGCTGCCACCGACCTGGCAGCGGTCCTCACCGGTGCCGCCGCACCCTTCGCGGCTCGGCGGCACCGGGTATGCCGCGGTAACCACCCGGCCCACTACACACGCTGTGTATAGTCGTTCCGGCGTCCGGAGGTATCCCCGTTCACGGCTGCCGTGCCGTGCGTCGTGTACGCGGTAGGCGGCCACACCCATGTACGCCGCTTCCGCAGTTTCGCCCCGGTCCCGGTCCCAGCCTGCTCCCTCCCGTCGGGCCGGGCACAGCTCTGCTCGCAGCATGAGAGGAAGCCAGTGAGCCCACGTCGGCAAGATCAGCCCGGTAGCTTCCCGGCCATGGCCCCGAAACGCCGTAAGCGCCTCGGCGGATTCCGCGCAGTCGCCCTGGGAGCGAGACTCGCCCTGACCGGCGGCCGGGTCAGCGCGGTACGAACCATCTTGATGGCCGCGGGAATCGGAATCGGTGTCGCCGTGGTGCTTCTCGCGGCATCGGTGCCCACGGCACGGCATCATCGCGACGCGCGCATCCACGGACGCATCGACGTCGACCTGGACGACCGGGTCGTACCGGCTTCCCGCCGCACCGTACTGGTGAGCGACATCGACACTGTGTTCCGCGATGTTGTGATCCGCGGTCGGCTCGTGGAACCCGAGGGGCCCGACGCCCCTTTGCCGCCCGGACTTGACAGGTATCCACGGCCAGGCGAAATGGTCGTGTCACCGGCTCTCGCACGACTGCTCGCGGAGCCTGGGAACGGACTGTTGCGTGCCCGCCTCGACCACCCGGTCGCAGGAAAGGTGGACGACTCGGGTCTGCTCGGCCCCGGCGAGTACGTTTACTTCCTCGGCGGTGAGCACATGGAGAGCGGCGTAGCGGGCGCACGGCGGCTCGACCACTTCGGCAAGGTCTATGCGGTCAAGCCCCTGGCTCCCGATCTCCTCCTGCTCACCGCCGTCGGCATCGTGGTACTGCTCACCCCGGTCGTCGTGTTCATCGCCGCGGCCACCAGGTTCGGCGGTGAACACCGCGACAGGCGGCTGGCAGCTCTGCGGCTGATCGGCGCGGACCGCGGCATGACGGCCCGCATCGCCGCCGGCGAGGCACTGGTCAGCTCCCTCATCGGCGTCGTTGTGGGCGCGGCGCTGTTCGCGGTGGGACGCCGGTGCGTCGAACTGGTCGATGTCCAGGGACTCAGTGTCTTCCCACAGGACCTGACCCCCGAGCCGTCCCTGGCGGCCGTGGTGGTCGTTGCCGTGCCCTGTCTCTCCCTGATCAGCGCTCATCTGGCGATGAACAAGGTGGTCGCCGAACCGCTGGAAGTGGTGCGCAGGTCCGTCCGCGCCAAGCGGCGACTGTGGTGGCGCGTCGCCCTGCCCCTGTTCGGCCTCTTGCTCCTGCGGACGTCCGTCCGGGACGCATCGCAGGTGCAGAGCACCGCAGGTGTCGTTTCGGTGGTCGCCGGTGTGCTCGGGCTGCTCGTGGGCGTGACCGCTGTCGTGCCTTGGCTCCTGGAGCGGTTCACCGAACGGGCCGGCGGGGCGGGCCCTCTTTCCTGGCAGCTCGCGATGCGCAGGCTGCGGTCGCACAGCGAAGCGTCCACCCGACCGGTCAACGGCATCGTGGTCGCCGTCGCCGGGGCCATCGCGTTGCAGACCCTTTTCACCGGTATCGCCCACAGCCATACGGGTAACCACCCGTCCACGACACGGGGGCGGTCGGCGCCGGACACGCAGGTCGGCGTGGTCCGGCTGGCCGGAGCCGACGGTGAGAAGCCGTACGCGTCCCTCCTTGCCCGGACCCCAGGAGTGACACGGGCCGTCGGCTTCAGCGAATTGCAGGTGAGTGAGGGCCCCTACGGCATCCCGCAGACCGTACGCATCGCCGACTGCGCGGTACTTCGTCTCCTCGCCTCCGTGCCCACGTGCTCGGACGGCGACGCCTTCCTGGTCGCCCCCCGCAACGGGAGCACGCACGACATGACCGGGTGGGAGACGGGCACGAGGATGCGCATGGGCATGAGTGGCCCGGCCTGGCGGGTGCCCCGGATCACTGCCACGGCCCGCGCCAGGCAGGCGAACCCTCAAGGCGCCTTTCCCGAGACCATGCTGCTCGCCACTCCCGGAGCCGCCGGCGTGACCGCGATCGCACACGCAACCCCTGCCGTGAGCCTCGCGTACCGGACTTCCCGAGAAGACGTCCGGGACCACATCCGCACGGCCGCGGCCCGGTTGACCCCCCGGTCCCAGGTCGACTTCCCGGGGGACCGCAGGGAAGATACGGCCCTGAGCAGCATCAGTCGCGCCTTGCTGGCAGGCGTTGCCGTCGTCCTGCTCCTGATCGCCACAAGCATGCTGATCGGCGCCGTCGAACAGCTGAGGGACCAAAAACGCGTCATGGCCATGCTCGTCGCCGTCGGTGTCCGGCGGCGAACCCTCAGCGGCTCGGTGTTGTGGCAGACCGCGCTGCCCGTGGCGATCGGAATGCTGGTGGCGGGACTGGTCGGAACCGTGCTCGGTGGCACCCTCCTCCACCTCATCGGCCGTGCGGCGGTATTCGACTGGATCAGCATGCTGGCGATGACCGGAATCGGCGCGGGAGCGGTCCTGTTGGTGACCGTGCTGACACTGCCGACCTTGCGGCGGGTCACCCGGGTGGAGGCCATTCGCCACGAGTGATGCCGACATCCGGTAAGCGACGGTTCCGGGACGTGCTCGGTCACGGGGCCAGATGGCGGGCCACGGAGCGAAGCTCTGAGCAGCGCGCCGAAGACCGCGGTCCATCGCGAAGGAGCTGGCGCATGCGACCCGGCTCCGGAACGCTGGACCCGGGAGGCCGGGCTTCTCCCGGCCTGCCCGGCGGCAGCGCCGATCCCCGCGCCGAGTGGGCGGGGATCTCCAGGTACAGCCCGCGAGAGGCGCGGGACCCCTCTCGACGGGGCTGCGCCGGAAGCTGGTCGGCTCGGGGCCGGCGGACGGCACCGTCGCCGCCCGCGTCACCCCGCTCGCGCTGCCCATGGGGCGTCGCTCGCGGGGATCTCAGACCCGGCCGACGCGGACCGCCTACGGTACCGACCTGGCCGGCGACGTCACGGATCCGCTCGGCTCCCGGCGCCGGCCGCACCGAGACCGCCTACGCCGTGCTGCCGGACGGCATCGCGCCTCCGCCCGCGCCGTCGATGCCGGCGCCATGCATCGCACGTGGTGTGGAGGCGCACCGCGGCCATCCTGCGGCCGTTTCCACACTGTCGTCCGGCGGAACGACTATGGGGTCTGCCGGCTCCCCAGCACACCCTGACCGCGGAGGAAGGCGAGGACCGCAGCGCCGAACTGTGCGGGCCGTTCGATGTGCCCGAGGTGCCCCGTGTCGTCGAGGATCGACAACTCGGCGGCGGGCAGGGCCTCGTGCAGGAGGCGGGCCCATCGCGGTCCGCAGATGAAGTCCTGCCTGCCGGCCAGGACGAGTGCCGGTGTGGTGATACCGGGCAGGGCGTCCCGGACGTCGAACGGAGTGCCCTGGCCCCCGGTAGGGGCGGCATACATCCGGAGCGACTGGCGGGCGGGGGCGAACTCCTCCTCCCTGCCCCAGTAGTCGAAGAGATAGGCGGGCATGATCTTGCGGAGGATGGCGGTGGTGCCGTCGTCGTCGAGCAGGTCCAGGCGGGCCGTGAGGGCAGCGACGTAACCGGCCACCTCCGGATGGTCGTCGACGTGACGGTCCACGAAGCGCTGCATGGCGGCGACCGCCGCCGACCAGAACTGCTCGTCCGCCACCGGCGACGTGTCGTACAGGACCAGGGCAGCGAGGCGCTCCGGGTGGTCGAGGGCGTACTGCTGGGCGACGAAACCACCATGGGAGTGGCCGAGCAGGATGACCTCGGGCACTGCCAGGTGTTCGACCACATGGTGCAGGAGACGCGCGTACGTGGTCACGGAGTAGTCCTGCGGATCGGGGAGTCGTCCGGACGCCCCCGTACCGACCGGCTCGATGTACACCATGGTGAGGCTGCGTTCGAGCGCGGGCATGCGCAGGTATTCCCAGCCGATGCCGGGTCCGCCCGAGTGGGCGATGCATACAGGGCCCGAACCGGCGACGTGGTAGCGCTGTTCGACGTGGGCGGTGTCGTGAGGGACGGTGATCGTGTGGGTGCCGGGGGACAGCGGCGATGACGAGTGCTTCACGTCTTCCGATGATCCATTGGGGGGGTGGCGCCCTCCAATAAAAAACGCAACATGTCATCACACTGTTATCGGGCCGCCCAGTCGGGCATCGCCGGAACGGTCCGGTGTGGCGCGGTTGCTCCAGGACTCGGCCGCACACCACTACTGTCGGCCTTCAGCACTGTGAGCGTGCGATACACTGATTCACAGTGTTCCAGACGCAGGGTGGCAACCCCCGCACAAGCGTCATGGGCGCTTCCACACCCGCTGCACGAGCCGAGCGGGTGCAGTGCCCCGGACGTCATCGATCCCCCGCAGACGGCGTCCGGGGCCATTCACGGTCGTCACCGCGAACTTGGTCAGGAACGCTCGGCACGGTAGAGACCACGGCCGGTCCGCCGGACTCGTGACGCACCGACGAGACGGTCGAGTGTGCTGCGCACCGCGTTGATGCTTCCATTGTCGGTGTCGCGGCCGAGTGCCGCCGCTACGTCCCGGGCGCGTACGTCGACGTCGCCGGCCAGTGAGAGGTACTCCAGGATCTGCTCGGTGAGCTTTCCGTACGTGCGTTCCCCCTCGGCCTCGGCACGGGGCGCCCGCATGCCCGGTCCCCGCCGGTTCCCGGGCTGCCCCGAGGCCCGGGTGATCGCTGCGGCCGCGGGACGTCGGGCCGGCGGAACGTCCGTGTGCACCCGTCCGGGCCCCGGGGCGCGACGTGGGCCCGCATCGACGGTGTCCACGGGAACCGGCGTGCCACCCGTCGGATCCGCCATCAGGACCTGGAGCGCGCCCAAGGCCTGCTGGAGGGTGTCCAGATGGGCCATGACGGCTGCCAGTTCCCTCTCCAGCGCCTGCTTCTGGAGCCGCAGACGGGCCAGATCCTCCCGCAGCCCCTCAGCGGTGACCTCGATGTTGCGCGCCGCGCCAGTTGCCGGGGTCATGTCTTCCTCTCATCCTCAGCTTTTACCGTGCCCGACTCCGTTCACCTGGAGTGACGCTCGACGCGGACGCCGGGATGGGCGCTTCGGTGCATCCTATGCGGAAAACGATCTGCCGATGCATCCGCATCCGGGATACCTGTGTTGTCACAGGGGAGAAGATGCAGTGATACTTCGATGAATGCTTGTCCATCAATTGTTGCCACTCGCCCGCTCGAAACGCAACGACGGGTCCGTATCCCGACGGGATTCCAGCGGGGGTCAGGGGCGAGACGACACGCCCGTCCCGCTCGGGGCACCCGCTGCACTGGCGGGTCGCAAGACCGGCGGAGCGCGCACGGACCTCGGGCGGTCGCGGCCGGGCACCGTCGACGCGGTGGCGCATCGCGCACGTGCGGCCGGGTGGGACCCGAGCGGTGTCACCGGGTCCACCACCCGCCGTGGCCGAGCAGCCGGCGCAGCTGTGACAAGTGCGAGGCATGTGGTGAAAGTGCTGGACGCAGCCACTCGTTGTGGCTGCGTCCGGCACGGTCGCCCCATAGGGGGGGTGACGGCCCGGTGGCGCTTGAGTCGGTTGATCTTGCACTCGACCGCGTGCCGCTGGTTGTGGTCGTGTTGGTCGGAGGAATGCGGCCGGCCACCGTGCGAACCGAGTCCGAGGCGGTCGCGCACTCGGCCTGCCGGAACCGGGAGGATGGCCTTGATCCCGCGTCAGCCCGCATAGCACCGGTTGCTGCGAGAGTCGGGGTCCTCGTCGGCGGCGAGTCACCCCGCTGCCCGGCCGGGATCACCACGGACAAGGACTTGTGCCCCTGCCCGACGGCAGTGTGGATCTTGCTCGTCAGTCCGCCCGGGAACGTCCGAGCGCAGTCGTCACTACAGGTCAACCCACTTCGAGCAGTGCCCCGAACGCCGGAACAGGCAGCAGGGCGCCCAGCGTCCTGCCCTGTCGACGGCGAGTGGGACCGGAGGACTTGCCACCGGGCTGACGGACGCCGTCCGGGGCCAGGACGGCCTCCAGCGAGGCGACGTCCCCGGTCCGCGCCGCCGAGACGAAGGCATCGACCAGCCGTCGGTGTTCGGCCGTATCCACGGACTCCCGATGTTCGGCCGACAGGTGCTTGCGGGCCCGGCTCACGATCTTCCGCGCGTTGACAAGGGTCAGCCCCAGTATGTCGGCGATCTCGGCGTAGCCGTAGTCGAACGCCTCCCGCAGTACGTAGGCGGCCCGCTCGATCGGGTTCAGCCTCTCCAGGAGGAGGAGCAGGGCCAGCTCCAGTGCCTCGGCCCGCTGCGCGCCGATCTCCGGATCGCTGCTCGTGTCGACGGGCTCGGGCAACCAGGGGCCGATGTAGGTTTCGCGGCGCACCCGGGCGGACTGGGCCACGTTGATGGCCAGCCGGGTCGTCGCGCTCGACAGGAACGCCATGGGGTTCACCACCACCGAGCGGTCCGTTCTCTGCCAGCGCACCCATACGTCCTGAACCACGTCCTCGGCCTCCACCGCACTACCCAGAACGCGGTACGCGATTCCGAACAGACGTGGGCGGAGCTCCACGAAGACAGATACGGCCTCTTCCAGGTTGCTTCCCACGGAGGGCGTCTCACGATGCATGTTCTTCTGTCTCCGTTCCCCGCGGACGGTACTGCCGGCGGGCGCGCTCGTACGGCTGGCGCGTTACGGTCCGCCCGTTGGCCGACTCCTGGACGCGCCACAACAAGTCACATTGATTCCAACTGTGTCTGCTTCATAGACCAGGGCCATCCTCGATCCGTTACAGGTCTGTCGTGACCAGTTGTTGTGAGCAGCGAAAGAGTTGTTGTGCGCTCGGCCTGACCCGGACGCACGGTGTGGAGGTGTCTCAGTCTTCGAGCGCTGTGGATGTGGGGGCGCCGGGGGTGTGGGGGCGGTTCCACGCGCGTAGTTTGTCGGGGTTGAGGACGGCCCAGACCTGGATGATGTGGTGGCCGGCGATGTCGAAGCTGATGACGGCGGCCACCTGGTCGATGTGGCGCACGACGATTGCGGTACGGCCGTTGGCCGGACTGAGGTGCAGGGTGGTGTGCGGTCGGGGGGTCAGGAGGGTGAGGAGGGTGCGGGCGACGTGCTGATTGCCGTGCACCGGCCGGGTGAGGGCACGGACCTTGCCGCCGCCGTCGAAGAACGCGGTGGCATCGGGTGCCAGCAGGGATGCCAGATGGGTGGCGTCGGCTGTGGTGCAGGCTCGCCGGACCGCGCGGACGATCCTGTCGTGCTGCTGTTGTGTGGTGGGGTGTGAGCGGCTGGTACGCAGGCTCCGGCGGGCACGGTCGGCGAGTTCGGCGCATTCGAGCGGCGTCCGTCCCACGATGCCGGCGACCGATCGTGGTGGCATGGCGAAGACGTCGTTGAGGACGAAAGCCGCTCGTTCAGCGGGGGACAGAGCGTCCAGGGCGTCGAGCAGGGCGCCGCTGATCTCCTCCTCCAGGGCCCGGTGGAGTCCCGGCGCCGTATCGCCGTCGTTCCCGCCCGGACCTGTGGATCGTCGCTCGGGCAGGATGAGACGTGCCAGACAGATGGAGCCCGTGGTTTCGGTCAGCCAGGCACCCGGGTCGGTGATACGTGCTTTCTGGAGATCCGACAGGTCGTACCACTGTCGGTAGGTCTCGGTGACGGCGTCTTCGGCCCCGGGGCCTGTGCCCAGCATCCAGTAGGCGACATTGAGCAGATGCCGTCGTTCGTCGAGCAGATCCGCGATCGGCACCGCGTCACCGGCCTGGTCCATACGGCATCCTCCTTCTCACGCGGCACCGCGTCACCATCGCCGAGATCGGCTGGATCGACGTCCGTGACGGTCGGCTGACGGAGCACCCGGTCCCGGGACGCCCTCGGCCGACGGGCCCGTCTTCGGTGCCCTCCGCAGTGCAGACCGGACAGGCACGGATCATGTGACATCAGGACGCCCCCGTCACCCGATCCGACGGAGTTCCACCTCGCCGCGCCGACGTGTGACGATGAGCGAGGCTCGGCAATTCCGCGGACACAACAGTGTGACAGGATGCTCCCCCGACACCGATCGCGAGGCGCCGCCCGCTGACGAAGGGACCCTTCCATGCCTGCCATCCTGATTCACGGCGTTCCCGATACCCACCGGGTATGGGACGGCGTGCGGCGGCACCTGACCCGGACCGACGTGGAAGCCTGGGACCTGCCCGGCTTCGGCACGGCGCGCCCGGCCGGCTTCGGATCCACGAAGGAGGAGTACGTGGACTGGCTCATCGAACGGCTGGAGCGGGTCGGTGAGCCGGTCGACCTGGTCGGTCACGACTGGGGATGCATTTTCACCGCCCGCGTCGCCTATCTGCGCCCCGATCTGGTCCGTACCTGGGCCGGGGGCAACGGGCCGATCAACTCCGCATACGTGTGGCACCCGTTGGCCAAGATCTGGCAGGACCAGGTCGAAGGTGACCGCTTCATGGAGGAACTGCAAACGGAACAGTTCGCCGACGACCTGGCGACCGGCTTCGACGTACCCATCGACCTGGCCCGGGAGATGGTGAGCCACGTGGACGGTCCGATGAAGGATGCCATCCTCAGGCTGTACCGGTCGGCTGTGACGGTGGGGGCGGAGTGGGAGCCGGGTCTGTCCGCGGTGTCGGCGCCGTGCCTGGTCTTCTGGGGAGCGCTCGACCCCGCCTGTCAGATCGAGTTCGGGCGCAAGCTCGGCGCCTCCCTGCACGCGTCCGAGGTGATCGAGATGGACTGCAATCACTGGCCCCTGCTCCAGCGGCCCGCAGAGGTGGCCGAGATCCTGGAGGCGCACTGGAGCCGGAACGCCAACGCGTGATGAACGCGCCGGTCGCACCGACGGAACGGCGGGCGCTTCACCCGTTCGCGACCGCCGTCCGCCGCACCGGCGACTGGGGCACCACGGCCCACACCGGGCATCGGTTCGTGGTCGCGGGGACGAAGGGCGACTGGATCGCGATCAGGTTCGGCGGCAGCAAGGTGTGACTCTGCCACCCGCACGGACGCGACACCGTACCGGCGGCCCGCGTGACGATCGTCGGCGCCGCCGGTACCGAGCCGGTGAAGGTCCGAGTGGCAGGAAGGTGCACGCACGTACGGAATTCCCGGTTCCGCTCCCGGTCACGTCACACCACGTGGTTGTGGCCGGTCTTGATAGGTGCAACCGAGAGGAACAGAGGACACCGTGCGTGAGATTGTGATCGTGGGTGGTGGTTACGCGGGTTTCTACACCGCGTGGGGCCTGGAGAAGAAGCTGCGACGGGGTGAGGCACGCGTCACCGTGGTTGACCCTCGCCCGTACATGACGTACCAGCCGTTCCTCCCCGAGGTGGTCGCCGGGTCGGTGGAGGCCCGGCATGCCGCGATCTCGCTGCGGCGGCACCTGCATCGGACCCGTGTGATCGCGGGCACGGTGGCCGAGATCCGCAACAGCGCGCGCACGGTCACGGTCCGGCCGGAGACCGGGCCGGACTTCGACCTCCCCTACGACGTGCTGGTGGTGACGGCGGGGGCCGTCACGCGCACCTTCCCGATTCCGGGGCTGAGCGACCAGGCGTACGGACTGAAGCACGTCGAGGAGGCCGTGGCGATCCGCGACCGGCTGCTCACCTCGTTCGACCGTGCGGCGACCCTTCCGCGCGGTCCCGAGCGCCGCAAGCTGCTCACCGTCACCGTGGTCGGCGGCGGATTCTCCGGGGTGGAGGGCTTCGGCGAACTGCTGGCCCTGGCGACCGCCCTGCTGAAGCACTACCCGGAGATCGATGCGGGAGAACTGGGCTTCCACCTGGTCGAGGCGCGGGGCCGGATCCTTCCCGAGGTGACCGACCGGCCCGGTGAGTGGGTGGTGCGCTCGCTGGAGAAGCGGGGTGGCAGGGTGCATCTGAACACCCAGCTCGTCTCCACGGAGGGCGGGCACGTCGTGCTGTCCGACGGGGAGGAGTACGACTCGGGCCTGATCGTGTGGGCGGCGGGCAACGCCTCCAACCCGATCGTGCACAACCACACCGACCTTCCGGTCGACGAACGGGGCCTGCTGACGGTGCGGGCGGATCTCCGGGTCGGCACGGACACCGAGGTCGTGGCGGATGTCTGGGCGGCCGGCGACGACGCCTCCGTGCCCGACCTCGCCGCCGGGCGGCCGGGGGCACGCACGGTGCCCAACGCGCAGCACGCCGTCCGCCAGGGCAAGCTTCTGGCGAAGAACATCCTGGCGTCACTTCGGGGCCGGCCGGCCAAGGACTACGTGCACCACAGTCTGGGCGTGGTGGCCACGCTGGGGCTGGGCCGCGGCATCTTCCAGTACCGGCGCCTGGTCATCAAGGGCTTCCCGGCCTGGCTGATGCACCGCGGCTACCACGTCCTGGCCGTACCCAGCTGGGAACGCAAGGTCCGTGTTTTCGCGGTGTGGGCCACCGCCGCTTTCTACGGCCGCGACATCGTCTCCCTCGTCTCGGTCCAGCACCCGAGAGACGCCTTCGTCTCCCGCGGCGCCCCACGGCGCAGCGAGGAGCCCACGGACGTCGTCACCGGCTAGGCCGGCGGTGACGTGCCGGGTGACGGGTGTCCCGCCGGGAGCACCCGTTGCCCGAGGTGGTGTGCTCACCTCCGGTGACAGCGGCACCCGTCACCTGGCGCGGCGACGTTCCGTCCCCGGTCAGGGCTTGGCAGCGCGGTACAGACCGCGGCCGACACGGCGAATGCGGGAGGTGCCGACCAGACGGTCGAGCGTGCTCCGAACGGCGTTGATGCTGCCACTGTCGGTGTCACGGCCCAGAGCGGCGGCGACATCGCGGGCACGGACGTCGGTGTCTGCGGCTTCGGCGAAGTACTTGAGGATCTGTTCGGTCAACTTGCCGTACTTCGGTTCGCCGTCGGCCTCGGCCTCGGCGTGGTCGGGCTTCTCCCGGCTCGTGTCGGCGTCCTCGGTCGTGTCCGCGGGCGCCGGCTCCGCCGTCGCCCGGACATCCACAGGCCCGGGTGCCGCAGCTGAGGGAGCGGCCAAGGGCATCAGGGCCTGAAGGGCGCTGAGGGCTCGCTGCACGGAGTCGAGGTGAGCGGTGACCGCGGACAGTTCCCGCTCCAGCGCCTGTTTCTGAACCTCCAGCCGGGCCAGGTCCTCCCGGAGGCTCTCGGCGGTGATCTCGATGTTGCGAGCCTTGGGGGTCACGGGGCCCATGTGTTCCTCTCGTCCTCAACCCTTGTTCCGGCGGGGCCGCCGATGTGCCGGCGACGTCAGCCGGCCCAACACCGTCGGATGCTACCCGCACATCATATGCAGCGGCCCCCACGGGTCGGGAACGGAGCGGGCGGACACCGGAGAGCACGCATCGACTGATGCGGCGCTTCACCGGGTCCGCCCGCGCGATCTGTCAGGGGCGGTCGGGCCTCGTCGAGTGATCGAGCCTGGCGCCGTCCGTCTCCCCCGGGTGCTTCCGGCCCTCGGCGGGCAAGGCCACCGCATGCTGTAGTTGCCGGAGGGCCTCGGAGACCACGTCGATGCGGGCGTCCACCGTGTCGATCGCCTCTCGGAGCAGGCGCAGCCGGCCCTCGAGCAGCGCCGCCTCCGCCGCCAGCGACGCGGTGGCGGCGGCGGGATCGGCCTGCCGGTCAGTGCTTCGGGGCATCCTCTCGTCCTTCCTCAGCTTGTGCCGGAAGCCTGGGCACGGACGTCTCTCGAACAGCGATCACTCGAACGCGTCTGCCGACGTGTGTCCCTGCCATGCTCCTCTTTCATCGCCGCACGGCTTGAGCGATTGCCGCTACAAGCCGTCGACACCGCATTGACCAGGCAGTGGCGGGAGCTGTGACAGCCCTGAAGCGGTGCGCCTCGTTACTTCGGCTCGCAGCCGGGATCAGGGGCGTCCTCGGCGAAGGGGGCGCCGTGCGGAAGGACGTAGAGGACCTCCAGTACGACGTTCACCGCGCCGCGGTTCTGGCCGATGTGCACGTGCTCCGCGCCAGGCGGTTCCTTCAGGTAATCGCCCTTCTCGTACACGCCGTCCGACGCGCACGTGGCATTGAAGTGGCTCAGTGTTCCCTGCTTGACATAGGCGTACAGGTAGCCGTCGTGGTAGTGCCAGCCCGTCCCCTGACCGGGAGGAATGGTGATCTCACGGAGACTGTAGTCCCAACGACTGGTGGTCCAGTGTGCCAGTGTCTTGCCGGTGACACCGGGACCGCCGGGCGTCGCCTGGGCGACACTCGGAGCGAGCGTGAGCCCTGCGGACACGGCACCGATGGCCGCGGCACGCAACACCTTGCGCATGCTGATCCCCTTCGGGAGGTGGGTAGGTGAGGGGGCCGCCCGGGTAAGTGCACCCCGGGAGCGGCCTGTTCGACAGGCCCCACTGTATTGCCGTGGGAAATGACACCGACAGCGGGGTCCCATGAAAGTGTGTTTCGGCGACACAATGAGGCAGTCGCGAGATGTACACGCCACCGCAGCGGCGGTGGTGCCGAGGGCGGTCCGGAAGGAGAACGCGGTATGGAGCCTGTCGTTGACACCCTGCCGATCACGGAGTTACTCGACGAGCGGAGGCATCTGCTGGAGGTCGCTCACTGGATGCTGGGCAGTCGTCTCGCTGCCGAGCGCGTCACCGACGAGGCGTACCGGCGGTGGTACGGGCTCTCCGATCACCAGCGGGAGCGGATAACGACGCCACGAGCCTGGCTGACCCAGGTCGTCGGTGACATCTGCCTGGTGCGGCTGGCCCTGCCCGGCCGCAGGGAAGACGCCCAGGGCCCAGTGCCGAGGAGGGAGCAGCACGGTTCCGGTCTGGAGGGCGAGGTCAGCGCGGTGTTGCTGCGAACGCTGGACACGCTGCCACCGGTCGAGAGGGCCGCGTTCGTGGTCAATGACGTGTTCGGAGTGGCGCCGGGCACGGTTGCGGGCATCGTGGAACGGTCCGAGGCGGAATGCGCCGAGCCGGCAGACCGGGCCCGCCGGAGCATGAGGGCCCGGCGCGCGCAGCCGACACCGCCACGCCGGCAGGACGAGATCGCCCATGCCGTACGGCACGCGTGCGCCGACGGGGACGCCGACCGCCTGGCGTCCCTGCTGACCCCGGACGCCACCGCATTCTTCGACGGCGGAGGCAAGGTCCGCGCGCTGACGCGGCCCGTCACCGGCAGCGGACGCGTCGCCCGGAGTCTGCTGACCTTGCTCGCCCGGCACCCCCGCACCACCTTGCACACGCACCCCGCCAACGGACGCACCGGACTCGTCGTCCGCTACGACGACCAGGTCGCCGCGGTCATCACCCTCGACATCACCGGCTCGCGTGTCGTCCAGGTCTGGGTCGTCCTCAACCCCGACAAACTGCGCTCCTGGAACCGCTCTCGTCCATGACGCGTCGCGTCACCTGGTGAGTGACCGCGACGGTCATGACGGCCGCGGCCCAGGACGGGGAGGCGAGCCCGGGTGCCCTCGCCGCGGACAGCCCGACCGCGTTCGGCGCGAGCACCTCATGCGGCGCCGGCTTCCGGGACGGAACGCCGTGATACCGGCGGGATGCCGGAGCTCGGCGAACACGGCAACGGCCTCGCTCAGGCCGGCCTTCGGCGGGGCGCCATGCATTCACCGGTGGATCACTCGCCGGCCTTCAAAGACACCGACCGCCCGGCACCGTTTCGATGTCACACACACGTCGACCGCTCGGTCCTTTCAAGTGACGAGCGGTGGTGTACTGCCCACCCGCGTCTTCGCACTCCCTGATGACGAGCCGCCCCCCCCGAGACCGTATCCGTCCTTCACCTCAGGAGGTGTTCCATGGACTGGCGCGAACGGGCGCTTTGCCAAGGCAAGGACCCGGATCTCTTCTTCCCGATAGGCAACATCAACAGTGGCCCGGTGGCGATACAGACGGATGAGGCGAAGGCCGTCTGCCGTCGCTGCCCCGTGCGGGAGCAGTGTTTGGCGTGGGCCGTCGACGCCGATCCGGTGGAGGGCATCTGGGGCGGTACGACGGAAGGGGAGCGCCGCGCCATGCGCCGGCGCGCGGCGCGTACGCCGGGGGCGACGGAAACCGCCGCGTGAGCGCAGGCCGAGTGAGCGGACCCGGCTGTGGCCGTGGAAGCAGCCGAAGCCGCAGACCACAGACGGGGAAGGGGGTGGGCGGGGTGGTTCCGGAACGGGTACGGCCCCGCCCTCGCTCCGGTCAGGCCACCGTGTCCCGGTCGACCCGTATCGCGGAGACGTCCAGCGTCAGAGTCACCTTGTCGCCGACGAGGACGCCCCCCGTCGCCAACGGTGTGTTCCAGGCCAGCCCCCAGTCCGAACGCCGCAGCGTGGCCGTGCCCTCGAAGCCGACCCGGTGCTGTCCGTAGGCGTCCTCGCGGGCTCCGCCGAAGACGACGTCGATGTCCAGCGGCAGCTCGATGTCCTTGATGCGCAGACCGCCTGTGAGACGGAACTCGTCGTCGTCGAGCGGGACGATGCCGGTGGAACGGAAAGTCATCAGGGGAAACGTCGCGGAGTCGAAGAAGTCGGGCCCCCGGAGATGGGCGTCGCGCTCCTGGATTCCCGTGTCCAGACTGTCGGTCTGGACGCTCACGTACGCCTCGGAACGGGAGGGGTCGGAGCCGTCGAGTATGAGAAGGCCCTCGAAACGGTCGAATCTCCCGCGGACATTGGAGATCATGGCGTGCCGGACGGAGAAGCCGATCGAACTGTGGACGGGGTCGATGGTGTAGGCACCGGTCACCCCCCGGTACGGACCCGAGCGGGAAGGAACGGCCTGATCGCGTTGCGTCAGCATGGTTGGGTGGCCTTCTCTGCGGTGGTTGTCTGTCGGTTGCAAGATGTGTCGGCGTCCCGGCCGTTGCCGCGCCGGACACGAAGAAGGGGCCTGTCGTGCCGCGGTGCGGATGACAGGCCCCCTCGCGGGTGGCGGTCCCTGCCCCAGGGCCCGCCACCGGCGGCTCACCGCTGCTGCGCGAGCCAGTCGGCGAAACGGGTCTCCGCGATGTGCGCGTCCGGACCGGGGAGCAGGGTGGTCTCCTGTAGTTCCGCACCGAAGTACGGGGCGTGCTCGTCGGTCACGACCGTGCGCGGGTCGTTCTTGGCGGCCAGCCCCTTCCGGATCAGCTCGTCCAGCTGGAACACGTCGGGACCGGCGACCTCCACCACCCCGTTGACGGGGGTACCGACAGCGGTGCGGCCGACGACGGCGGCCACGTCGTCGGAGTAGACGGGCCGGATCTTGATCGGGGCCAGACGAACGGTGTCACCGTCGGTCGCCGACTCGGCGATGCCCTTCATGAACTCGAAGAACTGCGTGGCGTGAACGATGGAGTACGGGATTCCCGAGTCCTTGATCAGCCCCTCCTGCGCCTGCTTGGCACGGAAGTAGCCGCTCTCCTGGAGCCTTTCCGTACCGACCACGGAGAGGGCGACGTGGTGGGTCACCCCGGCGTCCGCCTCCGCCTTGAGGAGGTTGGTGGTCGAGATACGGAAGAACTCCATGACGGCGTCGTCCGCGAAGGAGGGCGAGTTGGAGACGTCGACCACGACCGAGGCCCCGTCGAGGACTTCGGCCAGGCCCTCACCCGTGAGCGTGTTGACGCCGGTGTTGGGGGCGGCCGGCACGGCCTCGTGACCGTGCTCGTTCAGCTTGGCGACCAGCTTCGAGCCGATCAGTCCGGTACCGCCGATCACTACGACCTTCATAGTGGAAATCCTCCGGGAGATGTGTGATTGGGTCTGCACCAGGAATGACCGGGTGCACTGGTTTTCTGTGACGACGAAAATTCCGTGCAGCAGGAACGCGGGATGACGGACCGCTATTCGACGAGCTTTCCGTCGGTGGTGACGTCTTCCATGAGGGTCGCGATCTCGTCGGGGATGGGGGGAATGCTCTCGTGGGTGATTCCGGTCGTCGGGGACCAGACGAGGTTGACGCGGAAGGCGGGATCCATGTCGGGGAAGTCGCTGCGATTGTGACAACCGCGGGTCTCCCGGCGTTCCAGCGCCGCTTCGAGGGTGGCGCGGGCGGCCAGGGCGGCCGACTTGAGGTCGAAGGCGTGGGCGAGGTCCTGGAAGCCGGCGATGTCGGGGTGGACTCCGACGTTCTCCATGCGCTTCTCGATGGTGTCCAGCTCCGCCAGGCCCGTGCGCAGACCCTGTTCGTCACGGACGACGCCGGCGTGTTCGGTCATGGTGTTGCGGATGGCGCGCTGAAGGGCGCGGACGTTCTCGGGCCCGTCGGCGGCGAGCAGTTCGTCGACTTCGGCGCGGGCCTGGGCCACCGCGGCCGCGGAGCGGGGCTGCGCGGTGAGCGACTCCGAGTAGGCGGCGGCGGCCTGGCCGGTGATGCGGCCGTAGACGAGGAGTTCGATGAGACTGTTGCCGCCCAGGCGGTTGGCGCCGTGCAGTCCGCTCGACGCCTCGCCGATGGCGTACAGGCCGCGGACATCGGTGCTGTGGTCCTCGGGACGGACCCAGACGCCGCCCATCGAGTAGTGAGCGGTGGGGGCGACCTCGATGGGTTCGCGGGTGATGTCGAGCATCTGGAGATCGAGGAGCGTCTGGTAGACCCGGGGGAGCCGGTTCATGATCGTCTGGCGGGGGAGGTGGGAGACGTCGAGCCAGACCCCGCCGTTGGCGGTGCCGCGGCCTTCCTTGATCTCGGTGTAGGAGGCGAGGGCCACGCGGTCACGGGTGGACAGCTCCATCCGCTGCGGGTCGTAACGGTTCATGTACCGCTCGCCGAGGGCGTTGCGCAGGATGCCGCCCTCGCCGCGGGCCGCCTCACTGACGAGGGTGCCGGCGGCGTTCTCGGGTTCGATGATGCCGGAGGGGTGGAACTGGACCAGTTCGGGGTCGCGCAGACGGGCCCCGGCCTCCACGGCCAGGCGAAAGGAGTCGCCGGTGTTCTCGTCCCGTCGCGAGGAGGTGCGCCGCCAGATGCGGGTGTGCCCGCCGGCCGCGAGGATGACGGCGTCCGCGTGGATGAGGTGACGGGTGCCGTTGGTGAGGTCGAAACCGTAAGCCCCGAAGACGGCACCGTCGTGGACGAGGAGGCGGGTGATGTAGACGGTGTCGAGCATGGGTATGTCCAGCTGGCTCGCGCGCCGGATGAGCGTGCGCTGGATCTCCAGGCCGGTGTAGTCGCCGGCGAAGGCGGTGCGGCGATACTTGTGCGCGCCGAAGAAGCGCTGCGAGATGCGGCCGTCCCCTTCGCGGGCGAAGGCCATACCGTAGCGCTCCAGGTCGTCGATACCGAGCGCCGCGCCCTGGGTGACGATCTCCGCGGTGCGAGGGTCGCCGAGCAGGTAACTCTCCTTGAGGGTGTCCGCGGCGTGCTGCTGCCAGCTGTCCTCGGGGTCCATCGTGGCCAGGGCCGCGTTGATCCCGCCGGCGGCCAGGGAGGTGTGGGTGTCCTCCTTGGGGCGCTTGCCGACGGCAACGACATCGACGCCGGCCTCGGCCAGCTCGATCGCCGCCCGCAGGCCCGCCCCGCCGGTACCGATCACGAGGACCATGGTCGACAGTCGTTGTTCGGTGATAGCCACGATTGCTCCCGTCGCTGTGGGTGTCACTGACTACGACCAGGCCAGGCGGAGCTTTGTGACACGGGCGCCCTCCGACTCCGGGGCGGGTCACCCCGGGGGGAGCACACGTGTCACAACGAGACGGCGTCCCCGGTCGTATCGATGAGTCCGACGGCCGCCCGAGCCGGCCCTGCGGCGTGTTCGGCGGCGAGGAGGAGGAGAGGGATGACGTACGTCATCGCGCAGCCCTGCGTCGACATCAAGGACCGGGCGTGTGTCACCGAATGCCCCGTGGACTGCATCTACGAGGGTTCGCGCACGCTCTACATCAACCCCGCGGAGTGCGTCGACTGCCATGCTTGTGAGCCCGTCTGCCCCGTGGAGGCCATCTTCTACGAGGACGACCTGCCGCGGCACTGGGCGCACTACCGGTCTGTCAACGCGGAGTTCTTCGTAGCCGCGACGCCGGAGCGGGAGCACCAGGGTGGCGCGGCCGGGGACCACCCTCTGGTGGCGGCCCTGCCCCGGCAGGTTCTCCACAAGAAGGAGGTCTCCGTCTTCGCCGTCCGCAAGGAGGAAGCCGCCGACGTGGACCTGTGGTTCCCGTCCTGACGGGGATGTGCCGGCGATGAGCGGCCGCCGCCCGGGGGCGGCGGCCGACGCATACCGAACGTGCCGGTCAGGAGGCGAGCGTGATGGTGGTCGGCGTACCCCTCCAGGCCATGCGCGCGTAGGGACACAGCGCGTCGGCCTTCTCCATCAGATCCGTTGCCGTCTCGGGAGCGACGCCGGGCCACTGCACCACCAGGTCGACGCGGAGCAGATAGCCACCGTCCTCCGGATCCCGTCCGAAGGCGACGGTCGCCACGACCGAGATGGCCGCGGGGTCGAGCGCCTCCTGCCGTGCCAGGAGGCTCAGCGCGCCGTGGAAGCACGCCGCGAAGCCGGCTGCGAAGAGCTGCTCGGGGTTGGTTCCCTGGCCGTCGCCGCCCAGCTCGGCGGGCATGCGCAGGTCTAGGTCCAGGGCGCCGTCGGACGAGCGTGCCCGGCCGGAGGCCCGCCCGTGCGAGGCCACACCGCCGTGGACGGTCACGGTGGTCGTGTAGATGGGCGAGAACTCGTTCCCGTCGTAGTTCTTCTCGGTCGACAGGGAGGGCAGTGGGATGCGCTCGGTCACGGCGTGACTCCGATGTGGTCGTGGTACGGCGTTCCGGCGGACGTCCGGGAACGCGTACTCAGGGGCCTGGAGGCACGGAAGGCGGTGACGCGCGGGTCCGCGGGACACGCCGGGCAGGCGGTGCCGCTCTCTGTCGAGGGCGGCACCGCACACACCACACGTCACGTCGTCCGTCCTGGGGTCGGGGCGTCCGGGGTCCGGACTACTGGTTGACCGACAAGTAACCGTTCCTGTGACGCGTGCCCGCCGACGGCCGGGGAGGGGGCCGCCGGCGGGTCAGTCGTGCAGGGAAGCCACGTAGGGCGCCAGCTTGGCCGGGTTCATCACCCACATGAGCCGGTCGATACCCTCCGTCGAGATGTCGACGGACAGCAGGGCGACAGCCTGCCCGCCGGACGAGACGAGCACGGCCGGCAGGCCGTTGGCCTCGACCCACCGGACGTCCGCCTGTGGCCAGAAGCGCGGTGCGAATGCCACGAGGTACCGCGAGACGTGCGGCCGCCCGATGACCGGGATCTTGGACGCGCCACGGATCCCGCCACCGTCCGAGTAGCTGACGACGTCGGCGGTGAGAACGTCCTCCAGCACCGACAGATCGCCCGTCCGCGCCGCGGAGAGGAACACCTCCAGCAGCCGCCGATGGGCTGCCGGCGTGACGCGCTCCCTGCGCTCGGCGGCCAGGTGCCTGCGTGCCCTGCTCACCAGCTGACGGGCGTTGGCCTCGCTTGTTTCGAGGATCTCGGAGACCCGCCCGTAGGGGTAGTCGAACGCCTCCCGCAGCACGTAGGCGGTGCGCTCCATGGGATTCAGCTTCTCCAGGAGCAGGAGAACCGCCATCTCCAGGGCCTCGGCCCGTTCCGCGCCCAGCTGAGGATCCTCCGTGGTGTCGACGGGCTCGGGAAGCCAGGGGCCGACGTAGGACTCCCGGCGCACCCGTGCGGACTGTGCCAGGTTGATCGCCAGCCGGGTGGCCACCGTGGTGAGGAACGCGGCCGGTTCCAGGACCTTCGTGCGGTCCGTGTTCTGCCACCGCAGCCAGGTTTCCTGCACGACGTCTTCGGCCTCCGCCGCACTGCCCAGGACGCGGTAGGCGATGCCGAAGAGTCGCGGGCGCGCCGAAAGGAAGTCCTTCGTCGCTTGATCGAGGGTGTCGGGATGAGCGCCAGCGTGCATGGATCTTCCTCTCTGGCTTCGTGCGCACCATGCTACAAGCGGCCGCGCAGGGCCGCGTCGGGGGCGCTGGCACGACCGCCCGGGACGCCGTCCAGCGTGCACACCGTGGCACACGCTGGGTCTGCGGCATCCCGTGCGGGGTACGGCTCCGCACGGCTCCCGAGACCTGCCCGCTCCTGGTGGCGAGCGAGCCCTGTCACGAAACAACCGCACGCCCGGTCAAGACTGTGAAAGGTCATGGACCAGGAAAGGTGCACGCGTCCCATGGACACTCCCGTCGACGTCGTGCACTTCATGCTGACGGTGCTCTTCGTCCTCGCGGCGGTGCACGCACTGTGGCACGGTGTCCGGGCGCCGGGGGCGGGACGCCGTGACCGGGTGGACCACCTCCTGCACGCCGCCATGTCCGCGGCCATGGCGGCCATGCCGTGGAGCCTCGGCCAATCGCTGCCCGGTCGGACCACGACGGTTCTCTTCACGCTCGCCGCACTGTGGTTCCCGCTGACCGCCCTCCGCCGCCACACGGCGAACGCGGTGACGCGGATCGCCGGCCGGCTGCCGTCCGCGGCCGGCATGGCCGCGATGGCCTGGATGCCGCTCGCACACCACGGCCGGGCGGTGCCGTCCCACGAGGCCCTGGCCGCAGGCGTCCCGGCCGCGCACGACACCGCGGCTCACGGCCATGCCACCGGCGCACCGGTGTCGGCTGCCTGGGTCACCGGGCTGCTGGCGGCCTGTCTCCTGGCGTGCGCCATGTGGTCGTTGACCCGCCCCATGCCCTCGCTGCGGCCCGTCCCGGACGCCGCGCACCGCGCCGCCGCGACGGACCCGTACGGTCACGTCCGCGACGGAGCGATGGCGCTGGGGACGGCCCTGATGCTGCTCATGCCCCACTGACCGCCTGTCACGGGGCGCCGACCAGGGCCTTGCTGCGCATCAGGAAGTCCGACAGGTAACTGTCGTGGGGCACACCCGGAGCCATCCAGTAGGTCGGGTGGTCACCGACGTACACATTGGCGATGGTGGGTTCCGCCAGCAGCGCGTCGAGCAACGCGCCGTCGCGGGTGAGCGCCGAGAGCACGAGTGTGTCCCGCAGCGGGGCGGTGCCGTCCGTACGGTTCCAGGGCGCCACCCACACGCAGGGAAAGGGGAGTTCGGTCCGGAGCTGCGCGGCACTGGAACTGCCGACCTGGTGGACGGCGGGACGCAGGACGGCGCTTCCGTCACCGAGGTCGTCGACGACGCCCTCACCACCGAGCCAGGCACGGGTCCCCGCCGCCACCGACCTCAGGTAGGAGCCGAGGGCCCGTGCCCGGTCCAGCGGGCACACCGGGAGCACCGCCCGCGCGTCCTGGGGCGGCAGACCGGGCAGCCGGGACAGGCGGGCCGCGACGGCCTCGGCGAGCGGCGCCGGATCGCCCTCGACGAAGACGGCGGTGGCGTTGACGCACGCGGTGCCCCCCTCGTCGGCGACCGAGCCGACGATCGTGTCGAGGTGCTTCCGCCAGTCGGTGTCCGCGGTGACGAGGATCTTGGACCTGCCCGGCCCCTGGGGCAGCACGCGTGGATCGCGGGCGTACCGGGCGACCACCTCGTCGCCGCCGTACACGACCGCGCGGTCGGCACCGCGGATGAGCACGTCGGCGGTCCGGTGGTCCGTGGGCAGCAACACCAGCTGGTCCTCCCGGACACCCGCCCGGTGCAGCGCCCCGACCAGCCGGTGCGGGGTGAACGGCTCCCGCCGCGACGGACGCACGGCGACGCGGTAGCCCAGTGCCAGCGCCTCGACCCACAGCCGGTGGACACCGGGATGGTTGCCGGAGGCGTTGACGGCGAACACGTTCCCCTGGCGGGCCCAGACGGCGTGGCCGGCCTCCAGGGCCGGGTCCCGGCGGTCGGGGACCGCCCCGTGTGGCCTGCCTCGCTCGGCGGAGGAACGGGCCAGCCTGACGAACCGTGCCGTGCCCCGTGTCGCCGCGCGCACCACCGTCAGCGGCGTGCCGGACGTACGGCTGACGAGGTGTTCGTACTCGCGTACGCCCAGTCCGCCGACGGTGCCGGTGGCGAACTCCTCGCCGGCCGCCGCCAGCACTGCGTCGATGTCGGCCGCCGGCACCGCCTCGGCCCTGCGCAGCGCGGCCAGCGCCCGGCCGACGAACACCGGCGGCACCAGGCTCAGCCGCGCCACCTCGGTACCCGACACATCCGTCACCGCGCTCGGCACCCGCGTCCGGTACGGACCGCGGGAACCCAGCGCGTCCAGGTACACCGGCCCGCTGACCTCGGCATCCGCCATCAGTACACGCCCTCGATCACGGTCTCGCCCTTCACCGTGGGAACCGGCGCGACGTCCGCGACGGCGTCACCCGCCTGGCCGTCGGCCGGCCGCATGCGCACGGCCGTGTCCCGTTCCGCGTTGTTGGGGATGAGCATGGATTTGCTGACGTGACTGACGATCACCTGGCCCCGCTCACCGACCTCGACCGTATCCCCGGTGTCGGGGTCCACGACCGACAGGAACACGTACGGCGACACGGGGTCGAACACGCAGGGCTCCGAAGCGCTGAGACCTGCCCGTTCGAGCAGCGCGGTGAGCATCATGGTGTTGCCGTACATGCCGATGAGGGGTACGTCGGGAAAGACCTCCGTGCCCAGCAGGTGGCGGGTGTCGGGGTCCATGTGCGTGCCACCCCAGATGATCGCCTGGACGGAGCCGTTGATCCGCTCCAGAAGGTCGTCCTCGCGGGCGAAGCGCTCCAGCAGCGGGGTGGTGGCGGCGAGTACCCCGATGTCCTGGGTCAGCAGGATCCGCCGGCACTGTTCGACGAGATGGTCGGTGTAGGACTCGACCTCGTCGCTCCGGCCGGCGGCGACCAGCTTCTTCACCCAGCGGGGATCCATGTCGATGCCCAGCCCCGGGCCGCCGAGGGATTCCGCGGCCCGTCGCAGCACGTCACCCACCAGATGCGGACCCGTCGGCGCCACCGTCAGCCACTGGGCCCCGACGGGCAGGCCGTGGTCCCGGAGGCGCTTGTCGACCTGCTCCGTGCTGTGCCGCATCCAGTCGTCGAGCTGGACGACGCGCTTGGGCGCCCCGGTCGTTCCACCGCTGTCGAAGACGTTGAGCAGCCGGGCGTCGTTTCCGTAGCCCCGGGGGATCAGGTCCGCCACCGGGACGTCCCGCAGTTCGTCGGCCAGGTCGGGGAAGAGCATCAGGTCGTCCACGCCCTTGACGTCCTGCCGCGGATCGAAGGCGAGCCGATCGGCCCGGTCGAGCCAGTAGCGGGAGCCTGTCGCCGGGTCGAAGTGCCAGCGCATGGCCGCTCGGACGAACTCGTCCGGGTCGACGTCGTCGGACGGCCCGGCGTCCAGAACGGTGGGGAACTCGTACGTCATGGATGGTCCTTCCTCGGCACGGTCTCGTGCGTGTGAGCGAGGTTCCGCGGGGCGTGTGGGATCGGGGCGCGTTCGGTCACCGGCTGAACAGCTCGAAGGCGACGGCGGGCCGGCCGTCGAACCGCGGACCGTGGGCGCGGGTGCTGTCGGCCAGGAAACGGCGCGCGTACGCCTCGGGGTCCTCCTCGGTCAATGCCTCGATGTAGGTGCGGTGCCGCAGCAAGGACAGCACCCCCTGTTCGAAGCCCGGCTCGGCGGACACCGCGTGAGTCGGCGCGGGCGAGTTGGCGACGGCCACCCACCGGACGCCGTTCCAGGGCCGCAGGCCTTGTGCGGTGAGCTCCGGGAAGATCCAGCGGTTGCCCGCGTCCGCCGACGCGTCCAGCACCGCGCGCCCCACTGCCACGTGGTCCGGTGTGTTCCAGGCACCATGGGCCCAGGTGTCCCGGTGGTTCAGCGTGATCACCAGCTCGGGCCGGTGGCGCCGGACGGCCGCGGCGATATCGCGCCGCAGGGACACGCCGTACTCGATCACACCGTCCTGGTGGTCGAGGAATTCCACCGTGGAAACACCCACGGCCGCGGCGGCGGCACGCTGCTCCGCCTCGCGCAGCGTTCGGGCGCGTTCGGGCGCCAGGCTGTCGATACCGGCCTCACCACGGGTGGCGAGGACGTAGGTGACCTGCCGGCCGTCGGCCGCCCAGGAGGCCACGGCGGCCGAGCATCCGTACTCGAGATCGTCGGGATGGGCCACCACGGCGAGTGCCCGTCGCCAGTCGTCCGGCATCGGGCGGAGCGGCGGCAGGGGGCTGTCGGTCATGTGTCTGCTCTCGTCGATATCGCGTGGGGGCGGCAGGCAGGCACGGGGCCGCCCGGGTCGGTGTGCTCGGGCGCCTTGGAGCCGACCGTGCCGCCGGGGTGGTTCAGACGCGCGGGAGAAGGCTCTCCAGGGGCACCGCGGGATCGGAGAGCACGGCGTCGTCCGTCTCCGCGCCGGACTCGATCAGGGAACGGATCGTGTCGATGACGTCCCACACGTTGACGCTCATTCCCGCCACGACCCGGTTCCCGGACATCCAGAAGGCGATGAACCGCCGCTCGTCCGGTGCCCCGCGGAAGACGACGCGGTCGTAGCCGCCCGGCTCGGCGTAGCCGGTGTACTCCATCCCGAGGTCGTACTGGTCGGTGTAGAAGTACGGCAGCCGGTCGTAGACCGCGTCCTTGCCCAGCATGCTCAGCGCGGCGGTGCGCGGCTGGTGCAGCGCGTTGGCCCAGTGCTCCACGCGCAGGTGCCGGCCGAGCCGCGGGTGGTAGGCGTTGGCGACGTCGCCGGCGGCGTGGATGTCGGCCACCGAGGTCCGCAGGTGCTCGTCCGTGACGATGCCGTTGCGCACCTCCAGGCCCGCCTCCTCGGCGAGGCGGACGTTGGGTGTGATGCCCACCCCCACCACCACGGCGTCCGCGGGCAGGTGACTGCCGTCGGCGAGCACGACCCCGTCCACGCGGCCGCCGGTTCCGGTGACGCGCTGGATCTCGGCGTGGGGACGCAGGTCGACGCCGTGGTCCCGGTGCAGGCCGGCGAAGACCTCGGCCGCCTCCCGCCCCAGAACCCTGAGCAGGGGCAGCTCGGCGTGCTCGAGAACGGTCACCTCCGCCCCTGCCGTCCGGGCCGCGGCCGCCGTCTCCAGACCGATCCATCCGCCGCCGACCACCACGATCCGCGCACCCTCGGTGAAGGCGGACTTGAGACGCTCGCTGTCGCCCACGCGCCGCAGGTACAGCACGTTGTCCAGGTCCGCCCCCGGGACGGACAGGCGGCGCGGTGAGGAACCGGTCGCCAGGAGCAGCTTGGCGTAGGGCACGCGACGACCGTCGTCCAGCGTCACCTCTTTGGCCTGCCCGTCGACGGACGTCACGCTCGTGCCCAGAAGCAGATCGACCCCGTGCTCCCTGTACCAGCCCTCGGGGTGCACGTGGATCGACTCGCGGTCCTCCTTGCCCAGCAGGTAGCCCTTGGACAGCGGCGGTCGAATGTACGGCCGCTCCCGCTCGTCCCCGATGAGGAGGAGCGGCCCGTCGTGACCGTGCGCGCGCAGCTCTTCCGCGGCCTTGCCGGCGGCCAGGCCACCCCCGACGATCACGAATGTATTCGCAGGCGACATGATGATCCCCGTCTCAGGTGGTGCGGCGCACACAGCGAGTCGTGTGATGCGCTCATCCATGAGACCGGGCGACGACACGGGTTGTGACATCGCCGCGTCAGCGTGCCGGGGGCCGTCGGCGCCCCCCGGCCGTCCTCGCGCGTACCGGGATGTGTGGTCCGTCGTCTCACCAGGGAGATCGGAGCGTCACCGCCAGGACGGCCGGATCATCGTGTCCCGGCAACGGGACGAACCCGTGCCGTCCCAGGTCGTCGATCACCTGGGACCGCGAGGCGGGCCACATCCAGAACGTCTCGGTGTGCTCCCGGAGCACACCTTCCACACCCCGGACCCAGTAGTCGGCGCGTGTGTGGATGCGGTTCCCGGCGGTCGACATCACCATGCGTCCGCCGTACGTGTGCTCGCCGACCCGCTGTTCGGGCAGGACGCGCAGAACGGTCCGGGGCGGAAGCAGGGCAGGCGGGAGCTGGAGGAACAGCGAACCACCGGGCACGAGGGCCGCGCCGATCGCATGCCAGAGCGCGTGCCGCGCACTCGGCGACAGACAGGCGACCGTGTTGTGGCAGACGGCCACGTCCGCCACCGCGTACAGAGCCGCCTCGTCCAAGGCGTGCGGGTGCACGGTCACCCGCTCCCTCTGCCGTGCGGGCAGGGCGGCGAGGCGGGTCATCAAGGACGTGCGCATGGCCCGCGCGGGCTCGACGGCATACACGTCGGCCTGGGACTCCGCCAGGCTCATCAACGTGACCCGTCCGGTACCGGCGCCGATGTCCAGGACGCCGATACGGGCCTTCGCGACTTCGCGACCGTAGAGGTGACGGACCCGTCTCTCGTCCGCTTCGGCCTGGAGAATGTCGTAGAACTCCGCGGTGACGGTGTAGGAATCCGTCTGCGGCCGGAAGGTCGGTGCTCTCGCTATGACAGGGTGCATATCCAGCAAGACAGCACCTGGGCCGCGGGTGTGACAACGGTGGCCCGTGGGCCCGGCGGATGCGGAGGTCTCCATCCCGCCGCTGATCCAGGACATCCGCACCGTCAGCAAGCCTGGAGGAGTACGGCGGCACCCGGCTCCTCGTGTCACACCTCAGCCGTCTCGCCGGTCATGACTGGGACAGCAGTTCACGAACCGTGCCCGAACAGCACAGCCGTGGACGAGTCGGCTCCGCAGCGCCGCGTGCGCGCTCCCCGGCCCGTGCCGGGGCCGGCGGAACGCACACGGCACGGACAGCTACGGCCGCACGGCGACGGGAGCCCTCGCAACACGCCAGTGTCGCGGACCCACGGCAGTGCCCGGGACCGCGGCGCCATCAGACGCAGCGAGCTTCGGGTGATGCAGAAATGAATGGTGAAGAGATGGGCAACGACAGCCGGCCGGCCGAGCCGGGGCAGGAGCGCACGGGGGAGAGGCTCGCCCAATGGGTGGACGGCCGACTCGGCTACCGCCGCCTGGCCCGCTCCGCTCGGCGCATGGTCTTCCCCGACCACTGGTCGTTCATGCTCGGCGAGATCGCACTCTACAGTTTCGTCATCCTGCTGCTCACCGGCGCCTACCTGAGCTTCTACTTCCACCCTTCCTCCGGTTCCGTGGTCTACCAGGGCAGCTACGCCCCCTTGCGGGGCCAGCCGGTGTCGGAGGCATTCGACTCGACCCTGCACATATCCTTCGACGTCCGCGGCGGGCTCCTCGTCCGCCAGGCCCACCACTGGGCGGCGCTGGTCTTCGTCGCCGCCGTCTTCGCGCACATGCTGCGCGTCTTCTTCACCGGCGCGTTCCGCAAGCCACGCGAACTGAACTGGGTGTTCGGGTTCCTGTTGCTCATCCTGGCCATGTTCGCGGGCCTGACCGGCTACGACCTGCCCGACGACCTGCTGTCCGGAACGGGACTTCAGGTCGTGAACGGCACGATCCTCTCGATCCCGGTCGTCGGGACGTACGTGTCGTTCTTCCTCTTCGGCGGAGAGTTCCCCGGCGAGGACCTGATCGCCCGCTTCAACACCCTCCACGTCCTGGTCATCCCCGGACTGATGGTCGCCCTGATCGTCGGCCACCTGGTCCTGGCCGTACGACACCGGCACGCTCAGTACCCCGGGCCCGGACGTACCAACACCAACGTCGTCGGCATCCCGTTCCGCGCGTACGCCGTCAAGGCCGGCGGCTACTTCTTCCTCGTGTCCGGCGTGATCTTCTTCATGGCCGCCGTCGCGCAGATCAATCCGGTGTGGAACTACGGGCCGTTCCGCCCCGACCAGGTCTCCGCCGGCTCCCAGCCCGACTGGTACATGGGCGTGGCCGACGGCTTGCTGCGGGTCATGCCCGGCTGGGAGATCGCGTTCTGGGGCCACACCCTGGCCCTGGACAACTTCCTGCCCCTGCTGATCGGCGTACTGCTCTTCCTCGCCATGGGTGCCTACCCCTTCCTCGAGGCCTGGGTCACGGACGACGACCGCGAACAGCACCTGCTGGACCGCCCCCGCAACCGCCCGGTGCGGACCGCCCTGGGCGTGGCCTGGCTCAGCGTCTACTCGGTGGCGCTCGTCGGTGCCGCCAACGACCTGATAGCGACTCATCTGCATGTTTCCGTCGAGGCAGTCACCTGGACCGTGCGCATCGGCCTGTTCGTCGTCCCGGCCCTGGCCTTCTTCGTCACCAAACGCGTGGCACTGGAACTCCAGCGGCAAGACCGCGACAAGGTGCTGCACGGGCGTGAGAGCGGCATCATCAAACGGCTCCCGCACGGCGAGTACGTCGAGGTTCACGAGCCGCTCACCCAGGCGCAACTGCACGTCCTGACCGCCCACACGCAGTACCGGCCCCTGGAGGCCGCACCCGTGCGGGACGCGGACGGCGCCGTGCCCCGGCGTGCGCTGCGTCTGCGCGTCGGGCTCAGCCGTGTCCTCTACGGTTCGGGGACGCAGGTTCCCAAGCCCACAGCGTCCGAGTACACCGAGATCAGCAGCCGCCACCACTCCTGATCGCCGACGCACACTCCAGGACCTGTCGTCACGCCATGTCATACCTGCGGCAGGTCTCCCGGCACAGGAGTGGAAGGCGGCAGGAGAAACCGACGGGCCAATCGGCCCGCCGCCCACGGCAGTTCGCCGGGCTGCGCCGCCGCGTCGGCCCGGCCGCCGCCCTTGCCCGTGCAAGGTCATCGACCCCCTCAGTACAGGCCCGCATCCCCCTCCGGGAGCCGGCGCCCCGATCCCGTCCGAAAGGCATTCGACATGACCCGTACCTCCCGCGCACGCCGGGCCCGCACCTCCCTCACCGTTCTGGCCGGCGCCGCCATCGCCGCGGGCTTCCTCGCCACCACGATCGCCCCTGCCTCCGCCGACAAGGGCGCCCCCGTACGGGCGCCCAAGCCCACCGTCGTCCTGGTCCACGGTGCCTTCGCCGACTCCACGAGCTGGAACGGCGTCATCAAGAGACTGCGGCACGACGGTTATCCCGTGGTCGCCGTCGCCAACCCGTTGCGCTCCCTGAGCGGTGACTCCGCCTACCTCAAGGACGTCCTGGCCGGCATCGACGGTCCCATCGTCCTGGCCGGTCACTCCTACGGCGGCTCGGTCATCAGCAATGCCGCCACCGGCAACAAGAACGTCAAGGCGCTGGTCTACCTCGCCGCCTTCCTGCCGGAGAAGGGCGAGAGCGCGGCCGACCTGTCGGGTAAGTTCCCCGGCAGCACCCTCGGTGACGCGCTGCGCCCGGTGCCGTTCAAGAACGGCGACGGTTCCGAAGGCACCGATCTCTACATTCAGAACGACAAGTTCCGGCACCAGTTCGCGGCGGACGTACCCCGTAACGAGACCGACCTGATGGCCGTCACCCAGCGACCGGTCACCGATGCCGCCCTGGCCGAGGGCGCGGCGGAGCCCGCCTGGAAGACCATCCCGTCCTGGGTCCTGGTCGCCACGCAGGACCTCAACATTCCGCCGAAGGCTCAGGAGTTCATGGCCGAGCGGGCCGGTGCCCACACCACGGAGGTCCGGGCGTCCCACGCGGTGAGCGTGTCGCAGCCCGGCAAGGTCACCGACGTCATCGAGGACGCCGCGCGCTCGGTGCGTTGACCCTTCCGCGTCACGCCCACGGGACTGACACGGACCGTTCGGTCCACGTCGGTCCCGTGGGCGTTCCACGCTTCCATGCGCGCGAACCCCGTTCCCCCGACCGCCGGTCCGACCGTGCGCATCCCGCGCCGGGCCCGGCCGCGCAAGGACCAGCCCATGCGCCGCGAACCGCGGATCGTTCCCATAGGCCCCGGCGACATCGCTCCCCTCGTGGCGATGCATCGTCGCTGCTCCTCGCACACCCTGTGGACCCGCTACCACCGGGCCATGGCCGACCCCCAGACCTACCTGCCCGCTCTGCTGGGCCGCCCCGGCTCGGTCCACCTGGCCGCACGGGACACCACCGGCCGCATCATCGCCGTGGGCCATCTGATGCCGGACCACTCGGCCGTCGAGGCCGCGCTTCTGGTCGAGGACTCCTGGCAGGGCCAGGGGCTGGGTACCCGCCTGCTGCACCATCTGGGCCACCACGCGCTCAGAGGCGGCTGGGAGACGCTCTACGGCATCGTCCTGTCCGGCGACGAACGGATGGACGCCCTCCTGCGCCACGTGCCCGTCGCCGTGCACCGGAGCGAGGAGGGGGGCACCGTCACCGCCTGGGTCCAGACACGTGAGCTGGTGGTCGGCCTGCCCGGCCGCCGGCTCAGTCGCCTCCTCCGCGCCGGGCACCGGTGATCACCGACTGTTGTGTGGGTCAGCCGGACCGGGTACCGGCCCGAAAGGAAAAGCCGGTGCGGAACACAGTGTTCCGCACCGGCTGTTTCAACAGCACCTTCACCGGGGCGTCGGCACGCCTCACGTCCCGGCGTCGGGGTACAGGTCGTCCTCGAACGCCGCGGACTCCAGAATCTCCCTGACCGTGGTCAGGTAGCGAGCCGCATCCGCCCCGTCCACCAGCCTGTGGTCGTACGACAACGACAGGTGCACCAGGTCCCGGATACCGATGACCTCCTCACCGGCGCTGCGCACGACCCCGGGCCTCCTGACCGTCGCGCCCACGCCCAGGATCGCCGCCTGGCGCGGCGGCACGATGACGGTGTCGAACAGGGCGCCGCGCGAGCCGGTGTTGGAGATCGTGAAGGTCGCGCCCGACACGTCGTCGGGGGTGAGGTGGCCACTGCGGGCCCGGTCCGCCAGGTCGTGGACGGCCCGGGCGATCCCGGCGACGGTCAGGTCGCCGGCGGCCTTGATCACCGGGGTCATCAGCCCGTTCTCGGTATCGACCGCGATGCCGACGTTCTCGGTGTCGAAGTAGGTGATCGTTCCCTCGGCCTCGTTGATCCTGGCGTTGACGACCGGATGCGCCTTCAACGCCTGGGCCGCGGCCTTGACGAAGAAGGGCATCGGGGACAGCTTGACGCCCTCGCGGGCCAGGAAACCGTCCTTCGCCCGGTTTCGCAGCCGCATGAGCCGGGTGACGTCGGCCTCGACCGTACTGGTCAGTTGCGCCTGCTCCAGCAGGGCCTTCTTCAGGTTGTCCCCGATGGCTCTGCGGATGCGGCTCATCCGGACCGTCCGGCCGCGCAGCACGGACTCCTGCGCCGCCGGGGCGGCCGGCACAGCGGGCGCGGGTGACACCGGCGCGACCGGCGCCGGCACCGGTGGTGCCGACGTGGGTGCGGGTGCGGGTGCGGGGGCCGGCGACGGGGCGAGGGGTGCGGCAGCAGGTGGCGTGACCGGCGCCGGCGCCGGGGTGGGAGGCGGCGCCGGGGCGGCCTGAGGGGCCTCGGCCGGAGGCGCGGGCGCGGGGGCCGGGACGGCGTCCGCCGTGCCGATGACGGCGAGCTCGGCGCCGACCTCGGCGGTCTCGTCCTCGGCGACGGCAATGCTCAGCAGAACGCCGGCCGCGGGGGAGGGGATCTCGGTGTCGACCTTGTCGGTGGAGACCTCCAGCAGGGGCTCGTCGGCCTCGACGTGTTCGCCGACCTGTTTCAGCCAGCGGGTCACGGTGCCCTCGGTGACGGACTCGCCGAGGGCCGGCAGGGTCACGGTAACCGTCATGATGTCGTTCAGCTCCTCACGGACCGGCAGGGCGCAAGGGCCCTCCGAACCTGTCGTTCATGACCTGCGTCATGGGGGGTCAGTCGCGTTTCGCCGCCGCTCACCGGTCGAGGCCGTAGCGGGCGCGGGCCTGCGCGACGGTCGCCAGGGGGATTTGCCCGGCCCGGGCCAGCCGGTCCAGTGCGGTCACCACGATCGACTCGGCGTCCACGCGGAAGTAGCGGCGCACGTCCTCGCGGGTGTCGGACAGACCGAAACCGTCGGTGCCCAGGGAGTAGTAGTCCTGCTCGACCCACTGGCTGATCTGGTCGGGCACCTGCCGCATCCAGTCGCTGACGGCCAGCACCGGCCCCGGCGCACCGGCCAGTGCCCGGGTGACGTACGGAGTGCGGTCCTCACCGCGCATCCGGGCGTCGTCGGCGCGCATGGCGTCGCGGCGCAGCTCCGTCCACGACGTCACCGACCACACGTCGGCGTGTACGTTCCAGTCGGAGGCGAGGAGTTCCTGCGCCCGCAGAGCCCAGTGAATGGCCGTACCGGACGACAGCAGCTGGAGCCGGGGTCCCGCCGCGGCGGGTTCGGCGGGCCGGTACCGGTAGATGCCCCGGACGATGCCCTCCTCGATACCGGGCAGCGCGGGCATGGCCGGCTGGTGCTTCGGCTCGTTGTACACGGTCAGGTAGTAGAAGACGTCTTCCGGCTGCTCGCCGTACATCCGGCGCAGACCGTCCCGGACGATCACCGCGATCTCGTAGGCGAAAGCCGGGTCGTAACTGATCACCGCCGGATTGGTGGCGGCCAGCAGGTGCGAGTGCCCGTCCCCGTGTTGCAATCCCTCACCGATCATGGTCGTGCGCCCCGCGGTGCCGCCGACGACGAAGCCACGGCCCATCTGGTCGCCGAGCGCCCAGAACTGGTCGCCGGTGCGCTGGAAGCCGAACATGGCGTAGAAGATGTAGAACGGGATCATCGGCTCGCCGTGCGTGGCGTACGAGGTCGCCGCGGCGGCGAACTCGGCCACGGAACCGGCCTCCGTGATGCCCTCGATCAGCAGCTGTCCGCTCGTGCTCTCCTTGTAGTGGAGCAACTGGTCCGCGTCGACCGGATCGTAGTTCTGGCCCAGCGGGGAGTAGATGCCGGCCGTGGGGAACATCGATTCCATGCCGAAGGTACGGGCCTCGTCGGGGATGATCGGCACCCAGCGCGCTCCGCTGCGCTCGTCACGCATCAGATCCCTGACCAGCCGCACCAACGCCATCGTGGTGGCGGCCTCCTGGTGGCCGAAACCTTTCTCCAGCGCCTCGAAGGGCTTGGCGGGCGGCTCCGGCAGCGGCTTGGCGATCACCCGCCGCAGAGGGGCGGGACCACCCAGCGCGGCCCGGCGCTCGCGCAGGTACCGCACTTCCGGCGCATCCTCCCCCGGGTGCCAGAACGGGACCTGGTCACCGGCGAGCGCGCTGTCGGGAATGGGAAGCCCCAACAGGTCCCGCATCTCACGGAACTGCTCCATCGTGAGCTTCTTCATCTGGTGGTTGGCGTTGCGGGACTCGAACGCCGAACCCAGGGTGTGACCCTTCACCGTCTGGGCGAGGACCACCGTCGGCGCGCCCCGGTGCTCCACCGCGGCCCGGTAGGCGGCGTACACCTTCAACGGCTCGTGTCCGCCGCGGGAGTTCTCGAACAGGTCGACCACCTGCGCGTCGCTCAGGGCGGCGGACACGGCGGACAGGGCGTCACCGGTGAAGAAGTTCTTGCGTATGTACGCGGCGTCCCGCGCGGCCAGCGTCTGCATCTGCGCGTCGGGCACCTCGCCCAGGCGCCGTACGAGGTCGCCGGTGGTGTCCTGGCCCAGCAGCGGGTCCCAGGCCTCGCCCCACAGGGTCTTGACCACATTCCAGCCCGCGCCGCGGAACCGCGCCTCCAGCTCCTGGACGATCTTCGAGTTGGACCGCACCGGCCCGTCCAGGCGCTGGAGGTTGCAGTTGATGACGAACGTCAGGTTGTCCAGGCCCTCGCGGGAGGCCAGAGTCAGGGCGGCCGTCGACTCCGGCTCGTCCATCTCCCCGTCGCCCAGGAACGCCCACACCCGCGAGGCGGAGGTGTCCTTGATGCCGCGAGCCAGCAGATAACGGTTGAAGCGGGCCTGGTAGATGGCGCCGAGCGGGCCCAGCCCCATGGACACCGTCGGGAACTCCCACAGCCACGGCAGCCGCCGCGGGTGCGGGTACGACGGCAGACCGTGACCGCTCGCCTCCCGCCGGAAGGCGCCCAGTTGCTCCCTGCTCAGCCTCCCTTCGAGGAACAGCCGGGCGTAGATGCCCGGGGAGGCGTGCCCCTGGAGGAACAACTGGTCGCCCGAGCCGCCACCGTCCTTGCCCCGGAAGAAGTGGTTGAACCCGGTCTCGTAGAGCCAGGCCGCCGACGCATAGGTGGAGATGTGGCCGCCCAGTCCCAGCCGGGAGCCCCGGGTGACCATGGCCGCGGCGTTCCACCGGTTGAACGCGGTGATCCTGGACTCCATCTCCAGGTCGCCGTCGAACTCCGGCTGTGCGGCCGCCGGGACGGTGTTGATGTAGTCCGTGGACAGCAGTCCGGGCAGGGGTGTCCCCGTCGCCGCGGCGAATTCGTGCATCCGCCGCATCAGGTAAGCCGCCCGCTCCGGCCCGGCGTTCCGCACCACGGCGTCAAGGGAGGCCTGCCATTCGGCGGTCTCCTCACGGTCACGGTCGGGTAGCTGGTCGAGCTCACTTGTCACAGAGGTGGCGGTGGGCCGGGACGGATCACTCATGGCAGCCTTCCTGTCACTGCGTGGGTGCCGGCGACGCCGGCCGCGGACACGGTGGGCGCCGCGGGGCGGTCGGTGGGGGTCACGGGCGACGACGCGTCGCCGCCCGGCGGACTCAGCGGTTCCTGAGCCACTGGCTGAAGGTGTGGTGGCCCACATGGGCGGCCGGCCCGGGAAGGAGTGCCCGCTCCTGGAGTACCGCGCCGAAGAACGGGGCCTGGGCGTCGGCGATCACCGGGCCGGGCCGGCCCAGGGAGGTGAGCAGCTCGGCGGTGACGTCCTCGAACCGGAGCTCTTCCGGGCCGGCGATCTCGAGCACCCCGAACCGCGGCAGACCGACCGCGACGTGGGCGACCGCCGCGGCGACGTCGTCCGTCGAGACCGGACGCAGCAGCAACGGGGGCACGTGCACACCGTCGGGCCGGGTGCCGGCCGCCACGGCGGCCGCCACGGAGTCGTGGAACGGGGTGGCGCGCACCACGGAGTACGGAACGGTGGTGTGCCGCACCAGGTCCTCCTGCGCCGCCTTGGCCCGGAAGTAGCCCGAGCCGACCCGGTCGGCGCCCACCACCGACAGCGCCACGTAGTGCTCGACGCCCGCCGCGGCGGCGGCCTTGAGGAGGTTGCCCGCCGCGGTGGTGAAGAACGCCGTGCTGGTCTCCTGCCGCCGCGAGGGTGCGTCGGTGACGTCGACCACCACCTCGGCGGCGCGCAGTGCCTGGTCGAGACCCTGTCCGGTGCTGACGTCGACCCCTGCCGCGCGGGATACCGGCACGGCCTCCACCCCGTGGTCCCGGAGCCTTGCGACGGTCCTGGAACCGATCAGACCGGTGGCACCTGCAACGACGACTCTCATCTGGGTCTCTTCCGTCCAGGGGCCGATGACCCCGCTGGGTATGCGTCGAAGGCGGTGGCGGACGTCGGCGTGCCACCGTGCTCACCACACCTAGACAGGTCGCGTCCGGTCGTTGTGACACCGCACCCCGCCGCGGGGGCCGGCCGCCCCCGGCCACCGCCCCGTGTCACAGATCCGTCGGCCACCCGGTCAGGAGGACGAGCGGTCTTCACGACCGGACATGACCACGTGCACGGCGGAGGATGTGCCGCCCGGACACGATGGAACCACGGAAGGTGCGACTCAGTGTCGGAGAACTCACAGCACGCCCACCACGGTCACGGAACCGGTGGCGAGGACGGCCCGAGCTGGACCCGAGCGGCGAAGATGCTCCAGGACGCCTCGCCCATCACGGTCCCCGAGGGTGCCTCGGCGATGACCATCCACGTCCAGTGGGAGCCCGGCGACCCCGGCACCCCGCCGCACCGCCACTCCGGCCCGGCGTTCGGCTACGTCATCAAAGGCGCGGTCCGCTTCGAACTCGAGGGCGAGCCCGAGCGCGTCATCGAAGCCGGCGGCACCTTCTGGGAGCCGGGCGGCGACGCCATCCACTACCAGGACGGCAACGCCCTCGCCGACGAGCGGACCGAATTCATCGTCACCATGATGTGCGCCCCCGGCAAGCCCATGCTGGAGCTGGTCGACGAGCAGGAGCTCAAGGAGCGCGCCCACCTGCGCGCACCGCGGCCCACTGCCTGACCCGGGACGTCCGGCCGCCGTCCGCTGCCCCACGGCGGCGGGCGGCGGCATGTCCGCGCTGTGTGCCAGGGGCCGCATGACCTGCTCCGTAGCACGCAGGGCCGGCCGTCCACACGACAGGCGGGGCCCTGCGCCCGTGACACCGGTTACCGCCGGGGTGTCACGGGCGCAGGGCCCCGCCTGTCGGTGTCTCCTACTCCACGAAGTACGAGTCGTGCTTGTCGAAGAACGCGGCACGCTCCTCCTCCGAGGCGTGCGCCAGCTGCGACACCTGCTCGAAGTACTCTTCGCGCGGGGCACCCGGGGTGAACAGGAGCAGCATGTCGGCCGGAGCATCGGAGTCGTTCCGGAAGGCGTGCAGCCCGCCCTGGGGCACGTGCAGGAAGTCTCCCTTGCGCGCATCGACCCACTGCACACCGTCGAACACGCGCACCGTGCCGTCCAGGATGTAGAAGGACTCCGAGATCCGCTTGTGGAAGTGCGTCTTGGGGCCGCCCGCCCTGGGCCGCATCTCCACCCGGTACAGCCCGAACTCGCCCCGAGTGGTCCCCGTGGTCGCCAGGTAGTGGGTGGCGTCCTTGCCGGTACCGCTCTCACCGATCGCCGGCGGTGTGCTGGCCGGCCGGAAGACGGCGCTGACCTCACCGTCCTCTCCCCAGTACTTCTGCTCCGGGTACGGGTACGACATATCTGGATCCCTTCCTGCGGCGGGCGCGTGGTGACACGCCGGGGTGAACCGCCGTGCAGCGGTCCTTCCTACAACGAGACCGGCGGACGTCCGCCGGTGTGACAGCCGGGGCCCCGGCAGGGGGTCATTCGGCGGCCTGGTGGTGGATGAAGCGGGACACCAGCGGCGGCTCCATCAGCCAGCCGTGTGTCCGCCCGTGCAGCGCACGGGAAGCCGCGGCGGTCTGCCGCAGCGTGCCGAAGGCCACCGACGCGCCGACGGCCAGCAGGCCCGCGCACAGCGGCATCGCCCGGCTGAACGACGTGTCGAAGGCCGCGTCGGACCGGTAGGCGTCCGGTCCCATCCCGACCAGGAGGGGCAACGCCGCCACGGACACCAGCCCGGCCGCCCTGGCCGCGGCGTTGTTGATGCCGCTGGCCAGCCCGGCGTTCGCGGAGTCCACCGAGGACAGCAGGGTCACGGTCAGCGGAGCGACCATGACGACCATGCCGGTTCCCATCACCAGCAGGGCGGGGAGGACGTCGCGGAGATAGGACGCGCCCGGACCGACCCGCAGCATCATCAACATGCCCGCCGCGCACACCAGCGGGCCGACGGTGAGCGGCATCCGCGGCCCCAGCCGCCGGGCGAGCATCCCGGACCGGGACGAGAACAGCAGCATCAGCGCTGCGTTGGGCAGCATGGCCGCACCGGCTCCCAGCGCCGAGTACCCGACGACGATCTGAAGTTGCAGAGCGGTCACGAAGAAGAAGCCGCCCGTGCCCGCGTAGACGCACAGGGTGATCAGGTTGACAGCGGTGAACTGCCGGGACGAGAAGACGGACAACGGCATCATCGGGTCGCTGCTGCGCCGCTCCACGCGGAGGAACGCGGCACCTGCCGCGACGCCGGCGACGGACGCGCCGACGGCCACCGGTCCGCCGTCCCGGGCCTCGGTCAGCGCGTAGGTGATCAGGGCGAGTGCCAGAGCACCCAGGACGGCGCCGGGGATGTCGAAACCGATGCGCCGCCGGCCCCCCGTGCCGGCCGTGAGGGCCCCGTCCGTCCGGGGTGTGCCGACGGACTCCGGGACGTGGCGCAGTGCTACGGGCACGCACAGCAGCGCCGGGACGATGCTCAGCAGAAAGGTCCAGCGCCAGCCGGGACCGTCCACCAGCCACCCGCCCAGAAACGGCCCGAGGGCCGCGCCGACACCGCCGAAGCCCGACCACAGACCGATCGCGCGCGGTCGGTCGTCCGGGTGGAAGGAGGCCTCGATGATCGCCAGTGAGCCGGGCGTGAGCAGAGCACCGCCGACGCCTTGCAGGGCTCGGGCGGTGATCAGCGTGGTGGTGTCCGGAGCCAGACCGCACAGCAGGGAGGCCACCGCGAACCACACCAGGCCCAGGACGAAGATGCGGCGCCGCCCGAAGCGGTCGCCCAGGGAGCCGCCCAGCAGGATCAGACCCGCCAGGGTCAGCATGTAGGCGTTCACCGTCCACTGGAGCACGGCGAGGTCGGCGTCGAAGTCGTCACCGATGCGCGGCAGAGCGACGTTGGTGACGGTCGAGCCGACCAGCACCACGGTGGATCCCAGAACGGTGGCCAGCAGGGTCCACCGTCCCCGGGCACTGGCGAGGCGGAGCGGGGCGGAGTCGTCCGGAGCGGGGGAGTGCGTCATGTCGTGTCCTGGTTCCGTCCGGTGAAGCCGTCGCGGCCGGCGTACTCCTGGCGCAGGACGCGCACGTCGCGCACGGCAGCCGCGAACGCCTCGGGGCTCTCCTGCGGAAGATTGTGGCCGGCGTCCGCCACCTTGCGGTGGAGCCGGGGGCCGGTGAAGTGACGAGCGGTCGAGGAACCGTCCGCCGCGGGGAAGTTGCCGTCGGCCAGGCCGTCGAGGGTGATGGTGGGAACCGTGATCACGGGCAGCTCGGCGAGGCGTGCCTCAAGGTTCGCGTACGCCTCGGCACCCGGCGCGAAACCGAGCCGGTGCCGGTACGAATGGATGACGACGTCGGTGTAGTCGGGATTGGCGAAGGCCCTCGCCGTCCGCTCCAGATCCTCCTCGCGGAACGCCCACTTGGGGGAGTTCCGCTTCCAGATGACCTGGGCGACCCCCTGCGGGTCGGCGGCCAGACCGGACCGGCCCCGCTCGGTGAGGAAGTAGTAGAAGTACCAGAAGCCCGCCTCCCGTTCGGGTGCGACGGGTTCCATCGCCGCGCCGATGTCCTGGATGAGGTAGCTGTTGACCGAGACCAGGCCCAGAACGCGCTCGGGCCACAGGGCCGCGGCGACGTTGGCGGCGCGCCCGCCCCAGTCGTAACCGGCGAGGTAGGCCCGCTCCACGCCCAGGGCGTCCAGGAAGGCGACGACGTCGGCTCCCAGAGCGGCCTGCTGACCCGAGCGCTGAGTCGATTCGGACAGGAACCTGGTGGGCCCGTGGCCCCGCAGATAAGGGACGACCACCCTGAACCCGCTCTCGGCGAGCAGCGGGGCGACGTCCGCGTAGCTGTGGATGTCGTAGGGGAAACCGTGCAGGAGCAGCACGGTGTCGTCTCCGGAACCCGTCTCGTAGTAGGCGACTTCCAGTACGTCGGTGCTGACTCGCCGGAGAGGGGCGAGTGCGTGGCGTTCAGACATGGGGTCCTCTGGGTTCCAAGGCCCGCGGCGGTCGCTCCCGGCTCCGTGCCGCCGGGCGGACTTCGACCGACCGGGCGGGGCGGCGTCCGACGCCTGGTCGACGGTCGGGGCGACCAGGCGAGGGACGGTCCGCGGCCGGCCGAGCCGGAGCGGCTGACTCAGCCGAACATGCCGGGCTTGTAGTCGCCGGCGGGCTGCCGGTTGATGACGTTGATGCGGTTGTAGGCGTTGATGACGGCGATCAGCGACATCAGCGCGACGAGTTGGTCCTCGTCGTAGTGCTTCGTGGCATTCGCCCATGCCTCGTCCGACACGCCGTCCGCGCCGTCCGCGATGCGTGTGCCCTGCTCGACCAGCTCAAGCGCGGCACGCTCGGCGTCCGTGAAGACGGTGGCCTCGCGCCACACGGCCACCAGGTTCAGACGCTGCTGGTCCTCACCGGCGGCGGCGGCGTCCTTGGTGTGCATGTCGGTGCAGAAGCCGCAGCCGTTGATCTGGCTGGCACGGATCTTCACCAGCTCCTGAGTGGCGACCGGGAGGGCCGAGTGCACCGCCGCGCCGGCCGAGTTGAGGTGCTTCATGACCTTGCCGGCCAGGGCGTTGCCGAAGTAGTTGACACGCGCGTCCATGACGGAACTCCTCAAGTGTGGAACAGTTACAGCTCACTGACCGGGAGCCCCTTCGATCTGTGACACCGTCGGTCATCGAGTCACTCCCGTCGGACCAGGACGCGGTCCGGATCGGTGCAATACGATCCGCAGCACCGTGTGACAACAAGCAGGTGAGGCCCGTCGGCCCGAGGGCGGTCATCCTGGACCGCGGACACCGGGCACGGCGAGCGCACCATTCAGCGAATTCAAGGTGATCACCATGGCAACCGAGAGTGTCCTGCACCCGAGCCTCATCGTCCCGGTCGGGCACGTCGAGCCCGTACCCCGCCGCGTCCGGGGAATGATCGGCGGCCGTGTCGTCTTCGACACCCGCCGCGCGCTGTACGTCTGGGAGTGGCAGGCCTACCCCCAGTTCAGCATCCCGGTCGAGGACCTGGTGGACGGTGTGCTCGACGACGACAAGCACACGGAGCACCTCGGCGCCGGCCCGGCGCACCGTCACACCCTGCGGGTGGGTTCGGAGGTCCGGCCGGGGGCGGCGTGGGTCTGGGGAGAGGGCGCCCCGGGACCCCTGCACGACACCGTGCGCTTCGAGTGGGAGGCGCTGGACTTCTGGTTCGAGGAGGACGAGCCGGTCTTCGTCCATCCCCGGAGCCCGTACTCCCGCGTGGACGCCCTGCGCTCCGGCAGCAGCGTCAGAGTCGAGGTGGACGGTGTGGTGCTGGCGGACGCCCCCAACTGCGTGAAGTTGTTCGAGACGGGCCTGCCGACCCGCTACTACCTCGACCGTACGACCATCGACTGGACCAGGTTGCGGCACTCCGACACGGTGACCCGATGCCCCTACAAGGGGACGACGAGCAGCTACTGGTCGTTCGACAGCGACACCGCCTCCCACGAGGACATCGCCTGGATGTACGACTTCCCGACCATCCACGCCAACCGCATCGCCGGACTGACCGCGTTCTACAACGAGCACGTCGATCTGTACGTCGACGGCTTCCTGCTGCCGAAGCCCACCGACCCCACCCGGCCGGCCGCTGACTGACGACGCCGGACCAGCCGGCCCGGCCTGCACAGGATTCCTCGTGAAAGGCCGTGGCCGGTGAGCGGTTTACGCGCCGTTTTCACCGACGCGTCACACTTCGACTCCCGGCCCGGTCTCCTGAGGTGGAAAGTCCTTCCAAACCCACCCCATCGCGAGGAGTATGCCGTGAGCGACATCATTCTCGAACCCGCCGCACAGGAATTCGCCGACGCCACCGCCAAGCCGCCGCTGCTGTACGAACTCGGTGTCGAGGGCGCCCGCAAGCTGCTCGACGACGTCCAGTCCGGGCCGATCGACAAGCTCGACGTGGACGAGAAGTGGATCACTGTCCCCGCCGAGGCCGGTGACGTGAGGGTACGCGTCATCAAGCCCGTCGGCAGCACCGGCGTCCTGCCCGTGATCCTCTACGTGCACGGTGGCGGCTGGATCCTCGGCAACGCCGGCACCCACGACCGTCTGGTGCGTGAACTGGCCGTGGGCGCGGAGGCGGCCCTGGTCTTCGTCGAGTACGACCGCTCGCCGGAGGCGAAGTACCCCGTCGCCGTCGAGCAGGCGTACGCCACCGCCCAGTGGGTCACCACCAAGGGCGCCGAAGAGGGTCTGGACGGCTCCCGTATGGTCGTCGCCGGTGACTCCGTCGGCGGCAACATGAGCGCCGCCCTGACTCACCTGGCCAAGCGGCGCGGCGACGTCACCTTCCTGCACCAGTCGCTGTACTACCCCGTCACCGACGCCGGGCAGGACACCGAGAGCTACCGGCTCTTCGCCCACGGTCCGCACCTGACGGCGAAGGCCATGGAGTGGTTCTGGAACGCCTACACCACCGACCCGGCCGAGCGTGACGAGATCACGGCCTCGCCCCTGCGCGCGACCCTGGAAGACCTCCAGGGGCTGCCGCCGGCGTTCGTCGTGGTCGACGAGAACGACGTACTGCGCGACGAGGGCGAAGCGTACGCCCGCAAGCTGATCCAGGCCGGCGTGCCGACCACCAGCGTCCGCTACAACGCCACTCTGCACGACTTCATGATGCTGAACCCGGTTCGCGGAACTCGTGCCTCGACCGCGGCGATCGAGCAGGCCGTCCATGTGCTGCGCAAGGCGCTGGGAACCGACTGATCAACTGGTCGTTCTCGCGCGGCAATTCCGGAGGATCCCATTCACCGGTGTCCTCACCGGCGTACTTCACAGGCAAAATGAAAGGCCACTCTCTTATGAGTGCACAAAAGCCGACCATCGTCCTCGTCCACGGCGCGTTCGCGGACTCCTCCAGTTGGAACGGCGTCGTCGAAAGGCTCCAGTCGCACGGCTACCCGGTGGTGGCCGCGAGCAATCCGCTACGCGGACTGGCCAAAGACAGCGAGTACGTCAGACAACTCGTGACCTCCATCGACGGCCCAGTGGTCCTTGCCGGCCACTCCTACGGCGGCTCGGTCATCAGCAACGCCGCCGTCGGCCTCGACAACGTCAAGGCACTCGTCTTCGTCGCGGCCTTCCTGCCGGACGAGGGCGAGAGCGCGGTCACCCTCTCCGGCAAGTTCCCGGGCAGCACCCTGGGGGAGGCGCTCCACCCGGTACCGGTCACCCTGCCGGACGGCAGTCAGGTCACGGATCTCTACATCGAGAAGAGCAAGTTCCACCAGCAGTTCGCCGCGGACGTTCCGGAGGAGACCACGGCGGTCATGGCCGCGACCCAGCGACCCGTGGCCGACGTCGCGCTGGCGGAGGGTGCCTCCACCCCGGCGTGGACGGACCTCCCGTCGTGGGTTCTCGTGGCCACCGAGGACCGGAACATCCCGGCCCAGGTGCAGATCTTCATGGCGGAACGCGCGAAGGCCACCGTCGTGAGCGTCACCGCCTCCCACGCGGTCAGCGTCTCGCGTCCCGGTGACGTCGCGCGCCTGATCAACGAGGCGGCGCAGGCGACCGGCTGAACCGCCGGCCCCGGCGCATCGGGCCCCGCCGGGCGGCCGATCGAGTGGCGGTCGGCCGCCCGCAGGCGCGTCGGGAAGCACGCGCCGATGGCCGTTGCCCCGCCCCGCAGCCCGGTCCAGGTGCCGAGCGCCGGGCCACCGACTCTGGGAACGCATCATGAACATGAACAAGCAGGCAGCTCGTGGACTGGTCGACATAGAGGCATATCTGTACCGGGAGGCTCATCTCACTGCTGCTCGCCGGCGTGTGACGGCCTTCACCGCGAGGATGGACGGGCTGACCCACGAACAGAAGAGGGATATCGAGCTGTGGTATCTGGAGGAGCAGAAGTACGTGGCCCGCATGGTGACGAAGTACATCGCCGACAGTGTCGGCGCGGCCGAGACGGCGAACAACATCCGGTTCGGTCGATGGCTGCGCGGAACAGTGATCGCCATGGCGGTGATCACCGTGTTGACGTTCGTGTGCACGGCCGTCGTCGTGGGATCGGTGTCCTGATCCCCGCGCCGTGCGACCGGGGGGCATGTTCGGGAAGGGCTCGACGTCCTTGAACGCCAAGGTATCGTGGCGGCCGGGAGGCTGTCATGGCGAGGGACGGAGCACGGACCGGACTCTTCGGGCGGCGGGACGAGTGCAAGGTTCTCGATGACCTTCTCACGCAGGCCAGGGCCGGGCGAAGCGGGGTTCTGGTGCTGCGCGGTGAGGCGGGCATCGGGAAGACCGAGTTGCTGAACCACCTGCGCGACCGTGCCACCGGATGCCGTGTCGTCAGGGCTGCCGGGGTGCAGTCCGAGATGGAGCTCTCCTACGCCGGGCTGCATCAGCTCTGCGCTCCGCTGCTGTCCCATCTCGATGATCTTCCCGAGCCGCAACGCAACGCACTGCGCACAGCGTTCGGAATGCAGGTCGGTGACGCGCCCGACCGGTTCCTCGTCGGTCTGGCCACCTTGAGTCTGCTCGCCGGGGCCGTCGGCGACGAGCCGTTGGTCTGCCTGGTCGACGACGCGCAGTGGCTGGACCGTGTGTCGGCCCAGGTTCTGGAATTCGTCGCTCGCCGGCTGCTTGCCGAATCGATTCTGCTCGTACTGGCCGTCCGCGAGTCCGGCTCCCGCGAGATCCTCGCCGACCTGCCGGAGCTCGCTGTGCGTGGACTGAACGAGCGCGAGTCCCGCAGACTCCTCGACTCCGTCGTCACCGGGCCGCTCGACCAGCGTGTGCGCGACCGCGTCATCGCCGAGACGCGCGGCAATCCGCTGGCCCTCCTGGAGCTGCCGCGAGGCCTGACCGCCGTCGAGATGGCCGGAGGATTCGCAGGGCCCAAGGCCCGTCCCCTGTCCAGTCAGATCGAGGCGGGCTTCCTGCGAAGGATCCAGTCGCTTCCCGCGGAGGCGCAACAACTGCTGCTCATCGCCGCCATCGAGCCGGTCGGTGACGTGGCCCTGCTGCGGGATGCCGCCGAGCGCCTGGGAATCTCCGTGGACACCGCCGTGGCCCACGCCGAGGCCTCGGGACTGATGACGCTCGGCATGTGGGTGCGCTTCCGCCATCCGCTGGTTCGCTCCGCGGCGTACCGCGCCGTCGGCTTCGAGGAACGTCGGCGCGTGCACGCAGCCCTGGCCGACTCGATCGACGCGAGGCTCTATCCCGAACGCCGCGTATGGCACCTGGCGAGCGCGGTGACGGGACCGGACGAGGCCGTGGCCGCCGAACTGGAGGGATCCGCCGGGCGGGCGCAGGCGCGCGGCGGGGTCGCTGCGGCGGCAGCCTTCCTGCACCGGGCCACCGAACTGACCCCGGATCCCGTACGCCGCGGAGCCAGGGCCCTGGCCGCGGCGCAGGCCGAATACCAGGCGGGCGCCTTCGACGCTGCACGGGAACTGGTCGATGCCGCGGAACTGAGCCATCTCGACGAGGCCGGAGCCGCACAGGCGACCTTGCTCCGGGGACAGATCATGTCCGCGGCCAAGAGCGCCGGCGCCGGCCTGCCGCTGTTGCTCGAAGCGGCCAAGCGGCTCCAGCCGTACGACTCCGTGCTCGCCGGTGAGACGTACCGGGACGCGATCTACGCAGCCCTGACCGCGGGTCGGCTGGCCACGGGCGGGGTCCGTGACGTCGCCGAGGCGGTGCTGAGCGCGCCGGGCCATGTCGACACCGTGAGCCGTGAAGGTCTTCTCCTGACCGGTCTCGCACGTGTGATCACTGAGGGATACCCCGCGGGTGCGCCGATCCTCCGGAAGGCCGTCGACGCGTTCCGTACGGGAGGACTCTCCCGGGAGGAAGGTCTGGGATGGCTTCCGTTTGTGTGCCGCATGGCACACAGCACCTGGGACTTCGCCGCCTGGTCCGAGCTCTCGGCACGGCTGGTCGACCTCGCCCGCGGCAACGGAGCGCTTGCCGTTCTGCCCTCGGCCCTCCTCCTGCGCCTGTCGAACCGGGTGTTCGCCGGCGACCTCCGCGGCGCGGATTCCCTGGCCGTGGAAGCGAACGCGATCGGCGAAGCCACGGGCAGCAGCTTCTTCGCGTATTACGGAGCACTCGTCGTGGAGCCCTTCAAGGGACGGGAGTCCACGACCCGGCAGGCGATCGAAACCCTCACGCACGACCGTCTCCTTCGGGACGAGGGCAAGGTGACGACGGCGACCCAGTGGGCGGCGGCGGTCCTCTACAACGGCCTCGGCCGATACGAGGAGGCCCTCGCATCCGCCGAGCGTGGATGCGAGAACCCGCAGGAACTCGGACTGTCCCTCCAGTCCCGGGTCGAACTCGTCGAAGCGGCCGTACGACTGGGGCGGACCGCGCAGGCGGCCGAGGCCGTGCGCACGATCGAGGAGATGGCCCAGGTCAGCGGAACCGACTGGGCGCTCGGCATCTCGGCCGCCACTCGTGCCCTGGTGAGCGAGGGGCAGGACGCCGACGTCCTGCACGGGGAAGCGATCGAGCGGCTCGACATGGCACAGACCCGGATGGACGGCGCACGGGCACGGCTTCGCTACGGTGAATGGCTGCGCCTGGAACAGCGACAGGCCGAGGCCCGTTCCCAGCTGAGCGAGGCGCACACGATGCTCGGAGAAGCCGGGGCCGAGGCATTCGCGGAACGTGCTCGACGCGAGTTGCAGGCCGTGGGCGTGAAGGTGCGCAAACGCGCCTCGGCGACGCCGGTGGACCTCACAGCGAAAGAAGTCGAGATCGCGCGACTCGCCCAGGGCGGCTTCACGAACCCGGAGATCGGCGCCCGGCTGTTCCTCAGCCCGCACACGGTCGAATGGCATCTGCGGAAGATCTTCGCGAAGCTGGGGATCTCCTCCCGCAAGGAGATCGGCTCCGTGCCACTCAAAGGGACGCCGGCGACGTCCTGACCCGCCCGGTTTCCGGGCGGGCCCGGTCACCGGGGGCGCGGCTAGGCGGGGGAAACGTCCGGCTCCGCCAGCAACGTGGGTACGGTGACGATCTTGACCTCCCTGGTCAACAGGCGGTGAATGGGACAGCGCTCGGCGGCTGCCAGCAGCTGCTCCCGTTGCGCCGGCTCCAGATCGCCGGTCAGCCCGACGTTTTTGACGATGCGCCCCTGATCACCGAACCGTACGGCCACGTCGATGCGGTCGAGTGCCCAGCCGTGCCGGTCGGCCAGCGCCCGCACGGCCATGGAAGTGCAGGACCCCAGCGCCGCCAGGAGCAGCTCACCCGGGGTGGGACCCGCGTCGGTGCTGATGGGCTCGGGTTCGTCGGCCGTCAGGGTGTGGGGGCCGACCGCGATGGAGCGGGTGAGCCGTCTGCCTTCGGCAATGGACACGATGCGTGTGTTCATGGGTCTTCCTCTCGACCGAGGTGCGGGGACCGGGTAGCTCATCCCCTTTCGCACAGACCGAGCGGCGCACGTGTGTGTGACAGGCCGGCCCGGGACAGCGCAGTGCTGTCCCGGGCCCCCTGCCGCGGTGCGCGGCGCGGCCCACCAGGGCATCACCAGGGCACCACCACGCAGCCTCCCACGGGTTCTCCATGGCGCGGTCGCCGCGCTGCCGCGCGAGGGTTGGTCGCGCGGCGCTCCGACGTCGCTCACCCACTCCAGCGGCAGGAGCCGACCGTGGACACGTATCTGAGGGAACGCAGACGCTCGCCGGTGCAGGACAGCCGCGCGATGGCCTCGGCGATCGACGATCTGGAGGGCGCGGTGTCCGTGTTCCTGCGGGCCCGGCCCTCGTTGATCAGCATCGCCTATCGGATCCTCGGCAACGCGAGCGAGGCCGAAGACGTGATGCAAGAGGTATGGCTGCGGTTGCAGCGTACCGACCGCACAGCCGTGCACAGCCCTCCGGCGCTGCTGCGGACGATCACCGTACGGGTGGCGATCAACGTGCTCCAGTCGGCTCGCAGACGGCGGGAGTACTGCGCCACCCCGTGGCTTCCGGATCCGCCGGACCCCGATGCCACGCCGGACGCGGTGGCCGAGCGGCAGGACGCCGTGGAGCGAGCGGTCGCCCTGTTGCTGGAGAAGCTGACACCCCAGCAGCGCGCCGTGTACGTCCTCCGGCAGGGTTTCGGATACCCGTACGACCGGATCGCCGGGCTCCTGGACCTCTCCGTCGCCAACGCCAGGCAGCAGGTCACCCGTGCACAGCAGCGTCTCGATGCACCGTGGCGACGGCAGCCCGTGGATGTCGTCGCGCACCGCCGGCTGGTGCAGGCGTTGCTCGCGGCCGCACAGGTGGGCGACCTGGCCCGTCTCGAGCAGGTCCTCCTGAGCGACACCGGAGAACCCATGAGCGCGTCGGATCATGGATGAGCTGGCGGCGAAGGTACGAGCCGGCCGGAGCGCCGTCCATGTGGTGCGCGGGGAGGCCGGCATCGGCAGGACCGCCCTCCCGGACCATCCGGCGGCCAACGTGCCCGACTGCCGGACGGCCCGCGTGCCGCCCGTGAGCAGCTCGGCATCACCTCCCGCCGGCAGCCGCGCACCGTGCTCACCGGGTGGCCGCCCACCCCGACGGCGTGAGACCGGCCATTCCCACCTCGTCGTGTCACAGCGGGAGCGCCTGCCTTGTCTGTACGGCGGAGCAGGGATCCGTCGTCGTTACGAGGAGGCAATCACATGCGGGTGGCCGTGGCCGGAGGAACCGGCATGGTGGGGAAGTTCGTCGTGGCGGAGCTGCGGGCCGCGGGACACCGACCTGTGGTTCTCGCCCGTTCGCACGGCGTGGACCTGGCCACCGGCGTCGGCCTGGAAGACAGGCTGTCCGGCAGTGACGCGGTGATCGATGTGACGAACATCGTCACGACGAGGAGGAAGACCGCGGTCGACTTCTTCTCCCGGGTCACCGGCAACCTGCTTGCCGCCGCCCGGTCGAACGGGATCGGGCATCTGGTCACCTTGTCGATCGTCGGCAGCGACGAGGTGGATTTCGGGTACTACTTCGGAAAGCGCGTTCAGGAGGCACTGGTCCGCGACGGAGGCGTGCCGTGGACGGTGCTCCGTGCCACCCAGTTCTTCGAGTTCCCCGAGCCGCTGCTGGACAACCGGTCACCGGTGGTCATGATGCCGAGGATGCTCACCCAGCCCGTCGCCGCCCAGGACGTCGCCGAGAAGCTCGTCGAGCACGCGGTACAGGGCCCTTCCGGCATGGCACGGGAGATCGCGGGGCCCGAGCGGCTGGACATGGTGGAGATGACGCGCCGTATCCTGCGCTCGCGGGGCCGGCGGCGGCTCGTCGTGCCGGTGACACTTCCCGGCAAGGTGGGCAACGCCATGTCAGGAGGCGGCCTGCTGCCGCGCGGGGAGTACGTCCAGTGCCGCCGGACGTTCGACGAACACCTCGCCTCCTTGGGGCGGTCCATGACAACCGGTCGGTGACCGGCGACGGGGGTGGGCCCGTCGTCCGTCGGCGGCGAGCAAGCCCCCGGGCGGTCGTTCCGCGGAACCGTCACGCCGGCGCTCCCAGCGCCGAGACATCGGGTCACAGCGCCGTGTGCAGGTGCCGCCGGGAGGGGATGCCGAGCTTGGCGTACACCTTCCGCAGGTGCCACTCCACGGTGTGCGGACTGAGGAACAGCTGCGCGCCGATCTCCGAGTTGGTCAGACCCTCCCGGGCCAGCTGCGCGATCTGGGTCTCCTGGGCGGTCAGTGTCTCCGCGGCGACACCGTCGCGCCGGGTCACCGTCTCACCGGTGGCCCGCAACTCGCGGACGGCGCGTTCGGCGAACGCGCCCGCACCGAAGCGGCTGAAGAGGACGTGTGCCTCGCGCAGGTGTTCCCGGGCGTCCACGCGACGGCTCTCCCGCCGCAGCCACTCCCCGTAGAGCAGGTGGGCCCGGGCCAACTCCACTCCGGCCTGGGTACGTCCGAGTCGTTCGATCGCCTCGCGGTACAGCTCTTCGGCCGCGTGGCCTCGACCGAGCAGCGCCCGGGAGCGCGCCTGGACACCGAGCGCCCAGTTCGTGGCGGCGGCTTCCGTGGCCCGGGTCAGCCGGTCCAGTGCGACCTCGGCCGCGTCGTGGCGACCGCTGCGCGCCGCGGCTTCCACCAGTTCGACCAGTCCCCAGTTGACCGCGATCAGGTCCTGCTGGTGCGCGGTCGCCAGACGGGCCGCGTCGAAGGCCTCCTCGTATCTGCCCAGGCCGTTGTTGAGCACGGCTGCCGCCCGCAGTCCGATGGCCACGCCGAGGCCCTCACCGCGGTGGACGGCCTCGTCCGTGCCGGCCTCGATCAGCGGAGCGGCCTCGTGTTCGCGGCCCTGCCAGGCGGCGAGCGTCATCGTGCCGTACGGCGCGAAGCTGGTGCCGGCCGCCTCCTGCACCCGGGTGATCTCCGCGAGGAGCAGTGCCGCCGCGTTCAGTTCGCCGGCGCACGTGTGGAGGACGGCCCGCGAGTTGAGTGCGAGGGGCAGCTCGGCCAGCGCGCCGACGGCCCGCGCCGTGCGGACCTGGCGTGTCACCAGCTCCGTCCAGCCCTCGTCGTCCCACATCTCGGCCGCCAGCGCCGAAGCCGGCCACGACAAGCGCAGGATCTCCTCGGGGTCGTTCTCACGGCGCAGCGCCCGTACCGCTTCGCGCGAGGCGGCGACCGCCTCGCGGTATCCGGCGGTGAAGCGGATGGCCAAGGCGTCCAGAAGCAGATCGGCGGTGCGCGGCGGTCCCATGACGGGCGGCAGCGCCTTCCGCGCGGTCGCCGCCACCTCGCGTACGTGCGTGCCGGAGGCGAGGCGTCCGGCGAAGATGGCGGCCGACAGGGCGTCCAGAAAGGTTTCGCGAGCCAGGCCGGCGTCGAGCGGCACCAGGCGCCGTGCGGTGGTCAGCAGAAGGCGGAGCGCCTCTTTGTCCCGGCTGGAGGCCAAGGCGATCCGGGCCTGGAGGAGGTCCGCGCGGGCGCGACCGAGTGCGTCCAGGACGCCGCTCCCGGCCAGCGCCAGCAGATCGCGCGCCGCAGCGGGCGCACCGGCGCGGAGTTTCGCCTGAGCCGCGGCGAGGGCGCGCTTCGCCTTGCGCCGGGGGTCAGGCGTCAGTACGGCCGCGTGTGCGAGGAACGCCGCCGAGGCGGCGGTGCCGCCGCGGGCCAGCGCCCGTCCGGCCGAGGACTCCAGCTCGGCGGCGACCGCCTCGTCCGGCCGCACCGTCGCCCGCGCCAGGTGCCACGCGCGGCGGTTCGGGTCGAGGTCGGGGTCGGTCGCCTCCGCCAGGACGCGGTGGATCTCCCGCAGCTCCGCCAGCTCGGCCGACCGGTAGATCGCGGAGCGCAGGAGCGGGTGCCTGAAACGCACCAGAGCCCCGATGTCGAGCAGCCCCGCCGTCACCGCCGGGCCGGCCGCGGCGGCGGAGTCGATGCCCAGTCGCTCGGCGGCACGCCTGAGCAGCGCCGCGTCACCGACCGGCTCGGCGGCGGCGAGCAGCAGCAGGCGCTGCGTCGCGGCCGGCAGCGAGCGGACCTGCGTGAGGTAGCTTCGCTCGATACGGCCGGTCACCGGTCCGGGATCGGGCAGGTCGAGCCCGTCGGCCGGCCCCGCCCCGATGCGGCCGCGGGGGAGTTCCAGCAGCGCGAGGGGGTTGCCACGTGCTTCGGCGAGGACCCGGTCGCGGATCCGCTCGTCCATCGGGCCGTCGGCCGCCGCGTCCAGGAGCGCGCGCGCATCGGCGTCGTCGAGGCCGTCGAGCCTCAGCTCGGGCAGACCGGCCCACTCGTCGCGTCCTCGTTGTTCACGGGAGGCGAAGACCAGGGCCAGCGGTTCGGCGTGGATCCGCCGCGCTACGAACGCCAGCGTGTGCGCGGAGACCCGGTCCAGCCACTGGGCGTTGTCCACGAGACAGAACAGCGGCTGCTCGGCGGCCACTTCGGTCAGCAGTCCGAGTACGGCCAGACCGACCAGGAACCGGTCCGGAGGTGGTCCCGTGCTGAGTCCGAACGCGGTGGCCAGCGCTTCTCCCTGCGGGGGCGCAAGGGAGCCGACGCGGCCGAGGAACGGGGCGCACAACTGGTGCAGCCCCGCGAACGGCAGTTCCATCTCGGACTCGGCAGCCGCCACACGGGCGACGCGGTGTCCGACGACGCGTGCCGCCAGGTGATCCAGCAGAGCCGACTTCCCGATTCCGGCGTCACCGCGCAGGACCAGTGCGGCGCTGCGTCCCGCCTCCACCTGCGAGACCAGCTCTTCGAGCGCCTCACACTCGCGGCGCCGACCACGCAGCCGCGCCGGACCGTCCCCACTCATCCTGACCCCCGCACGTGGGGGAGCATAACAACGCCATGAGCGGCTCAGCCGGTCGTGGCGGGGGGAGGAGCGGGCCGTCTTCCCCGCTCCTCACAGGCGCATCTCCACTCGCTCGCCACGCACGGCAGCGGGCGCGCCGTCGGCGGCGAGCACTCTCTCCAGGGGCACGAGGTCGCCCGACCGGGCCGCAGCGCGGAAGGCCCTCACGAGCCGTCGGTGTGCGTCCGGGTCCACCGGCCGGGGCCGCCGGCTGCCGGCGAGACGCTCTTGCGCACGGAAGGCCTGCTGTCTGGCATTGGGGACGCTGACGTGCAGGATCTGGGAGATACGGGCGTAGGGGTAGCCGAACCCTTCCCGTAGGACGTACACCGCGCGCTGGCTCGGGGTCAGCGTCTCCATCAGCAGCAGGACGGCTCGTTCGACGGCGTCCTGCAACTCGGCCACCGTGTCCGGACCGGCCTGGTGGTCCGTCGCATCCGGCAGCCAGGCGCCTGCGCACGTTTCCTGGCGTCTGCGGGCGGACTGGACGACATTGACGGCGAGCCGGATCGTCGTCGTCCTGAGCAGCGCCGGCGGGTTGAGCACGACCGTCCGGTCGGTTCCCTGCCACCGCACCCATGTCTCCTGGAGGACGTCCTCGGCTTCGACCGCGTCGCCGGTGATGCGGTGGGCGATCCTGAGCAGTCCGGGCCGCGCCCGGACGAACACCGACACGGCCTCACGGAATTCGTCGGCGGCCGGGCGGGCCGCCATGCCCGGAACGTCCCGGACCGGTCTGGCTCTGGTCGGATACGGCTTCACGACCGGCTCCTTCGCTCGACTGGAAGGCGCCCCGAAGGGCGGCAGACGCCAAGGTCGCACCCAGGTGTGACCGATCGCGCCCCCCGGAGGCCGTGGGCGGGTTCGTAGTGGTCCGTGGCGGACCCGTGGCGGATCGGTGACGGTTCATGCTCGTGCGCTCCGTGGACGAGCGCGTTCCGATGACGACCGGCCGCTGCCCGGTGTCCGGGTCGGCTTGCCACGCGGAACGGCCCCCTTCGGTCGAAGGAGGTGCTCAGCCGCGCGTCTCAGCGACATCACAGGCCCGCTCGACGCGGTCGGCCATGGGTCCGGTTGTCCTCTCGTCGCCGAATCCAGCAGCGCGAAGGCGTCGAGGTCCAGCCCCTCCGGCGTGAGTCCGGGCAGTCCGGCGAACGGGCCCTCACCACATGGCTCGCCGGAGGCCGGAGACGGTCCGGAAGGGCGGACCCGCCGATGCCGGCCTCGCCCCGCAGCACCGGAACGGCGCTGCGCCCGGCCTTCAGCATGGAGCACAGCCGGTCGAGACCTCGCACGCGCTCCGCCACCCGCGCAGCTGCCCCCGTACGAGGACGGCGTGCAAGTGACGCGGATCATGGACATGGGAAGGCATGGCTGCCTCGCGACGGCCGATGTTCTCTTGGCGGCATGAACGAAAACCCTGCGGTTCCCTTCCCTGCGCCGTCCCACTGGATCGACGGCCGGCCTCTGCGAGGTTCCGGGCCGTTGATCGACGTGGTGAATCCCGCCGACGAATCGGTGATCGCCGTGGTGCCCGAGGGCACGGCCGAGGACGTGGACAAGGCGGTGGACGCCGCGCTCGCCGCCTTCCCGGCATGGGCGTCGACGTCCCCGCAGCACCGTGTGGCCGTCATGCGGCGCCTGGCCGAAGGCCTTCAGCAGCACTCCGAGGCACTTGCCGCCACCATCACCTTGGAGATGGGCGCCCCGATCGGCTTCTCCCGACAGGCGCAGGTGGGGTTCCCCGTCGCGGCGACCCTGGCCGCGATCTCGACGGCCGAGCGGTTCGAGTGGACGGAGGTGGTCGAGAACTCGCTCCTCATCCGCGAACCCATCGGCGTGGTGGGAGCCATCACCCCGTGGAACTTCCCGCTTCAGCAACTGGTGACCAAGGTCGTCCCTGCGATGCTGGCGGGCAACACTGTCGTCCTCAAGCCCTCGGAGAACAGCCCGCTCAGCGCCCGCATGTTCGCTGAGATCGCCACCGAGGCGGGTCTGCCGGACGGTGTGTTCAACGTGGTGCAGGGCACCGGCCCGGTCGTCGGCGAAGCACTCTCCCGCCATCCGAAGATCGACATGATCTCCTTCACCGGGTCCACCCGTGCAGGCAGAAGCGTCTCCGTGGCCGCCTCCGGCACGGTCAAACGCGTCGCACTCGAACTGGGCGGCAAGGCGGCCCACATCGTCCTTCCCGAGGCAGACCTCGACTTCGCCGTCCGTCGCGGACTGGCTTACGCCTGGGCCAACGGCGGTCAGGCCTGCGGCGCCTACACGCGCCTGCTGGTGCCCGAGAGCCTTCAGGAGACCGTGGTCGAGAAGCTCCGGGACGCGGCCGAGGAGTACGTCGTCGGCGACCCCGCCGACGAGGGCACACGGATCGGCCCGCTCGCCTCGGAGACCCAGCGCCGGCGCGTCGACGACTACATCCGGCGTGGCATCTCCGACGGCGCCACGCTCGTGGTCGGCGGCCCCGGCCGGCCAGAGGGCTTCGAGACCGGTGCCTACGTCAGGCCCACGATCTTCTCCGACGTCGCCCCCGAGTCCGTCATCGCCCAGGAGGAGATCTTCGGCCCTGTCCTCGTCGTCATCCCCTACGTCGACGACGACCACGCCGTCGAGATCGCCAACGGCACGATCTACGGCCTCAACGGTGCGGTGACCGGTGACGAGGACCACGCCATGGCGATCGCCCGGCGCTTGCGCGTCGGCCAGGTCGATGTCAACGGTGGAGCGCACAACTTCCAGGCACCGTTCGGCGGGTACAAGCAGTCCGGCAACGGCCGGGAGATGGGCCGTGCCGGTATCGAGGAGTTCCTGGAGACCAAGGCGATCACCCGCTGACACACCGCGTCGCCATCACCCCGGGAGGCGAGCCGGGACGCCGACGCTCCTCCCGGGGCGGCGCGGCCGTGGGGGGACGCCCCTCGCACGGCGGCCGACGCCGTCAGGGACGCCCTCCCTGTGCTCGCGAAGGTGCGGGACGGCACACTGTCGCGGGGAATGAGCGGTCCTGGCCGCGTTGCTCACATGACCGGAGCACTTCGCGAAGGCCGCGGTCGAGGCGGCGCCCTCTCCCGCAAGCCCGGTCAGGACACCCACGGACGGGCAATACCGTGGGGGACGGCACCGTCCCGTGCGAAAGGACAGCCATGGCAGACCGGGCAGCACTGGCAGCCTTCCTCCGGGCGCGCCGCGAGGCCCTCCAGCCGGAGGACGTCGGACTGCCCCGCGGGCGCCGCAGGCGTACCGGAGGGCTGCGCCGCGAGGAGGTCGCGGCACTCTGCGACATGTCGGTGGACTACTACAGCCGGCTCGAACAGCCACGAGGTCCCCACCCCTCGGAACAGATGCTCGCCGCCATAGCCCGCGGACTGCACCTGTCACTGGAAGAGCGCGACCTCCTCTTCCAACTCGCCGGTCACGCCCTGCCCCACCGGGTGCGGCGCGGCGACCACATCAACCCGGGGATGATGCGCATCCTGGACCGGCTGGAGGACACCCCCGCCCAGGTGATGAACCACCTGGGCGAGACACTGAAACAAACACGCCTGGCGGTGACGCTGCTGGGTGACACGACGGCCCACACCGGACTGGCGCGCAGTGCCCACTACCGCTGGTTCACCGACCCGGCCGCCCGCCTGGTCCACCCCGAGGACGACCACGCCCAGCAGAGCCGCCTGATGGTGGCGGACCTCCACGGCGCGTACATCCGCGACGGCGGCGACTCGCGTGCCGCCGAGCTCGTGGACGCGCTGAACGGGGAAAGCCCCGAGTTCGCCGAAATCTGGCGCGAGCGCCCCGCACTGGGGCCCTATTGCGCCTCCAAACGCTTCCTGCACCCCCAGGTCGGGACGCTGGAACTGCACTGCCAGACACTGGTCGACCCCGACCAGTCCCAGCGGCTCGTGGTGTACACCGCGACACCGGGCACCGAGAGCCACACCAACCTGCGCCTGCTGTCCCTCCTGCCGAACGCCGGGGGACAGCCCGTACCGGGCAGACCCTGAGGGAGTCGAGCGGGTGGTTGCCGCGGTGGCCGCCTCCGCCGCGCTCCGAGGCCCGCCCGCCGGCTCCGTGGACGCGCTACCGGAGCAACCGCGCGTCGGCCGGGACGTCGCGCATCAACTCGGCGATGTGGGTCGGGATGGGCGCGACGGGTTCACGGCGCACCCCGGTCGCCGGGGACCACACCAGATTGACGTCCAGGTCGGGGTCGACGTCGGGGTGGTCGGACCGGTGGTGACAACCCCGTGTCTCCCGCCGCTCCAACGCGCACAGAAGTGTCGCGCGAGCGGCGAGGACGGCGGACCTGAGATCGAAGGCGTACGCGAGGTCCTGGAAGCCGCCGATGTCGACGTGCACGCCCACGTACGCCATGCGGGCCTCGATCGCGTCGAGTTCGGCGAGCCCGGCGGCGAGCCCCGCCTCGTCCCGCACGACACCGGCGCGCTCCGTCATCAGGTGCCGCACCGACCGTTGCAGCGCGCGGACGTCCTGGTCGCCGTCGGCGACCGCGAGCCGGTTCACGTCCGCCTCCGCGGCGCGAACCGCCGCCGGCGACCGTTGCTGGGAGGTGAGCCCGGCCGAGTACTCCGCCGCGGCCCGGCCGGCGATCCGGCCGTAGACGAGTGGTTCGATCAGCGAGTTCTCCTCCAGCCGGTCCGCACCGTGCAGACCACTGGCCGCCTCCCCGACCACGAAGAGCCCGTCGACATCGGTGCTGTGGTCCTCGGGCCGTACCCAGACACCGCCCAGGGAGTACTGGGCGGTCGGCGCGACCTCGACCGGGTCACGGGTGACGTCGAGCATCTGGAGGTCCAACAGCGCCTGGTGCACCCGCGGCAGCCGCGTCAGCACCGTCTCACGCGGCAGGTGCGACAGGTCGAGCCACACGCCGCCGGCCCGGCTGCCGCGGCCCTCCTTGATCTCCGTGTAGGCCGCCAGTGCGACCCTGTCCCGGCTGCACAGCTCCATTCGCTCGGCGTCGTAGCGCGTCATGAACCGCTCGCCGAGGTTGTTGAGCAGGACCCCGCCCACGGCGCGTGCCGCCTCGCTGACGGGCATGCCGGCCGCGTTCTCCGGCCTGATCAGTCCGAAGGGGTGGAACTGCACCAGCTCGGGGTCACGCAACCGGGCGCCGGCCTCGACGGCGAGGCGGAACGTGTCGCCGGCGTTCTCGCCTCGACGCGATGACGTACGCCGCCAGATGCGCGTGTGCCCTCCGGTCGCGAGGACCACGGAGTCGGCGTGCACGAGGTAGCGCGAGCCGTCGACGAGATCGAACCCATAGGCACCGAAGACAGTCCCGTCGTCGACCAGCAGCCGGGTGACGTACACGTTCGACAGGACGGGAACGGCGAGCTGCTCGGCGCGTTCACGGAGCGCTCGCCGCACGTCCGGGCCGGCGTGCTCGCCGGTGAACGCGGCACGGCGGTACGTGTGGTCGGCGAACCGGCGCCGGGCGGCCCCGCCGCGGCCCTGGCGGTCGAGACGCATGCCGTAGCGCACCACGTCGTGGAATCCCTGCGCGGCGTGGCGGGCCACGACCTGCGCGGTGCGCGGGTCGGCCAGCAAGTGCCCTGCCCGCAGTGTGTCGGCCGCGTGCCGTTCCCACGTCTCTTCGGGACCGGTGGCGAAGGGCGCCTCAGCCGCACACCCGGATGTCGTGACAGTGTGGTGGACGTCGTCAGCCGCGCGTTTGGCCACCACGACGACCGCGATGCCGGCCTCGGCGACTTCGATGGCCGCGCGGAGGCCAGCTCCACCGGCTCCCACTACGAGAACGGACGTGGCGAGCTGGTGTCCGAGCGAAGACACGGGACCTCCTGCGACAGCGGACGGGCGAGATCATAGGCAGTGGTCGACCGGACAGCGGCCTCGTGTGTGACAGCGTCGGAGCAACTTTCGCTGTGGAGTCCGTCACAATGATCCGACACAAGTTGTAGGGGCCGCCCGGGTATCGTTGTGAGGATCGCTCCGACAACCGTTGTGGCAGCCCTACACCCCCGGATTCCTCCAAGGAGCCGCGTCGTATGATCGCCAGCCCGCATCCCGACCTGGTCGGCCGGCATCGCGAGTGCGCGGCCCTCGACGACCTGCTGGCCGGGCTGCGTGAAGGCGGGTCCCGCGTCCTGGTGGTCCGTGGCGAGGCCGGCATCGGGAAGTCGGTGCTCCTGGAATACGTCGCCGCGCGGGCGTCACGGGTGAAGTCGGCCTGGGCACACGGCATCGAGGCCGACATGGAGCTGCCCTACGCGAGCCTGCACCAACTGTGTACGCCGTTCCTGGACGAGCTCGACGAACTGCCCGAACCCCAGCGCGACGCCCTCCGCGTGGCGTTCGGGATGGCGATCGGGGATCCGCCCGACCGCTTCCTGGTCGGCCTCGCCGTGCTCACACTGCTCACCCGGGCCTCGGAGAGCCGGCCGGTGCTCGTCCTGGTCGACGACGCTCAGTGGCTGGACCAGGTGTCGTTGCAGACCCTGGAGTTCGTGGCCCGGCGACTGCTCGCCGAGGCCGTCGCGATGGTGTTCGCGGTACGTGACCCCGAGGGTCACGACGCACTCCACGGTCTGCCGGCACTGCGGATCGGCGGTCTCGACGCCGTCGCTGCAGGAGAGCTCCTTGAGGCCGCCGTCGGCGGGCGGCTGGAGAAGCGGGTCCGCAACCGGTTCGTGGCCGAGATGGGCGGCAACCCGCTCGCGCTGCTCGAGTTCTCCCGTGGCCGCAGCGCCGCCGAGCTGGCGTACGGCCTGGACTCGTCGAGGTTCCGGAGCGTCCAGGGACCGGTCGCGAGCCGTGTCGAACGGGACTTCGCCAGCCGGCTCGGTTCGCTGCCGGCGGCGACCCGGACACTGCTGCTGATCGCCGCGGCGGAACCGGTCGGTGACGCGCGTCTGCTGGTCCGCGCGGCCGCCTCTCTCAAGATCACCCCCAATGCCGCACCGGCCAAGGCGGCCGGTCTGATCGAGTTCGGTGAGTCCGTACGGTTCCGGCATCCGCTGGTCCGTTCGGCGGTCTACCACGGAGCCGGGCCCGAGGAACGCCGGGCGGTGCACCGGGCGTTGGCCGAGGCCACGGACCCGGTCCTGGACCCCGACCGGCGCGCCTGGCACGCCGCCCAGGCCGCCGACGGGCCGGACGAGGAGGTCGCCGCCGGGCTGGAGCAGGCCGCCGACCGCGCGCGGCAGCGCGGCGGGATCGCGGCCGAGGCGGTACTGCTGGAGCGCGCGGCCGAGGTGACGCCGGACCCGTGGCCGCGGGGGCGCCGAGCCCTCGCAGCCGCCGAGGCCCACTTCTCGGCCGCCGCGCCCGATCGGGCCACGGAGCTCGCGACGGTGGCCGAACTGTGTCCCCTGAGCGCCCTGGACCGCGCCCGCCTGGCGCGCCTGCGGGCCAGGATCCTGTTCGCCCGCAGCCGCAGCGACGAGGCGGCACCCCTGCTCCTCGAAGCCGCCGCACAGTTCACCGCCGCCGGGTCGCCGCTGGCGCGCGAGACGTACCTGGAGGCGATCAGCGCGACCATCTTCGCGGGCCGGGTCCACGGTCCGACAGGTGCCCGCGCCGCCGCGATCGCGGCCCGCGGGTCCGGGGCGCCCCCCTCGGGCTCCAAGGCCGCCGACCTGCTCCTGGACGGTGTGGCCGCGCTCCTCGCGGACGGCTGTGAGGCCGGTGTCCCGGCACTGCACGGCGCGCTGGAGCTGCTCGCACACGAGGAGCTCGGCACGCGGGAGGCGACCGTGCGCTGGCTCCTGCTGGCCCCGGTCGCACTGGAGGCGTTCATCCACTACGCCTGGGACCTGCACGCGTGGGACACGCTGTCGAGTCGCGCGGTGCGCCTGGCCCGCGACATCGGAGCGCTCGGCGCGCTGCCACCGGCCCTCGTCTACGCCGGCGGGGTCCACATCCACTACGGTGATTTCGCCGAGGCGGCCCGGATGATCGACGAAGCCGACGCGCTCGCCGCCGCGACCGGCCACGCCCCGCACAAGTACGCGACGCTCGTCCTGGCAGCGTGGCGAGGCGAGGCGGACGTCGCCGCCGGCATCATCGAAGAAGCGCGGCAGCGGGCCGAACAACGCGGCGAGGTGGGACTGCTGGGCGCCATGGGCTACATCCAGGGCGTGCTGTTCAACGGTCTGGCACGCTACGAGGAGGCCTTGGCGGCCGCCCGCACGGGCATCGACCACGACGGGTTCAACTTCACCGGCCTGTCGCTGGTGGAACACGTCGAGGCCGCCACCCGGTGCGGTGAGCTCGACCAGGCCCGCGCCTCGCTGGCCCGGCTGGTCGAACTCACCCGCGCCGCCGACTCCGGATGGGCCCGTGGCGCCAGCGCCCGCAGCCAGGCCCTCCTCGCCGACGGTGACGAGGCCGACCGCCTGTACCGGACCGCGATCGAGGAGTTCGGCCGCGGCAGTGTGGCCGTGGAGGTGGCACGCACCCACCTCCTGTACGGCGAGTGGCTCCGCCGCGGCAACCGTCGTGCGCTGGCCCGGGAGCACCTTCGCACGGCTTACGAGATGTTCGACAAGATGCCCGCCCACGCGTTCGCCGAGCGGGCCCGCCGCGAGCTGCTCGCCACCGGCGAGCACGTCAGGGTGCGGGAGAGCGTACCGACGAGCGCCCTCACCCCCCAGGAGGCGCAGGTCGCGATGCTCGCCGCCGACGGCATGACGAACGCGAAGATCGGCGCGGAGCTGTTCATCAGCCCGCACACCGTGGAGTGGCACCTGCGGAAGGTGTACACGAAACTCGGTATCAAATCGCGTCGCGCACTGCCGGGTGCCCTCGCGAGTACCCCGGCCGCGGGCACCGGGAACCAGGTGCCGTCCGGCTGAGGGCCGGTGCCGGGCCCCAGGTGACCCCACGGGGTCCCTACGGGCTCGACCACGGGTACCAAGGGCGCGGTGAGCGGTGCCTCGGGCCGAGGGTGGAAGGCAACGCCCCGAGGGGCGCCCGCCCGCGAAGAGAGGTTCCCGAATGTTCGCGCCCAGCCCGGAGACGACGACGCCGACCGAACCCCCGGTCACCCGGCCGGGCGAGGACGACCTGGACATCGCCCTCGACACCTTCCTGGCCCAGCGGACACGGCTGTTCCGCATCGCCTACCAGATTGTCGGTGACGTCTCGGCAGCCGAAGACGTGGTGCAGGAGGTGTGGCTGCGCTGGCAGCTCACCCACCGCGTGGAGATCAACAATCCGGCCGCGTTCCTGACCACGGCCACGACCCGTCTGGCGATCAACGTCGTCCAGTCCGCGCGGCACCGTCACGAGACACCGGCCGAGCCGCAGCTGGCCGACCTCGGCGACCGGGCCGCCCAGGATCCCATGGTGTGTGCCGAGCGAACCGTGGCAGTCGAGGCGGCCCTGGCCCTGCTCATGGCGAGGCTGACCCCGGACCGGCTGGCCGCCTACGTGCTGCGCAAGGCCTTCGACTACGCCTATGCCGATCTGGCGGGGCTGCTTCGGATCAGCGTGCAGAACGCCCGCGTGGTGGTCCACCGAGCGCAGGCCCGCCTGGAGTGCGACCGCGAACGGCCGGTCCCCGCCGAGTCGCACCGTCGTCTCGTGTCCGCGTTCCTGACCGCGGCCAGCACCGGCGACCTGGAAGACCTCATCCGGTTGCTGATCCCCGGCAGCCACGTGCACCGCCTGCTGTCGCCGGCCTGAGAGGAGGCACGAACGGCGCGACCCATGCGGAGCCACGGTCGTGCGCCCACGGCGCTGCCGTGCCCGCCCGCAGCGCGCAGTCGTGTGACTGCCGGATGACGGCACCGGAGAAGGCACGCGAAACCGTGGCACGGCCTGCCACCCGGCAAGTTCCCCGGCTCACGCGCGTCCCCGGAGGAACAGTCTCCCGGCCGAGCCGGTGTCACACGGAGGGGACCTTGAAGCGCGGCGCCGGGTGACGGCCCGAGCCGTGATCCGGAGCACCGGGCGCTCACCAGTGCGCTCATGATCGCAAGCGATGTTCGACATGTACCGAACGCCCGGTAACATGGTCGGCATGCCGGACCACTCGTCCCCTGCCGACAACGAGATCGCCCTGCCGCGCCTGCTCGGAGTGCTGAGCGACCCGACCCGGCTGGGGATCGTCCGCATCCTGTCCGACGGTGCCGAGCGCGGATGGGGGCAATTCAGCGCCCCCGTCGCCAAGTCCACTCTCAGTCATCATCTCAAGATGCTGCGCGAGGCGGGTGTCACGCAGACCCGTCAGGAGGGCACGCGCTGCTATGTGAAGCTGAGGCGTGACGCCCTTGAGGCCCGTTTCCCCGGCCTGTTGCCGGCACTGCTGTCCGCCGCTGTCAGCGACGACATCGGAGACCATGTCACCGAGCGCGACGAACCGGCGTAACTACGTCATTGTCGGCGCCCCGTACTGAATGCGCTGTGTGTCCCCGGGCGGGTGATCCCTCGCCGCAGAGGTTGTGACGCGGGCTGCCACCGGACCTGGCGTCCGCCGCACTGGTCGCGGTGTGTCGTGTCACCCATGCCACTGTGTGCCCATGGGGGGCGAACGCCCCGAAGCGCCCCTGGGGGAGGCGACCGGGCCTGATCGGCGCCGATCGGTGTCCGGCATGCTCCAGTCCCCGTCGCGTGTGACACGCCGTGAGTCCGTCGCCCGGCGGAGCCTCTTCTTTCCATTTGACTGTGACACGAAGCCTCCATAATGTTCTATGTACAACGAACATCGAACAAGGAGAGCCTCATGCGTGCGGACCCCCTCGACCGGACCTTCTCCGGCCATGTCGCGATCGTCACCGGCGCCGGATCCGGTATCGGCCGGGCCACGGCCACCGCCTTCGCCGAGGCCGGCGCCCACGTACTCGGTGTGGGTCGACGTGAGGCGCCGTTGCGGGAGACGGCCGCGGCCCACGCCAACATCGACGTCCTGGCGATCGACATATGCGGCGACGGCGCACCTGCCAAGGTTGTCAGTGCCGCCGTGGAACGCTGGGGCCGCCTCGACCACCTCATCAACAACGCCGGCGCGACGGCGGTCATGCCACTGGCGGAGACCGACAAGCAGACGATCGTCGATCTGCTCGCGCTCAACGTCGTCGCTCCGAGCCTGCTGGCCCACGAGGCCCTGCCCCACCTGCGGAGGACCTCCGGGACGATCATCAACGTCTCCAGTACCTACGGCCACCGTCCCATGGCGGGCGGCGCGCACTACTCGGCGACCAAGGCGGCCGTCGAGCAGATGACGCGGAGCTGGGCCCTGGAGCTCGCCGGCGAAGGTGTCCGGGTCAACTCGGTCGCCCCCGGCCCCACCCGGACCGACGTCATGCTGCACGCCGGCCTCTCCCCGGAGGCCGCCAACGACATGTACGCCTACGAGCGCGACCGTATCCCCACGCACCACATCGCGAGCGCTGACGAGGTGGCCCACTGGATCCTTCGTATGGCCGATCCCGCCGGGCGCCATGCGACCGGTCAGGTGATCACCGTGGACGGCGGGCTGGAACTCATCTGACTCCACCGCCCCCGGCCCGCTCCTGACGGCTCGCCACGATCTCGCGTGGCCCGGGGAGATCCACGGGAACCCGTGAGCCACGTGAGGGTGCCTGCGGCGTACCTGATCCGACGAGCTGAGCGCGGTCAGACGGGTCCCGGGGAGCAGCGAGGCGGTCGGCGCGCCGGGTCGGCCGGACGCCGCGGTGGCTCCGTCGATGAGACGGTCGGCTGCCGCGTCGGTACGGGCGACGTCATGGGTCACCAGGCGGTCCTGGCACAATCCGCGCAGGCCGGAGACGAGTAGCGTGGCCGCGGCCCGTGCCTGCTCCGGCGGGTGGCCCAGCCGGATGCAGGCGGCGGTGATCGGGCCGATCATGGCCTCGACAGTGCCGGAGGCCGACCCGCCGTACTGCTGAGGGCCGGTGACGGCCAGGCCCCGGCGCAGCCCGACCGCGTCGCGGACGTCGTCGAACATCGCATGCGCGTCGGACCGGTTGGCGATCAGTGCCTGTGCCGGCAGTTCGCACGACTGCCGAAGGGGTACAGAAGCATGGAGTTCGTGGACGCCGTCCTGCCCTGGACCGCGGACGGCGACACCTTTCGGCTGCCCGCCACGCCGATCCAGCCGCACTGTGCTCCTGACCGATGACACACGGTGGGCCGTTTCCGCGCGGACCCGCCCACGGCCGAGACGCTCGATCGATCCGCGGCGGCGCCCGGGCGATGAAGGGCACTGCCTCGCGACGGCAGTGACCGAGCCGGTCGCCCAGGGCGTCCGGCCGGCACTGGAGCGAGGGATGCGGACGGGCTCAGCGCACGGAGACGACCGTCAGGGTCTTGAGGGGGCCGGCGCCACGCAGGGTGAGGTCGAACAGCAGGTCTCCCTGCCCAGGGCGCAGGCCAGCCGTGTGACCAGGGGCGATCTCCCGTTCCGGGCCCTGCCGGCGCTCGCCCTCACGCGGCCCGTGGATGACGCTGACGTACACGGTGGACGGCCCGGCGTTGCGTATCCGCACCTGCGTGGTCTTCGAACAGCGCCGCGGCGCGTCGGGCACCGGGCACACGTAACGCAGGTCGCCGAAGCCGTACGTGCCGCAGGACAGCTCCTGGTCGGCGGGGAGGACGGAACGGCAGGTGCGCCCGGCGCCGACACGGTCGTCACCCGTGTCGGCGCCGTCGTGCGGGAGCGAGATGCCGAGGGCGACCAGGGTCAGGGCGGCACAGGTCAGCCACGTGGCGGCCGATATGCGTTCGGGGTGTCTACGAGTGGCTAACAGCGTGGGGCGACGTACGGCGTTCACTGAAGTCCTCGACACGGTTCGGCGGTTCACACCGTTCAACCAACGTTATGTTGGCAGTGTTCTCCCGCCATGACCAAGCATCGAGTGAATCTGTGACACGGATGCGCCTGTCCCTTCTCCCGCCAGTGTGCGGAAGCGCCGCGGCGCCGATGACACACATCGTCCGCCGGGCCGCGAACCGGGCCCGTGTGGGGGCGTCCGGCCGTGCCTGCCAGGCTCCGTGCGGCTACCGCAACGTCGTGACGTGACAGCCCGCTCCATTGTCGTACGGCACCACCGGCGCCACCACTGCGGGCGGCGGTTCAGGCCGGGAAGGCGAACAGGCGGTACTCGGAAAGCGTCGTGAAGCCGAAGCGCCGGTACAGCGGCTCTCCCGCTGGGCTCGCCACGAGCGCGGCGGAGCGCATCCCTCTCTCCTGGCCCGCCCGGAGCGCGGCGACCGTCAACGCCGCACCGATGCCCCGCCGGCGATGCGCTTCGGCCACGTGCACGAGGAAGATCCCGGCCACCCGGTGGGCGTTGATCACCACCGTCGACCCGACCACCCGGCCGTCCAGTACCGCTGCCAGCCGGACGATGTCCGCGTTGTCCTCGCGTTGCGACTCGATGCGCACCATCTCCGGCTCCAGGCCGGGCGCGATACCCATCGACGTCCGGTACGTCCGGACCAGCTCCGCCAGCCGTTCGCCGTCCCGCACCGTCTCCACCCGCAGGCCGGCGAGTGCACCGTCCTGACCGGTCGGACCGAGCGTGTCGGCCGGGTGGCCGAGCGACCTCACCAGCACCGGCAGGACGGCGAGCTCCCGTCCGCCGTGTCGCCGCAGGGCGTCGGCGGTGTCGTCGGGGCTGTCGGGCCCGACCCACCACCACCAGGGAAGATCCGCCAGGTCCCGGCGAACGGCCGCCACGGCCGGCCCGATCGCGGACGTGGACCGCGCGCGCACCACGCCGTTGAACTGCGGGGTGGCGAGCCCGCTGCGGAACTGATCGACCTCGGGCCCTGGGCGGCTCTCCGCGTCCCATCCCAAGAGGTACTGGCGGAAGTTGGCGAACACCGACGCCATCGGGCCGGGGACCCGGGCAGTCTCCCGGGATTGCGTCCGGTCATCGTGTGGTGTGTTGTTCGCCCTTGCTGCATGCATCATGAACACGGCCTTCTTGCTTCGCGGTTCTGACGGGGGCTCGGTGAGTGTAGTGCCGTCCGGGGTGAGGTTCCCGGCGGGAGGTCCAGGACGAGGCGGTCCTGTGGTCGCCGTTGTGTCCGGCGTGTGCGTTATGGTTCTGGCCGGCGATCTCCAACCCACGACTGTCCTCCACAGTGAGGACCAATGACGTGTCTTGTCAGGGACCGTCCCACGACCCGTGGATCGCTTTCAGCGTCTTCACCCGATCACGTCAGAAAGAATCGGATGCGCATCAAGAACGCGGGCGTCGTGCTCGCAGGTACCGTCGTGATGGCTGCCGTGGCCGTGACGCCCGCCGGCGCCGCCACCACCAGCCTTCCCAGCCCGTCGGTCACGGGTGTGCTCGCCGTGCAGAAGCAGGCGATGGCCAACGGGGCGCCTGGCGCGCTCACCCGCATCGACTCGGGGGCCTCCAGCTACCGGATCGCCGTGGGGAAGGCGGACACCGCGGCCGGCACGGCGATGGACGCCGACCGCAGGTTCCGCGTCGGCAGCGTCAGCAAGACCTTCACCACCGTGGTGCTGATGCAACTCGTCGCCGAGGGACGTATCGACCTGGACGCGCCGGCGAACGACTACCTCCCCAAGCCGCTGCCGGACGACCGCATCACGGTGCGGCACTTGCTGAGCCATCGCAGTGGCTTGTGGGACTACACGAACGACATGTTCTACCACACCGTCCCGGGCTTCGAGGCGGTCCGGAACAAGGTGTTCACGTTCCAGGAACTGATCGACCTCTCGACCGCGCACCAGCCCACCAACCAGCCAGGCGCCGCCTACAGCTATTCCAACACCAACTTCGTGGTGCTGGGCCAGCTGATCGAGCACGTCACCGGTGTGCCGATGGCCACGCAGTACGAGCAGCGGATCTTCCAGCCGCTCGGCCTGAAGAACACCTCCTACGTGCATCCGCGGACGACCATCACCGGCTCCTACGCGCGGGGGTACGTCCGCGACGACGACACCACTCTGCCGCTGGTGGACTCCACCGAGCAGACCGTCTCATGGGCTCAGTCCGCCGGCGCGGTGATCTCGAACTCGGCGGATCTGAACCGGTTCTTCGCCGCGATCGTCACCGGCAAGCTCGTCCCGCAGCCGCAGTTGCGGGAGATGATGAGCATGGTCCCGGTGAACGCGGACGGCACCCAGTCCTACGGACTCGGCCTGCGGGGCAGGAAACTGTCCTGCGGCGTGACGGTCTACGGTCACACCGGCACCGTGCAGGGCTACTACACGTACGCCTTCA